>JBAUZZ010000193.1:0-18885 GCA_049585495.1 Chthoniobacterales bacterium | reverse complement strand
GTGTGGAAATCCAGACTGCCGCTGCCACCATGGCGGCCCCAAGCACGGTCCACATTTATATATCAGTTACCGCGGAAAAACCGGAAAAACCACCGGCTACTATGTTCCCCACCATGCACAGGCTCAGATCCGCCAGGGGGTCGACGCTTGGTCTCAACTCCAGGATCGTTTGCGCGAACTTGCGGCCTTGAATAAGGAGCGCCTCATCCCGGCCAAGGCGAAAAAATAACAACCCCATTTCGCAACAGGCTTTAGCTAGGCTATTGGCCAGCACTAGTGCACTGAGTCTGAAGGTTGTATAGCGGCCTCAAAGCCGCATGCCAACTATGTGGACTCGTGAAATGGTGTGGCTGCTATACGAGGTGTAGACTTACTGCACTAGGTGTTGCACTAACACGTTGTCCCGTTGCCCGATCCGGTGGCAAAGATCCTCGACCTGGGTAACGTTGGCCGGCACCCAGTCGAGCGGACCGATCGCGGTCACCCCACCGGGATGTGAATTAACCGACGGCCGTGAACACTCTGTCAGCTAAAGCAGACAGCTTCTTTGAACAGCCCGCCCATTGGCGAGGTTTGCACGGTGCAGACAGACGCGAATCGTCCGGACATGCTCAACCCGCAAAAGGCGAAAGTCATAGGTACAAAACATAGATTTTTGGAGCCTCTCCCCAGCGGCATGATTTTTAGTGCATGATAAATTTGAGCACTGGCAAAATCATGCAGACCAAAATTGAACTTCAGCCCAGGCGCGAACAACATCTCGCTCGCTGGGAGACTTGCCTGCGGGCAAAGCGCTTCCTGAGACCCCGGTCGTAACATCTGATGGCGTCAAAGTAACCGATGCCACGTGGATTTCCGCCGGGTACGCGGCGGCGCCTATGTACACGAGACGTTTATCGAAGCTTTGGGCCTTTACAACATAGTGGACAAGCAAATGCGCCATGAGCCAGGAAATGCAAAACCTTCAAACTTTTTTGGACCGGGAACTCTTCTGCCGTCCGTCCGTGCGGCTGCTGGAAGCCGGCTGCGGCTCGGCCGTCAACCTGAATTTTGGCAGACAGGTGCGGCTGGTGGGCATTGACATTTCCGAAAAGCAGCTTGCACGCAACACCGTGCTGCACGAGAAAATCGCCGGGGACATCCAGCGTTACGAATTTCCGCCGGACAGTTTTGACGCCATCGTCTGCTGGGAAGTGCTGGAGCACCTGTTGCAGCCGGAACTGGCGTTGCGTCAGTTTGCCCACGCCATCAAGCCCGGCGGCCTCGTCATTCTCAGGCTGCCCAATGTTCTGTCCCTCAAGGGGTTGGTGACGAAGTTTCTACCGTACACGTTTCATGTGCTCGCCTACCGCTATTTTTACGGCGACAAGAACGTCGGCAAAAACGATACCGTGCCGTTTAAGACCTACCTGCGTTTTTGCATTTCAGCCGGGGCGATCCGGAAGCAGGGCGCTCAACTGGGGTTGCAGACCGTTTATTTTGCCACCGCAGACGTGGCGGACAGCCACTGGTTGCAACGGAAAACGGCCACGCACTTTTTTTATGTGACGCTAAAAAAAATCCTCAGCCTGCTGAGCCTGGGCCGCATCGGCGACAGCGAGCTGATCATCGTCCTAAAAAAATAGCCATTAATCAATTCGACACCAGGGTGGTCGAAGGTTGCAAGCGTATGGCTTCGCCCAGTAAGCTCTCCAAAAGTGCGCAGCGACTTTGTAGGCGCCGCAGCTCGGCGTCTTTTCTCGGCTTCGCTCACGACGCTGGGAACTCCTTTTCCAACAGCTTTGTAATCTCTTCAACCATCGTAGAACCGCGAATGGTACAGGCCAATTTGATGAGACGATGAAGATCTTCGTTAAGATCCAGGGTCAGACACTTGATGATGCCTGTCTTTGCTGGCGGCAATGGAGTTTGTAAAAACTCTTTAGTAGTCGGTGTCTGGCTGGAAACCCATTCATCGGCGTTGCCGGGACGAGATTTGCTCGAAGGTGATCCATCTTCCAGCCAAAACGGGAGGGCGTGGCAAGGTAGCCGCAGCATCTTGCTGCGAATCAGGAATCGCACCTGGAAGGTCGTCTACTTCAATTCGGCGCGCTGGTCATCGGGATCTACCTTTCCTGCTCAACCAGCAGCGGAGTTCGGTCTATTAGTTACTAGCAATCCTCAATAACGCTCACAACGAAATGGATAGAGCACAACCGAAAATCGCCATTGTGGGTCTTGGTTACGTCGGATTGCCCTTGTCACTCCAGTTTGCGCGGTCTGGGGTGCCCGTCCTAGGTCTTGATATTGATCCCGATAAAGTAGACGCGCTCAACGAGGGACGCAGTTACATCAAGCACGTCCCCGCGGAAACGGTGGCAACGCAGGTTAAGGCCCGCCGCCTGGCCGCGACAACGGATTTTGCCCGTGTTAAGGAGGTTGAAGCGGTGATCATCTGCGTTCCTACGCCGCTCAACAAGAACCGCGAGCCAGACGTCTCCTTTATCTTGCAAACAGGGCGTGCGATCGCGCCATATCTCCGATCTGGCACAATCGTTGTCCTGGAGTCTACCACCTATCCGGGAACAACCGATGAGGATTTGAAGCCGGTTCTCGAAGCAGGGAGCGGATTGAAGGCCGGAAAAGATTTCCATTTGGCCTTTTCGCCGGAACGGGAAGATCCGGCAAATCCGGCGAGCAGAGTCGGTGAGGTGCCCAAACTCATCGGTGGTCTGACGCCGGCGTGTCTTAAAAAGGCGGTGGAGGTTTATGGCCAAGCCATCAAGACTATCGTACCTGTGTCGTCCTGTCGCGTTGCAGAAGCCGCCAAGCTTCTGGAGAACATCTTCCGGAGCGTAAACATTGCCCTGGTGAATGAACTGAAGCTCGTATACGCCTCGATGGGAATCGATATTTGGGAGGTTATCGAGGCAGCGAAGACAAAGCCTTTTGGTTTCATGGCCTTCTATCCCGGGCCCGGGTTGGGGGGGCACTGCATACCAATCGATCCCTTTTACCTGACGTGGAAAGCACGGGAATTCGAGCGCTGTACGCGTTTTATCGAACTGGCGGGCGAAATCAATAGGGCTATGCCCGCCCACGTAGTGGAGCGGATAGGTGAAGCCCTGAACTCCGCGCGCAAGCCCCTGAATGGCGCGCGCGTGCTGGTTCTCGGGCTCGCTTACAAACCCAACGTGGACGACGAGCGTGAGTCGCCCAGCTATCGCATCATGGAGTTGCTGAAGCAGCGCGGGGCGATTGTCAGCTACTACGATCCGTACGTGCCGGTGATTCGTCCAACCCGCGAACACCCGCATTGGGCAGGAAAAAAATCCGTGAGGTGGGGCTGCAAAACGATAATGGGATTCGATGCCGTGGTCATCGCGACGGCCCACGCGTGTGTGAACTATCAGGAACTTGCTGACTGGGCAAAGTGCATCGTGGACACAAGGAATGCGATGGCGCACGTGCAGACGGTACCAGGAACGGTTTGGAAAGCGTAATCTTCCGAGTGAGATTAGAAGGATTCGACGTTTGCGGCACACGGGAAGCGGTCAGCTCGGAGATCTGATCCTACCAGCTTCCCCCAAACCTATGTCCTCGTGGTTCCGCAGATTGCGCTTGATTAAGCGCCGTGCAATTTGGTGTCCGACATCGTTGGGCTCATGCTGCGTAGCCTTGCTCCTGGCGATCCCCGTGGCTTGGTGGTGCAGTTGCGGAGAATCCTTTCTCTCGCTGAGCCAGCCGTTGCCGGCTGAGGTTTTGGTAGTGGAAGGCTGGATTGGCCGCGAGGGCGTACGCGCGGCCGCAGAGGAATTCGAGCAGCGCGGCTATCAATACGTTGTCGCAACTGGTGGCACGACCAGCGTAAGGGGCTGGGAAGAACCCGGTTGGAGTTATGCCGAGGGGACCGGGCGCGAATTGATTCGACTGGGTGTCCCCAGGGATAGAATAGTTGTCGTTGCGGCCAAGGACACCGAAACTCAACGCACCTATGAATCTGCAGCGGCCGTCTGGCAGGCCTTTCAGACTAGGGGCGGCCAGCCCAAAGCCGTCAATGTCTTTACGCTGGGTCCTCACGCCAGACGCAGTCGGTTGGTTTTTGCCAAGATGGAAGGGCCTGGAACGAAAGTCGGGGTTATCGCGTGGACTCCATCCGGTGATGCCGCAGTCCCATGGTGGCGATCCAGCGATCGGGCAAAGGAATTGCTTACCGAAACCGCCGGCTACGTCTACGAGGCTTTGTTAAACTCCGGCCGCGGCTTCAACTCTCCCCGTGAAGGCGCATCTCCCTGATTCCAAGTCGTGCCAGAAAAACGATACCGGCTTCCGCAAAGTGTTCGTGGAGAGCATTCGAAAACGAGGCTTCCGAAGTAAACATCCACGACCTAAACCCATGACGGGCGTCTCTTCAGCGGCCGGGCCGAGTTTCTACAACGCGCAACCGTGCCGTGGGCGAGCCGGAGTCAGTTGGATTCGCTTAATCACCGATGTACAGACCGGGGTCATGGGCATGGTCGGAGAGGACGGGTACGCGGAAGAATTGCGAAGAATTCTCAGACAGAGTGGCATCGACCTTGACGCCATACAAATTGATGGATCGTTCCAGACCATTGTAAAGACGCGTATCATAGCACGCCAGCAGCAGTTGGTTCGCGTTGACCGGAAAAGCCGCAATCTCTTTCAGATGAGCTGCAAACCCGCTGTCTCAAAAAAAATCCGCGGGCTTCTTCCGAAACTCGACGGAATTATTTTCGAAGATTACGGAAAGGGATTCCTTCAGCAACGTTTCGTGGATGGTGTCACTTCGTTAACGCGGCAGGCCGGAAAAGTGGTAACGGCCGACCCGAACGTGCGAAATAAAATAACTTGGCGTGGGATGACCGCCGTCAAACCGAATCGCAGCGAGGCATTCGCTGCCGCAAATCAACCTTGGCAAGAGCCGGCGCTTCATCCTTTACGAGACGAGGCGCTGCTGCGAGTAGGCAAGGAATTGCTAAGGGAGTGGAAGCCGGATCTTCTGCTTATCACCCTCGGGGAGCAAGGAATGATCCTTTTTGACCGTGATCAGCCACCCTACCATGTGCCATCGCATGCGCGTGAGGTATACGATCTATCGGGTGCAGGCGATACAGCTATCGCACTCTTTACACTCGGCCTCGTTTCCGGTGCTTCGCCGATCGAAGCGGCAGAAATTTCGAATCATGCAAGTAGCGTGGTCGTCGCAAAACTGGGAACCGCAACCCTAATACCGGAAGAACTCCTCGAGAGTTTTCGTCTCGAGATGCATAAACCGGATTTATCTAACCACGAAGCCGTTTTCTCGACACCGATCGCCGGTGATAAGGGATGCCGCTTACTGTTCAGAAGCCGGTAGGTAGAACCTCTGGAAGGTGTTGCCGAACCCTGCCGCGCTAGTGTTTTTGCAGGACTTTCTCGGACACCGATTTGAGGCGCAGAATCAGTCGCGTGCAAAGCTCATGTGGACTAAAGAGGGGCCCGCTATTTCCGCTTTAGATAGAAGAAAACATACTACGCGAACAATGCGGAAGATCGGGATTCTTGTCTCTTGCTGCGAGGACGTCCGGAAAGAGCGGGCTCTGGCGGAGCGGTTAATTCGTTCGGTTGCTGCAGAGCTTAACCTTGCTGTCACGTTCTCCTATCCCAATCGGCTAACAAGGCCGGACACGGAAGACGACGTTACCGCGCAAGCGACAAGTCGCTGCGAGGAAGGTGCATCACTGCAGGTCTGCTTCTGGGAGAGCCAGGAAGTCCAGCTCGGGGAAGACCGACGCAACCACATCCAGAATACTGGGCACTACGATCTCGTCATATGCCTCCTCTGGTCACGACTTGGCGCCAAACTAGCCCCGTTATTTGTTATGCCGGACCGCGGCCGCCCGAGATCCGCAACCGATTATGAAATCGCTTGGGCGTTGGATCAGTCGAAACGAACTCCGGGGATTCCCGCTTTGCATGTTTATCGGAATCGATCCGCTCCCGCGACACCACTCGAATCAAACGAAGAGCCAGAATTAATCCACCAACAGTGGGATTCGGTTCAGGAATTTTTCGCCGATTGGGCAAAGAACGCCTCGTTTGTTGAAGGCTGCCATGATTACAGGGATCTGGGAGAGTTCGAAAGCTTGTTTCGCAAGCGTTTTCGAGATTTCGTCGCCGGCAAGTTGAGTGGCGAACTTGTTCCGCCGGGAACTCTGCACAAGGCGCACTTGTGCGAAGAGAACCCTTTTCGCGGGCTGGACTATTTTGCTTTCGAACATGCGCCATTTTTCCGCGGTAGAACGAAGGCCGTCGCAGATTTGCTCGATGCTCTGCAGCAACAGGCAGCAGCGAAAATGCCCTTTATTTTACTGCTGGGACCCGAAGGTTCTGGAAAAAGTTCCCTCGTTCTGGCCGGCGTCCTGCCGGCCTTGACCCAGGTTGCAACAAGAACGGAGGGAGCGGGGTCTTGGCGCCTTGCCGTCACGCGGCCTGCCGCTGGAGGCACGGCGGGGGATCCGTTTGCTGCGCTCGCTGTGGCGCTTCTCCAGGAGTCTGCGTTGCCGGAGCTTCCGGACGCAGTGAACCACAACGGCTGGCAGAATCTTGCGGCGGAATTGCGCGAACATCCGGAGAGAGCGGTGCTCCGCTTCAGGGAAACCCTGGATTACCTCAGCGTGCGAAGGTTGAATCATTTCCTTGATGAGCGGCAACGCGAGCCGCTCCCAGTTCAGAGAGTGGGAGATGTTCAGGTTGCCCATCCAAGTAAACTCGGGCAAGCCAAACCCAAGGCGCGGCTTGTGCTGGTGGTGGATCAGCTGGAGGAATTGTTTGCGGGCGAGTTTTCTCCCGACCTTGAGCAGAAATATATCGCCGCCTTGGCCGCCTTCGTCCGATGCCAACGGATTTTTGTCATCGCAACGCTGCGGAGCGGTTTCTATGCTTCCTTTCAGCAGCGTTGCGGCCCGGACGAGCTCACCATCCTCAGCGAAAGATTTGAGCTTCCGCCTCCCGGACTTCAGGAGATCAGAGATATGATTCGGTTGCCAGCCGAGGCGGCGGGTCTGCGCTTTGAATTGGATCCTGAGACGGGCCGAAGCCTGGACGCGGCGTTGATGGATGCAGTGTTGGCCAGTGCTGATCGATTGTCTCTGCTAGAGCATCTGCTCTCGCAGCTATATCAGAAACAGCTGCCTCGAAACGATGGTTTGCTCCGCTGGTCCGACTATCGTGAATTAGGGGAACTTGAGGGTGCACTGGCCAAACATGCAGAAAGCGTCTTTTCGGCACTGAACGAGGACGCTCGGGTTACGCTCAAACCCATAGTCGGGCAATTGGTGTCGCCCGCAAAGGGCGAAGAAGGTAGCTTGATACGACGGACAGTCCCATATCGTGACCTTGTCTCGAGGCCAGGGCTCAACCGCCGCCAGCGAGCAGGCGCTAAATGCCTGATTGACCAGTTCATCCGCGAGGGACTCTTCCATGCCGGGACTGATCCCAACAAGGAGCTAATCGTGAGCGTCACGCAGGACTTGCTTCTTCGAAGCTGGCCAAGAGTTGAGGAAATGCTGGCCGAGGCGCAGACCGACTACATTCAGAAGAGCCGTGCAAACCTAAAACCGCGCCGGTCGATGGGGCAAAGCATCGGGTTAACAGTTCTCGCAGGTTTGGCTGGTCTGGCGATCGTTGCGGCGGTTCAATGGCCTGACGCGCGAATCCTGCGAAACGCGACGAAAGCATATGCGAAGCTTCAACTCGGGATTGCTGATCTCGCATCGAATGCGCGTAAGGCGGCAGAGGTGCAACGGAAGAGGCCGGAAGAAGACACCGCACTAGTAGCAAAGAAAGCCGAACTTGCCGCAAGCGAGCGCGACGCGCTCCAAACCCGGATGAAGGAGACCGAAGGTAAGGCGCAACTGGCTCAGAAAAATGCTGAGTTGGCTGCAAGCCAGCGCGATGCTCTCCTGACCCAGTTAAAGGATACCGAAGCCAAAGCCCAATCGGCTCAGAAAAATGCTGACCTTGCGACTAGCCAGCGTGACGTTCTCCTGACCCAGTTAAAGGATACGGAAGCCAAAGCCCAATCGGCTCAGAAAAATGCTGACCTTGCGACTAGCCAGCGTGACGCACTCCAGACCCAGCTAAAGGATACCGCATCCAAGGCCCAATCGGCTCAAGAAAGTGCTGACCTTGCGACTAACCAACGCGACGCACTCCAGACCCAGCAAAAGGACGCCGAAGCCAAAGTCCAATCGGCCCAAGAAAGTGCTGACCTTGCGACTAGCCAGCGTGACGCACTCCACACCCAGTTAAAGGACACTGAAGCCAAGGCCCAATCGGTCCAAAAGAGTGCCGAGGTTGCGGCCAGCCAGCGTGACGCACTGCAGAGGCAGCTGAAGGACGCTGAAGCGAAGACGCAGCAAGCCCAAAAGAACGGTGAGCTTGTGGCCGGCCAGCGTGACGCGTTGAAGGCCCAGCTGGAGGAGACCGAAGCGAAGGCGCAAGTAGCCCAAAACGATACGAAGTTCGCACCAAGTCAGGACGACGCGTTGGAAAAACAGCTGGCGGAAATCGAAACCAAGGCGCAACAGTTCCAAAAGAATGCCGAGGTTGCCACAACTCAACGTGACGCGCTGCAAGCGCAGCTGAAGGACACGGAAGCCAGGGCGCAGCAGGCCCAAAAGAATGTCGAGGTTGCGGCGGGCCAACGTGATGCGCTGCAAACTCAGCTCGAGGACAGCGAAGCCAAGGCGCAAATGGCCCTAAAGAATGCGGAGCTTTCGGCAAGCCAGCGTGACGCGCTGCAAGCTCAGCTCAAGGCCACCGAAGCCGAGGCGCAACAAGCCAAAAAAGATGCCGCGCTTGCGACAAGCCAGCGTGACGCGCTGCAAAGCCGGCGCACCGACACCCAAGCGAAAGCGCAACTGGTTCAGAAGAATGCCGATCTAGCAGCAAGTCAGCGTGACGCGACCGAGCTGAATAAGGCAGGAAAGAAAGCGCAGCTAGCGCGAAAGATTGTCGATCTGCTTGCCACCCAGCCTCAAGCCGAAAAAGGCGGGCTGTCAAGCGGAGAGCCGGCGCAGAAGAGTACCGCTATCAGCGCAAACGAACCTAAATCAGAACAACCTCAGCCAAAGAGTGCGGACCTGAATGCGGCACTGTTAGATTCACAAGTTCAGTCCGCCCAAACGGCCGGTAGGTCTGACTTGGCATCTGTTCGTGTTCCAGCTGCAGGAGAGGCTCGGAACGAGGACAAAAAAGGGATCGGCTCTACTGAGGCGAGCGCGCGGATTGGTCCAACCCCAGAAAATAAGCCAGTCACGCGAGATCAAGAGTCCGTGAAACTCGCCCGAGTCGACCAAAGTAAAGCAGCTATTTCTCTCCCAACTCTGTCAGCTTCCCCATCCGTGGAATCGATATCTACCGAGACTCAAACCAATAAAAACGCCGAAGTTCCGGCGGAAGCAACATCCTTAAAGGAGTTCGTCCTCGACTATATTCGAACAGTGGAGAGTGACGATGTTTCAGCGCAGGAGCGCTTCTTCGCGCGCCGAGTCAACTTTTATCGCGAAGGAGTCCTCTCGCTGTCGGAAGTTCAGGCGTCCACGGAGCGTTATAACCGCAAATGGCCTAGTCGGAAATTGGAACCCCGAGGAGAGCCTGAGATTGTCCATTCGGCTAATCCTAATCAGTATGAAGTTCTTCAGCCTTTCGCTTGGACAGTCTCGAACGGCGTAAGGCAAGCGGAGGGAAGTGCAACGTTGTACGTCCGCGTCTGGAAGAGCGCTAAAGGCGAATTTCACATTGTTCACGTCGAACAACGGAGTGGCAATCTCGCCACAGACCGTCGTGCCTCCCAGCAATCTCAGCCACCGGGCGCAGGAACGTCGCCGTAGGCATTCTCACTGAAACGACCAGCAAAAAAGGCCACGGCCTGCTCGAACATGACGGCTCACGCTACTCGTGCCGCCTAGCTAAGCTAGCCAACAAAGGTTTTCAGGTGGCTCTTCTGTTCTTGTTCTTTCACAAGCGCCTGCGCGGTCCGCTCGCTAACAGCCGCTTCTAGCACCAACTAGACCCCGCCCAGGAGATACTGTCAAAAGTTGTGTATCGGGGACCGGGCGCATCCTTGTTAAAGTGACTGGTTAGGCGGCTTGTTGGGTTTGTTCTTCGTCATCGACGAATCGAACGCCAGTAACTAACCTTTGGGATCAGTTCGAAGCGCTGAAGCCGGCGCCAACGCTTTTGGGCTTCTAGCCCGCTTTTTCCATCATGTGATGGTTGGCGCAAAGAACGAATACATTCGGTTGCGATAGCAAGGTGCTCTGTCGAAAAGCGGGCTAAATGATGCCGCAGAAGCGGCATAAGGAGACACCGCGAGTTAGCCACCTTTGTTATTGTGGTGCCGGGGCCAGCACCCAGTGGGCTCAGCCGGAGAAGCGCTCCAGGCAAGAGCAAAAGAGCTCTTGGAGGGGAAAGCTCGAACTCAACCACAATCGGATTCGTCGCGTATTGCGAGTGACGACCGCTCCGACTTTCAGGAGCCGTAATCGGATGGTTCCCACCCGTAGCACGCGCTAACTCAATACCGCGCAATCCTAGCCGGCGCAGCGTTTCTAAGAGCAGGTAGGCTGCTGAGGAGAGCAACAAGCGGAACTGATTGGCCCACCAGGCATGACAACTGGTCCGATCCCTGAACAGACCGAGCTGTTGTTCTTTAATGCGATTTTCCATCTCACCCCGAGCACAGTAAAGCTCATCGTAAAGTGATCTGTCCTCGAAAATACGGGCAGGTAGTTGTTTAGTTTTGTAGGTTT
This sequence comes from Chthoniobacterales bacterium, assembly GCA_049585495.1. Taxonomy (GTDB): domain Bacteria; phylum Verrucomicrobiota; class Verrucomicrobiia; order Chthoniobacterales; family JAFAMB01; genus JBAUZZ01. The sequence goes on along the minus strand of JBAUZZ010000193.1, from coordinate 8,089 downwards.
AGTTCGTCATTCAAGAGTTTTTCGAACTCCAGTGGGGAAAGGTAGCCGAGCGCCGAGTGCAGGCGCTGGGGATTGTAGAAGGTTTCGATGTAATCGAAGAGCATGGCACGGGCTTGGGCGCGATTTTTCGGGATTCGATTCTGGAAGCATTCGGTTTTGAGCGTGGCGAAAAAGCTTTCCATGGCCGCGTTATCGTAGCAACAGCCCTTGCGGCTCATACTCGGGGCGACGTTGTAGATTTTAAGCGTGTTACGGAATTCTTGGGCGGCGTATTGAACGCCGCGATCGGAATGATGCAGCATCGGAGCCGACCAGCTTCTGACGGCTCGCTGGAAAGCTTCCACAGCTAGCGGTGCAGCCAACGAATCGTCCAGGTTCCAGCCGGCGATTCGCTTCGAACACAGATCCATTTCAGCGGCCAGATAAAGCCAACCTTCTTCCTGGGTGGGAATATAAGTCAGGTCGGCGGTCCAAACCTGATTGGGACGTTGCGGCGCTTCCGGAAGCTCTTGCAGCCGATTGGGAGCAATCGGTTCAGCGTGACGACTCTGCGTGGTTCGCGGCCGAAAGCGGCGTTTCTGTACGGCCTGCAATCCTTGGTCCTCCATGAGGCGGCAAATGCGATTCTTTCCGCATTGGATCCCTTGGCGGCGAAGCATCTGCTGGATGCGTCGGCAACCGTAAGTATTGCGGCTTTGAAGGAAAATGAGCGAGATTTGCTCTGCTAGGACGGCATCCTCCTGACGCCGATCGCTTTGGTTCTTGTAGGTGTGATCGTACAGGCCGCTGCGACTGACTTCCAAAGCCAGGCACATTTCGGCGGTGCTGTAGCAGGATTGCTCGGTTCTCATCTTGGTGATCACTTCGTAAAATGCGGCGGTTCCTGGCCCAAGATGCCCAAGGCTTTTTTTAGGATGTCGCGCTGGCGGCTGACGGTTTCCAGCTCCCGACGCAACCGGGCGTTTTCCACCACCAGCACCGCCGCGTCGGCTGCCGCCGGGCCGCCACCCCCCGGCGGCCCGTCAGCAGCCGAGTCCTTCCCATAAAGCTTTGCCCAGCGTTTCAAGCTCCAGACTGACACTCCCAGCTCTCCGGCCAACCGCTCGGCCGGCCGAACCCGGGATTCCAACATGCTAACGGCGTCACGCTTAAACTCTTCGTCAAAGCGTCGGCCAAATTTACTCCTTGGTTTCTGATTCTTCTTTTCCACGGCCTCAGGCTTAGCTTACACCTGTCCGCAAGATCGAAGACACCCCAGAGGGCGACTGCCCAGGCAGCACCACAAGCCCAGATCGTGCATGATAAGTTTCATGTCGCTAAACATCTAAACGAAGCGGTCCGTTTCTGCCTGCGAGTTATTTCCCTATACCGGCGAAGATCTCGTACGTAATCTCTGCGGCGTTCCAAATATATTTTCCAAGTTTTGAGCCATTCCTTTCTGCTGCCCAAAGCAGAAGCTATTCTCTGGTCCATCGCTGCAATCTGGCGATCAATCGCTCTCTCTCTCTCTTTCATCCCACCTAGCACTGAATCGTTAAGCGGCTGCGTTTCTTGCTAAAGACGTCTTCCGATAGGCTTGAGACTCGGAGCGGGCCTCCGCCCGAGGCTGCGGGCGGTCCATCTCAATATTGGACGCGTCAACGAGAGTTTGACCAGACGCTGCGGCTTCCATCGGTGGCACCGGAGTTTCCCGGGGAGAAACTGTCGCAAATGCGTGGTCAACGCTGATCGACTGTCCCGTGCTTAAGTTCACCGTTCGCTCGTACTGTGACTGTCCCCCTGAACCTAAATAAACGCTGTATAATCGAAGAACGAATTCCTGCAGCCTCGCTGGCGTTATACCGATAAATCTCTTTTCGTTCGAACCTGCGAATTCAAAGGGAGTGCCGGGAGGACTCGCACTGCGCAAAAGCTCGCTTCCACTCTCTTGTAGAACGAAGGAGCCGAGGTCCTGGCTCCTGTCCGCACTCGTCTCAAATTTCGGTTCGCGCTCCTGAAAGCTTGGAGCCTGGAGCGTTAATTGATGCCTCCCTGGAGATAAAGAGCGTTCAACAATCGGCTTCGAGCACCGTCCAGCCAGACAGTAACGCCGGAAGGCTCCGACTGCAGACTGACGACGCCTCGTTGCATCTCCTCGAGTTCAGCAGCGTCCTTCTCGCGTGGTAGTTCGTTGTCCCGCCGAATATCTCGGATTAGGATCGTACCAATCAAACTGAGGACAACCAGGGTGCCGATGACCAGTATGGCGGAGATTGAATCCGGGGGGAACTGAGGCGGAGGCATTCCTCTCGATTCTCTATCGCTTCGCTTACTGGATTGATTCGCTAACTTCAACGTCTGCAGCCAGACCACGATGGATTTCATACCTTTACCGCTCCTCGTGAAGTTAGACCGCACCTCCGAGCAGGCTCGGAAAAGGTACATTCGAGAACGCTGCCGGTGCAGCAGGTCGCCCATCGATGCTTATCGCACCGCGAACGCGGCAAAAACAAGGACCAAATGACCGCAGAAAGCTTGGTCAGGAAAATCCTTAGGCGGCAATCAGGCATCTACCTGCAGCCTATGGCTCGCGCAGACCGTCAAGGTAGAGAGAACGATTCAGCGGATAACGGCTCGGGATCAATCGTACGGTCCATCAGGAGGGATAAGGTAGCGTCTTTTAGCGGATGCCGCGGTCTCCTTACCTGCCATTGCGCCCATAACACCGGGAGCCGTCGGCACACATAACGTCGTCAGTATCAACCACCTTGTTTAAAGCTCATAGTAGACGAGATGCACAAAAGTGGATTCCTGTCGCTTCCTAACTGCGCTATCCTCCATTAGAACGGCACGGTAGCCTGATCCCGCCTGGTGGTCCAAGACGGAAGCCCCGGGGCCAGGGTGGAAGCAACTTCACGCAGGCCAAGGCGATAACCCAATGTGATCTGGCGTCGCGGCACAGCTTCGGCGATAAATTCAAGGTTGGTGGCAACCTTTCCCAAGCTAACGTCTCTGAGCCTAGTTTTGTCCACCACCTTGGTCACCCGTATCCTGCGGTACCGTCCCGCCTTCCGGGGTTCGGAGTACGCGATCTTCCGCGCTTGCGAAAGTGCCCACAGGCTTCACTTTCTGCTGAGCCGCTGTTCCCTTCGATTCTTGTTCGTACTCTGATCTACCCGAGCCAATTTGGTCTCCTTGTTTTGATTTTGGTCTTACGACCAATTGCACCTTGTCACTAGCCGCTATCGTAACTGCCAACCGCGAGCCGACGCCCGCGCCAGTTTGGTCGAAGCTCAAACTGACAGAAATAATCTCAAATGCGTTTACATCTTTCAGGCCGCAGACTCGAGTTCGATTAGAAAAATCTCTTCGGTTTGATTTTCGACGCGAACCACCGTTCCTAGGATATCTCGTTCCATGTGGCGAGTTCGTTTGGTGGGCGCACAGCGGTCGTATCATGTCCAGCCGAGACTATTATCCATCCGTCCGCAGCAGTCGCACACCTCAAAACCGTCTACTCTTCAGCAAATCTGACTCGTTGAAAGAACCCTGATCTCGGATTTCCGCGATACAGCTCAATCCTGTGATCTTCACAGTCTTGCCCTGGGAACGGGTACTAACCACATCCAACCGAAAACCTCCGTCAAGGGCTAGGTAAAGGACGCTCATGATCGTGTGAGCCAGGCGCTGTCTCGCTCCGGCAATTTTCGACTGGTGGAACCCCGAGTTCTCCTCGGGTTTCTCCGGTAGAGAATCCAATGGTGAAAACCAAACTGCGCGGATTAGCCTTACTGCGCATTTTTTGGTCACCGGAAAGCTCCATGAACACAACAGGCCTGTGCTTCCAGCACATTGCTTAAAAAAGCTTCTGTCGGATCGTCGTTGAGATCTTGAGATCCATCGGCTGCGGCGTAGGTAGATCCACCGGGACGGTTTGCGCTGACGATCGTCGAATGGTCCATACTTCGAATTGGTGGTTCATTTGGCTTAGAGGATATTCGAAAAGTCTCATCCAACTCTCGTCCGGTTGAGCCATAAGGTGGATTGCGGCGAGGTCCATCATCGTCTGTGAGGTTTGCACCCGACGCTCGTGGTTCTTGCTCAGTCGGCGGTTCCGCCCAGCCGACGCGAAGCTACACGATCCAGGTCACATCCGTGATCTTGAACGCACGCCTTCGGCACGCTGCTATTTGCGATCTGTTATTTGCTATTCGCGCGGAGAGCAGGGCTATTTGCCATTGGCGCGAAACGCTCGGTCAAAAGACCTCGACCGTCATTCCTACCGTAACCTGGTTAACTAATCGAGCCGCGTCCCAGTTTGCCAGACGGATGCAGCCGTGGCTGGCCGAACGACCGATCGTGTCCGGGCTGTCGGTACCATGAATGCCGATGCCCTTTTTGTTCAACCCAATCCAAACGATCCCAACCGGATTCCGTGGCCCAGGCGGGATAGTATAAAAGTCGCTACTTCGCCGTCCGTGCTTCAGCATTGCCTCGTCCCGCCGGAAAATAGGCATCGTCGTGACTTTCACAATTTTCCAAGTACCAATCGGCGCGGGAAGGCTTTTTGAGCCAGGAGTAATCGGAAAAGAAGCCATGACTCGGCCGCCGTCTACCAGATCGAGCGTCCGACCTTTTGTATCAACTTTAAGGCTGCGTTGAGCGAACTCTGGTCTCGGCGGCAAATCCGGTACAGCCTGAGTAGTCTCGATCTGGAACGGCTGCACATTGGGTACTTGAACCGTGCTCCCTATTTTCAGGGCGTTCAGATTGCGACCTGGATTCAATTTCCGGATGAAGTCGGGGTCAGCATGATAGCGCTCGGCGACAAAATCCAAAGCCGAGCGATACACTATTTTCTTCAGCTTGGCCATTTCTGCCGGCTTGGAAGGAACCTTCCCCACCCAATGCAAATCAGGCTCAGTTACCGTGTAAGTCGTGTAGACCGGTGAAATCATCTTTAATTCCTGCTGCAAAGCCGGATCGATCTGACCGGACGGTTGCTGACCATTAGCGGCTTGGAAACTTCTTAGCGCTTCGCCGACAAATTCGCCCCATCGCCCATCGATTTTTCCAGGCCCAAACGAATGTTCATCCAAAAAGATCTGTAACCGAGTAATTGTGTCTTGATCGGGCACGCGCTGTGCGCCCGGATCGGCCTTCCGTTGGGGTGATGCTGCCCTGGCGTGTAGGCTTGGTGATCCGCTCGGCGTTCCAATTTGCGCCGACGGAGCTATTATAGGCGTCGGACTCGATGTCGTCGGAGCCGGGCTGCCGGAAGAGCTCCAAGTAATAGCCGACCCTTGAGCGTGCAAAGAGGTTGCAATCGCCAAGGTTGAAAGGGCAAAGAAAAGGGTTCGGTTAAGCATACTAAATGGGGTCACCACACCTAACGGAGAAAATCGTAAGCTAAGCCACCGTCGCCTCCGGCCTGTTGTCCGAATTGCACTGCCAAGCCAGAGCTAGCCATCAATATGTCCAACGGTTTGGGCAACAGCCGTGGTGTAAACGATCTCTCAGAGACGGCTGGGATCGCCAACTGTTTCGCGCTGTTCTCGCATAGCAACAATTCTCACCGGCACTTTATTTTCCCTCGGTTGCCACCAACTACGCCACCCTTCCTTTAGTTCAAGCCAGCACCATTTGAAGAGAGGTTTGAAAAGGAGCCGGATGTCGCCCCGGCTCAGTGTGTAGCCTTTGATCAAACAACGCTGTCCGCGGTTAGCTTTGCCGAGCGTACTCATGCGTCGTCGGCGCCGGGCGATCTGCGCAAAACGGCGGTTGTAAGTCCGCATGAGATGAAAGACCGGACGTGATAAGGGGGTGATAAACGGCGGCGAGAGCAGTGCCTTGACACCTAATTTGAAAGGCTGCGAGACGATGCCGAGGTAGTACAATCTGAGATCGAACCGAAACGCGAGGCTCATTAGGTCCCATTCGCCCATGTATTCGTATTTGTCCTTATATACGGATTCGAACCAGGAGCGATGGCTCAGGGCAAAATCGCGGTTGTAACGCTCGATCCGTTCTGTCATCGGCTCGCCGCGCCGCTGCGCGGTGATCAATTCCGCTGCGCTGGTGGTGGTGAACGAGATCCAGTCCATACCGGGACTGTAAAACGGGTCCATGAATGCCGCGGCGTCGCCGACGAGCACGAAACCGTCTCCGGCAAACGTCGTGCTGTAATATGCGAGGTTCTTGCGCCAATGAACGTCGTCCTCATCGAATTGCGCGTCGGCGAGCATCTCGCGCCCCACCGGATGTTGTATGAGAAATTTTTTCAGCCGATCGCCGAGCTTGCCGCCAGCCTGCGGCCAATTGACGATTCGCTGATCAGACACGACCCCGACGCTGACGTCGCCGCCCTTGAGAGGAATCCACCAACTCCACCACCCATCACCGATCACATGATTGGTCGCGGTGTCGCGAATGCCGCAGACCGCAGAAGCCCAATGCGGATATTTTTCCGCCAATTCGTAGCTGTCCCAATCTTTCACGCCTTTCCACCGCGACCATGCGGCGGCGGTGGGATGCTCGGTATTCTGCCTCCACCAGCCTTCTTTCCGCGCGAGCAATGCAGCGACGCCCGAAGCATCGACGATCCAGCGTGCGCGAACTGTTTCGGTCGTCTCACCGTGGCGGACCGTGATCGTCTGCTCTCCGCCTGGAGAAAGCTCCACTTTGGTCACGTTAGCGGGGCGCAGAAGTTCAACCCCGGCGGCGCAAGCACGGCGCAGGACTTCCTCGTCGAAAGCCGCGCGGTCGAGTTGATACGACGGCAGACGAACCTGGTAGTGCCCGCCCAATTCGCTCGCTTCGTCGAGCGATTTCACCTCGTCGTTGGTAAACCAAAAGCGCAACCCTTGCTTCACGAGATGCGACTCGTTGAGATATTGGGTCAGTCCCAACACCCGCCCCATAAAGAAGGCGCTGACCTCAACCGTCGCCTCGCCGACACGTCGGGTGAGTTGCACCGATTTTTCCACGATCAAGACGCGCAAGCCGGGATTTTGTCGCAGCAGCAAGGTGGCCGTTGCTGCGCCAGAAAGCGCGCCGCCGATAACGACAACGTCATAGAATGGCGCATCCTGGTTTGCCGCAGAATTCATAAGCGGATCTTTTCCTCGCAGCGTCAGAAACTCAATCTTTTGCGTTTACCCCTCCCTGGCTCGCGAAACCCGGCGAGAATGCCTGCGTTACTCTCGCTCGCTGCCTATTTGGGCTGTAGAACTCATGCGTGGCGCAATCATCGCAAAACGTTTCTGCAGGAAGTCAAAAATCCTCAGGCGCCAACGGACTTCCGGCAGGTGCTGCACGCTGCCTGCAAGCACCGAGTTCACAGCGGGTACAAGGCTTAAAAATTCCTTTGGATGAAAGAACACTTCGGCAAACTCTTGGGTATACCACGACGTTACAAACTCTAAGTACAGGTCTAGGACCCGGTCAAGGTAGCGCTCATAACGAGCAAATTCGACAGCACGCCGTTCCGGTTGTCAACTTCTTCTGGGCTCATAGCGGCTCGATTTTTGGGCAAAATACGCGCGATTGTCCACCTTCTTTCGAGCGCGGTGCGATTGGCGCGAGCTTGCAGGTAATCGAAGCGGAGATGGCCATGGACGAAGTCGCAAATCGTCTGCACCCGCGCCCATCCAAGCGGGAGTGGCGCCGAAGTTTTGCCAGGCGAAGTCAAGCAGCTCGCTGTCGACTTCGCAGTAACGGCTAGGCAAGACAAAAGATAGGGTTTCCAGCGCCGGATTGGCCGCGTCCTTATCAGTCGTGGACGCGAGGCAGGCGACGTTACTATCACCATGGTGTTCGGGCAACATCTTCTCGAAACTTTTCTCATTGTCACCGAAGAGATTGATCCAGATAGCACCCCGAACGCGGTCGTGTCAGTTAGCCCAGCGAGCCTTCAGGCCGCTGGCCGTTTCGCTTCTTCGCCGGCGAGAGGTGGGCGAGTAGTTCTGGCTGAATCTCAGTTTTCTGTTCGGTGAGACTGGCCACCGCGCGCTCGAGATAAACGGTGATGGTTTTCGCGAGCGGGTTGGCGTCTGCCGCGATTTTACCCATCTCGCGATTACCTTGTGCCGCTGCCTGAATATCCCCGCGT
>JBAUZZ010000192.1:0-3308 GCA_049585495.1 Chthoniobacterales bacterium | reverse complement strand
CCGCGCTGACTCCGGCGCTCAATACTTTCGTGAAAGATCCCGGTGATGAACAGGGAGTAGTTTCCAACATGCGCGCGAATCAGGAAGCTCTGGTACGGGGTTGCTCCCTTCAAGGCCAACAGCAAATCGGACACGTAATGCGCTTCAAAGTTCTCGATCGGTGCGTGCAGCTGACGGCTTCGTGAAAAATTCTCGAGCAATGCGGCGACGTAGTCGGCCAGCTGCCGGTCGTCGATACCTGTCCGCCTGAGAGCGAGTCTGGCCAGCACGTAGAAATAGAATTGCTGGGAAATGGTCAGATTTCCAGGGTTCTCGAGGACAGCACGAATCAGAGCTTCATGGTCCAAAATCCCATCCCGGGTTTCGGTATCGGTGAGAAGATCGACCAAACTGACCGCTTGGCGATCAGTTTGGGAGAGCGTGCGAACGATGAAATTAAAATCTTCCGCGGTGAACCTGTTCCGACAGTTCGGTTGAATCATCGGTTTTGAATTTACAGCATAACCCAAGCCAGAATTGAAGAGAAAAGTGACTTTCTTTTTGCTGGTTTTGACCAATCTTTCTCATTCATGTCGCGGCGGATCGTTTATCTGGCGAAGTGGCCTCTATTGGCTTTGCTGTTCGCCGCGCTGAGCTGGGGCGGCTGGTATATCTATGATAAAGGGTTTGGAAAGCGGTGGCGCTGGACCTTGGCTAAGGAATTTGAGCGCTATGGTCTGGTCATCACGGCGCGAAGACTAACCTTGGATCCGTTTCACGGGTTGAGCGCCAGAGAGGTACAGGTTTTCGACACCGAAAGCCGGCAGATGGTTCTGGCCGAAATCAGCGACATCTCGCTCGATATTAACTATGCCAATCTATTCCAGCATGAGGCCGCCCTCAACGCCGTGGATCTGCGCGGCGCCCGGATTTCGATACCGCTTGACCCGGAAGATCCGCACGGGAAGAAGGTTGAGATCGATCGCTTACACGCTCGAATCTATTTCTTGCCGGGCAGGATCGAGGTTCGGCAAGTCTCCGGAGATCTTTACGGAATTCAACTAACGGCGAGCGGGACTCTGGTAAACCCGGCACAACTTCGGTTTACGACCCCTTTTGGAGACGAGAATTCGGGCTCTGACAAAGATTCCGCGGCGAAACTGGTTAGCAAATTTGTTGATGAAGTGCGCGCCATGCGTTTTCCAGGGGAACCGCCAAGACTCGATCTGACGTTTCAGGTTGATCTGGCCGATCCGGCCAGCCTGAGAATTCAAGGTGGACGCTTATCGGCCGAGTCGATTCTTCGCGAGGATTATCGGCTTTACGATTTCAATGCGGAATTCTCGCTGGAGAACCGGCGTCTGGAGCTGCAAAAGATCCATGTCCGCGATGCAAAAGGTGAGCTATTTGCGACTGCCAGTTGGGATCTGACAACCGGCGGCAAAACATTTCGTGTTCGAAGCAGCTTGGATTTAGCGCAACTCCTTGGTGGCGAGCCGCGCTGTCCCTGGGCCAAAGATTGGACATTCGACGCGCCGCCTCAGCTGGAGCTCAGCGGATTCGCGAAAGTGAATCGGAAAAGCCAGTTCTTTGGCAAATTAGCCTTCGACCAGTTCTCGTTTCGGTCGGTGCCGTTCCAGAGCATGAAGGCAGAATTTTCGAGGGCCGGCGATTCCTGGATGATCTCGAACGCCGAAGTGACTCACCGGACCGGTACGCTCGCGGGAGATGTGCTTCATGTCCCGGGCGATTTTCGGATGAGGATCCATTCGGCCTTAAACCCGACCGCGCTAATGCCTTTATTTCCGGCGCGGGTTCAACGGGCCCTGGCAGACTGGGAGTTCCAGACACCGCCGGTGGTTCAGGCGAGCTTCTCAGGGCCGCGTCCGGAATTTAGGGATATCCGAGGATCCGGTGAGGTCTGGCTGGGGCGCACACGACTGCGGGGCGCGTTTATGAATTCGGCTTCTGCGACTTTTCGGGTCCAGGATCAGGCAGTCGATTACAAGGATGTTCGCGTCGCTCGAGACGAGGGTTCTGGTACCGGAGCGTTCACCTACGACTTCGGTAACGGCGAAGTGCGGATTCATAATGCTGAAGCAAATCTTTATCCGGCGGCGCTCGCTGCCTGGACTGACCCCGCTCTGCTGCGAGCCATCCAGTCGTTTCGATTCAGTCAGCCGCCCAAGATTCGAGCCGACGGAATCGTTCAGTTTCGAAACGGTGGAACGAAGGATCTCGGAATGCAGATCGAAATTCCGAGCTCCTTTAACTACGAGTTTGCCGGCCTGGATATCCCGTTCGATTCAGCGACCGCTGAGGTGTCTGTGAGATCGGATCGCGTCGAAATGACCAGGTTCGACGGTCGCATCGGCGATGGGACCTGGTCAATGGAATACACCGCTAAATTGCCGATAACGAGAAACGTCTACGAGGCGCGCGTGCGGTTGTCCAAGGTGGAACTGGCAAAACTGGCGACAAGAATCGGGCACCTTAGTGGCTACGAGGGTTTCTTGAGCGGAGAACTGAAGGTTAAACATCGAGGAATCGACCGGCTACCCCCATCGGTTGCCGGATCGATCGGTGTCACGCAGGCTCGCATCAGCGCAAGCCCTCTGTTTATGCCGCTAACTGAACGACTGGCGTCCCTGGGCCTGCGCGAACCGGCTGAGCTGACGATGGAATTTCGGTTGGAACAGGGCGTCGCGGAGATCGATTCTCTTCGAATCACTTCCCGGTCGCATGCGCTTAGTTTGAAGGGAAGCCTCGATCTGCTCGGCGGCGCCGTGGACCTCCTAGGCGATGTCGACAACGATGTGCTCCGCCTCCGCGCTTCCGGAAACATTCAAAAGCCAATCTGGCAGCTTTCTTCCAACGCGCCAAAGTAACTATTGTAGGGCGCCTGGGTCAGGCGCCGAGGAGTCAGGCGTTAACATCGAGCCAACTGTTTAGCAAAAATTTTCGTATCGCTGGCCCGGCGCCTGAGCCAGACGCCCTACAACCACCGTAACAAACTATGACCGCTGCTCGCTCTTCCAAAGCTGGCTCTCGAAAGAAGAAAAAACCTTTACTGGGAGCGCACATGTCGATTGCCGGTGGTCCAGCGAAAGCCCTGGAGCGGGGACGATCGATTGGGTGTTCAGCAATCCAGATTTTCGTCAAAAACAACATGCAATGGTTTGCCAAGCCGTTCTCAGAGGCCGACCTGGCCAGTTACCACAACTTTTCTGATAAGCCCACGGTAGTGTTCGGGCACACCAGTTATCTGATTAATCCTGGCGCGAATAACCCGGAGTTTGTGAAAAAATCACTGCGGGCGCTGGTCGAAG
>JBAUZZ010000191.1:0-6276 GCA_049585495.1 Chthoniobacterales bacterium | reverse complement strand
TAAATTCTACTGGAACGAGGTTATCGGGAAGCGAGGACTTTTGCATAGCCTCTTATAGCGTCCTGGGCCTCGTTCCAGAATTCTTATTTGGTTGCGGCTACGCCGCGCTAGGAGCGATGCAGGCTAGGGGTTGGTAGCGTTCCCGGTTTAGGCTCGGCAAGCTCGCCCTACCTTCTCGCCATCAGATCAACCCTAACTTCATTTTCCCTTCCTCACTGATCATATTCTGGTTCCAGGGTGGATCCCAGACGAGTTCAACCTCGGCTTCGTCGACACCAGCGATCGTGAGGATCTTGGATTTAGCATCCTGTGCAATTGCAGGCCCCATGCCGCAACCGGGGGCGGTAAGAGTCATCTTCACTTCGACCCTGGTTCCCGAGTCACGCGACTTTGTCAGTTGGCAGTCATAAACGAGACCGAGATCAACGATGTTCACCGGGATCTCGGGATCATAAACCGTTCGCAGCTGATCCCATACCTCGGCCTCGTCGACGTCGCCATCGACTTGATCTCTTTTCTCAAGCGAACTTCGCGGTGTCAGACCCAAGGCATCCGCGTCATCGTCGCTAATTCGAAAGAGCCCGTAATCGGAGGCAATAGTGTAGCTGCCTCCCAGATTTTGCGTAATGATAACTCTGGTACCCGCGGGTAGCGTGGTTTTCAGGCCGGCGGGAATTTGGATCGCCTCGCAATCCCGGCTTAAGTCGATCTCATGATGCTCAGTCATTTGGACCTCTTAATACAACTTTTCGCGTGTTCGATGCGGTGTTCTGAAATTGCTGCAAGAGCGTCGGCGCGGTCCCTGGAGAATCGCTAGATACGGTCTCGGGCGCTAGCGCTGAGCGCAGCGCCCCTTCAACCAATTGGGCACAGTGAATCTTCAACGGCGGTAATGGTCCCAACGGAGCGGACAACTCTTCGCCGCTCAGGTTCAACGCCTCCTCGGCAGTCTTCCCAGCAATCAATTCGGTAGCCAGGCTCGCCACGGCAATCGCTGTCTCACAGCCAAAAGTCTGAAAGGTCGCCTTGTCGATAACCCGCTTGCCGCCCTCGTCCTTAAATTTCACCCACATTCGAAGCATGTCGCCACAGTCCGCGTTGCCGACTGTTCCTACCGCATCGGCGTTCTCAAGTTCCCCGATGTTCTTGGGGCTCTTTATCGCTCGCTCGATCCGCTCTGAAAAATCCTCCGGCACGCTCATGATTTACTTTAGTTCATACCTCGGCAGGTCGGGATCAACCTGGACGCTCCAGCCGTCGATACCGCCTGAAAGCGAGCGAACATTGTCAAAGCCGTGTCCAGCGAAATAGGAAGCGGCATCCAGGCTTCTCACGCCGTGATGGCAGACAAAGACAAATTCGCGACTTTTTGGCCACGAAGCCATCATTTCTTGCATCAGTTCCTGAGTAAAAAATATGGCGCCCTCAATATGAACGGCATCCCACTCCTCGCGGCTTCGGATATCAATCAGCGGAAGATCCTCCCCGGCCTGCCTCCGGTAGTTGAGTTCTTCCGGGCCAATTTGCATTCTCTGATCCGCCTCGTGCCCTGCGAGGATCGTGTCAACCACCGAGTCGACCGGCAGGTTGTCATTGCGCTGACAGACCTCCGACAGAGTCTCCTCCGGCCGAAAACCGCAGCTCGAGCAGCCACCAATATGGTAGGCCCGAAACAGCGCTCGCTGCGCCCCCGGGTATTCCTGCAATAGTTCGGCCATGGTGATATTCGGATCGATGATTCTCGTTGCACTCACAAGTAAAGGGTACATGGTCCAGCCCGAAAATCAAAAATCGCCCCGCTAGCACCGATGCGGGATCTGGGCTCAGTCTACCTGGGCTTGCGTCCCAGGCTGTAATATTTCGCACCTTCGGCGCTGAGGCGCGGCTTATGACCTCCTTTCGTCTCCAGGCCTTTCGCTCACGTTGGCTCGCGCCGCCTGAGGGTCGTCAACATAGGGCAGTTCATTCATCGCAGTCTGTACCAGCCTCTTGATCCGAAACAGATCGCGCAGCATCCGGATGCTGTCGTCAACGACTCGGACTCGCGATTCCGGTGAGTTTGACCAGTGGACCGGCATTTCGACTACGGAAAAATTCATGGCGCGCGCTAAGAGCAGGATCTCGACATCGAAGGCGAATCCGTCCGTCTTTTGCCGTCCAAAGATCGCGCGCGCCGCCTGTCGGCGAAAGCCCTTGAAGCCGCATTGGGTATCGGTGATCCCCAGCCCGGCGAGGCCACGGACAAGACGGTTAAAGGTTTTTCCCAGCAGTTCGCGGACCGGATTCTGATGTTCCAAGATCAGGCTGTCCGGATGCTGCCGGTTGCCAATAATCACATCGACGGCCTGATCCAGCTGCAGGCGCGCCAGCGCTCGTTCGAGATCATCCAGCGGCGTGCTGAGGTCTGCGTCGGTGAAGAAAATCAATTCACCGCGCGCTTGGAGCACTCCGGTTCTGACCGCGAAGCCTTTGCCGCGATGCACGGGGTTCGATACGACGACGAGCTCGTTCAGAGTGCTTCGCTCTGTTTCGGCAATTGCGGATGTACCATCCGTGCTCGGCTCGACGACAACAATGACTTCGAAGTCGAAGCCCCAGGTAGCCCGACGATCTCGAATCTGCCCGAGCGTGGCCGGCAGCCGATGCGCTTCATTATACGCTGGGATTACAAGAGATAGGAGAGGCCGAATCTGTTTGGACATGTTGCTGAGTTCGCATATATAAAAGCGCCGCGCGCCGGGGTCGGATAGCATCCCGCACAGTAGACGCATCTTTCAGCCCCGGCCCTCGCAGCTGGAGGCTGCGGCTACTGTTCGCTGGAATACGTCCGAGTTCCGCCTCCTAAACGCCCTAAATGTTTAGACGTCAAGTCCTATTTCCGATTCTGATTCTCGCGCTGGCGGCAGGAAGTCGTCTGGCATTTCTCGACGTTAAACCGCCCCATTTTGACGAAGGCATAAACGGCTGGTTTTGCGATGAGATGTCCAAGCACGGATACTACGCCTACGACTCAACCAATTACCACGGTCCGCTCCATTTCTACGTACTGTTCGTGTTTCTGAAATTTTTCGGGCGAAACCTGTGGGCGCTCCGGTTACCCGTGGTCCTCGTTGGCACGCTTACAGTTTACCTGGTGCTGCTATTTCGGCCATTCGTTGGCAAAACCATTTCTTATCTTGCCGCTCTCGGAATGGCTATCTCCCCAGGGTTCATTTTCTACAGCCGGTACTCTATCCATGAAACCTGGCTCGTCTTTTTTCTAATCTTGACCTTTTGGGGGGCTCTCGGCCTCTACGCGCTCGAAGCCCCCAAATACGTCTGGGCCTTCGTGCTGGGGATTACGGGAATGATTTTAACGAAGGAGACTTACATCATACACGTTGCTGCCGTCGGTGCGGCTGGTTTGGCAGCATTGATTCTTGAAAGAATCCGGCCCTCGGATGCGTATCTCGAGCGCTCCAAAAGCCCTGTTCCGCGGAGACATTTTGCAGCGGCCATCTTCGTCGGCCTCGCCCTGATCGTCTTTTTCTATTCCGGTAACTTTCTCAACTGGCCTGGGCTTAAGGGACTGTACCAAACATTTCTACCCTGGACGAGAACTGGAATCGGGGCAGCCGGTCACGGTAAGCCCGAATATGATCTCTGCCCGCTGGTTCCGAGTTTTGTTGCGCACATTGCTCCGTTCTCCTCATTCTCCAGCTTCACGATCAACTGGTATTGGATCCGACTCTTCCTCACCTACGAATGGTTCGTGCTGGCCGGTTTGCTGTTTAGCGTCCGCTACCTCTTTGGCGGACCCATTGTGCTGCGTTATCTGGCTATGTACGCGACTGCCACTCTCTTTTTTTACAGCATCATTCCCTACAAAACGCCTTGGTGCGTAATCTCAATCGCCTGGCCTTTTCTCTTCCTCGGGGGCGCCTTTCTCGAGTTTATCGCGACGCGGTTGAACAGCATCGTCGCAGTCCTTGCCGGGACCGCACTGTTTGGTCAGGCCGGCTGGCGTTCTTACAAAGTGAATTTCGTCAACTTTGATAATCCCAAGGAGATGTATGTCTACGTTCAGACGTACCGGGATTACGAGAATTTCACAGATCCGATTCTGGAAAAAGCCGCCCGGGACCCCAGCCAAAAGAAGAAGTTGAAAGGCCTGATCCTTCTATCCAGCTACTTCCCGATTCCTTGGGTACTAGGTGAATTCCCGAACATTGGTTACTACGCAAAGGATGACCACTGGCCAGAACAACTCGACACCGACTTCATCGCGGTGGAACAATCGCAAGCCAGCACAGTCGAGGCCGGCTTGAAGGATAAATATTTCGTCGTTGATTTCCGGCTGCGGGATGGAATGAGCGAATGCAGCGCCTATTTTCGATACAGCACCTTCAAGGACATTTTCCCGGATCAGGTCCCGGGCTTCGATCCCTCTCAACCTCGGGAATGACGGTCTTACTCGCTATCTTGAGTTGGTTGGCACTGTCGACCATCCTAGGTCTTGCGTTCGCCTTTTCACCGGCTGGTCTGACATCAACAACCGCCGCAGTTTCTCTCGGCGCGGGCTTGCTTGTCGCAGTGGCCGTCGCATTGACGCAGAAAAGGCGAGCCGGCCACGGCGGAGAGACAAACGCAGTCAAGTTTGACCCGCGTAAGATTAGCGTGACTCATGTTATAGTCGCTGCCGCATTTCTCGCCTTTGCTTTCCGCGCATTTTCCCAGGTCATCTTTGTTCGCGACGGGGAAGTAAGGGTCCTTTCACCCAACAACCTCGGTGATATCTGCCTGCATCTCACGCACATCAACTATCTCGCTTCGAATCCACGATTCTGGCCGGAGAACCCGATTTTCGCGTTTGACAAACTTCGTTATCCGATCGGATTGAATCTCTTTAATGCCCAGCTGAAGCTGGTCGGCGTCGAACCAAAGCTCGGGATCATCCTCGTCGGGCTTCTCTGTTCACTTCTGACCCTCCGCGCATTGTTTCTCTTTAACGGCCCGTTCGGTGTCGCGGCCTTTCTTTTCAACGGGGGCCTGGCGGGACTTTTATTCTTTCAGGGATTTGAATGGAAAGACTACCAGGATGCCGTCGCCTGGAAATCAATTCCGTTGGCGCTTTTTGTCACGCAGCGTGGTCTGTTGTACGCGATCCCGGCCGGTCTCGCTCTGCTGACCCATTGGCGAACGAAGTTCTTCCAGGAGTGGAAAAACCCTTCAAGTCTAAATTCCGAACTTCGATGTAGGGCGGCAGGCCCTGCCGCCGATACTTCCGCCGTAGGCTTAATTCCATCTTGGGCAGAGTGCTTGCTTTACGCAACGATGCCGCTGTTTCATCTGCACACCTTCATTTTCCTTTCCTTCTTGTTGCTCTGCTGGTTCCTGTTTGGAGATCGCAAGTGGCGGACGCACCTGCTCCGGTTGGTTGCCCTGTCCTTCGTACCGGCAGCGCTTCTCGTTTACTGGGTAACCGGGTTCGCCAAGACCGGCGCGATCGCTTGGAAGCCCGGATGGATGACGCCGCCGGATCAGCCTCCCTGGTGGTTCTGGTTGAATAATTTTGGGCTTTTTCTGCCTCTGACTTTCGCCTTGCTGATCTACCTCTGTGTTCCGGGGAGCCCCATGCAACAGGAACAGAAACGTATGCTGCGCCTTTTCTGCTTCCCGGCTGCCATCGTTTTTCTGGCGTGCGCATTCATCCGTTTCGCGCCATGGGAGTGGGATAACACAAAGCTATTAATCTGGTCTTACCTGGTCTTGATGTTCGGCCTCTGGACAGCATTCCTTTCCCGGTGGCACATTTTGTTGCGCTCGCTGGCCCTGACCGCACTCTTCTTCTCCGGCTTTCTCTCCCTGGCCGGTGGTCTCAGACCGCATCAGGAGGGATATAGAATCGGTGACGAAGAGGAGTGGCAGCAAGTCGCGGAGGCAACCCGAACGATTTCGCCAGCAGCTATCTTCGCCGCTTATCCAACTTACAATCATCCCGTTCTTGTGACTGGACATCGCGTAGTACTCGGTTTTCCCGGGCACCTGTGGAGTCACGGCTTAAATTACCGGCCGTACGAAGTGCTCCTGAGTCAGTTGATGCTCGGCCAGCCTGGCTGGAAAGATGTCGGCCAAACGCTCCACGCCGACTACCTGTTCTGGGGAAAATTTGAAGAAACACAATACGCCGATTCCAGGCGCCCTTGGGAAAACGAATGCAAGGTGGTCGCAGACGGACCTTGGGGCAGGATTTACGATCTGCGACCAAAGGCAGCACGCTGAGTGCGAGTGCGAGTG
>JBAUZZ010000190.1:0-6055 GCA_049585495.1 Chthoniobacterales bacterium | reverse complement strand
CCCTACCTCATTCCTAAATCACGCCGACCCCCAATCACCTCATTTCTCGCGAATCACGTTTGGTTGCGGCGCCGCCGCGCTGAGTTCTCCTTTATTGAGACCGCCGGTCAAATCTACTAATCGAATTGACACGAGTCTCTACGGATTGCTAAAGCCTGCGTGCGTCAACAAAGAGCTTTGGGAAATATGAGGAAAACAACTTCTTCAAGATCGGTTTTCCTCCTCGCTTTCCTGCTGGCCGCCCGCCCCCTCCAGGCTCAGGTCCCGTGGAACGAGAACGGCCCGGCGTATCTGGCCCTTGCGCGCGCGGCTTGCAAAGAGTTGGAACGAGTGGCCGGAATCTTGGCCCCTTTCAGAATGATTGTCCCTTTGGCAGACGGCGGCGGAGACGGAGGCGGGGGTGATGGAGGAGGCGGCGATGGGGGTAGTGGCGGCGACGGGGGCGGTAGTGGAGATTGGGAGCAGTAGCGCCGACGGAAGCGGCAATGGCGATGCAGGCGACGGAAATAGTGACGGTGATGCAACGGCTACTGCCGACACCACCGATGCGTCTGCGCTCGATGCGGCAACCGATCCGACCACCGAGAACGCTGTGTCCGAACCACTCGACGCCATTATGGATATGGCGCTCACCGATCCCCGCGGTGGTGTGGAGTCGTCCCCGAGTCAGAATCCCGGTTTGGTTGGCGCCTCGTCTTTGGCAAGCGGCGGAAGCCAAGATGTTGCGATTCACGCGGTGATCATCAGCGGCGCTCTATCGCCTTGGGATGCGATTTTGAAAGCTCCCGGCATCGGGCATGTTACGCTCACCGGGGGGCTGATTAGCCTTGGCAAAACATCGCAACCGGGCGAGCCGATAGCTGGTGGAAAACCACCCGCTTTCCTTAAAATAATTCCCGATCCCAAGCTCCTGAACGGCTCAATAATCCCACCCATCGTTCCCAACGTCATCGATGTCCGTATCGTTGATTACTCGGTGACGGCTGAGATGCCAGGCAATTGATCTGTCTGGTTCGCCAGGGAATCTACATGAAAAGAAACGCCCTCTTATGTTTGGCCTTGGCAGCCCTGATCACGCAAGAGGCCAACGCCGGTTCGGCCGTAGCGCACGACCCTGCCGGCCATACAGTTTATTCTTTTGGTGGCCCTGAAAAATTAGCTAGGGAGCAGGCACTCGAAATCTGCCGTCATCGTGGCTGGCTAAATGCCAGAATTATAGCCTCTTCCGATACCATAGGCTATGGCGCCATTGCAGTCGCTCGCAAGGGAACTGGCTCGGTCGTCGGCGTTTCTATCGGCAAGCGATCAATGGCCGAAGCAGATACGCTGGCAATGGAGCAGTGCCTCAAGAGGGGTGGCACTGATCCGAAGGTTAGATGGCGGTTCAGAGGATAATTCGGTGGGCCAATCAGAGGCCCACCCTTCGGCTCATCCGCCGCGGCGGATGAGCCCTATCACAAGCACTCAACAATGGCGGAACGGCTCTCCGCCGCGGCGGATCGCCCTACCGACATTGCGCTCTACCATAACGTCGGCTTTCCACCTCGGCGGATCGCCCCGTCTTCTTGCACTACTCCAATACTCCATCACTCCAATACTCCATTACTCCATCACTCCATCTCCCTAATCCGCCGGCACGCGTTCCCGAAATACGGCGGCGACGGAGCGTCGCCCTCCAAGGCCTCTGAGTAAAAATTTGTCATTTGTCATTCCTCATCCGCCTTGGCCATTCACGCCGAGACCAGGAATGGACTGGCGGTCTGCGGACGAAGTGATAGGGTCGTCGCCTTATGGCTAGCAAGCGCCCTTGTCCGGCAGCAGGTGGCATGATTTCCGCCGCGGATTGCGGCGCACAGCGGGGCAGCAAGCTCTCGTGCCCGGCACACTGCCCTTATTTCCCCTTCGGCACGGAAGCCTACGATTCCTGGTTGAAAGTTGACGGTGAATGGATTCGCAAGGTCGCACATTACGTGCGTCAGAAGATTGGCCCGCGCGTCATGGATGAACTGATGCACAAGTTTGACCTCCACGCCCATCTTGACGGGGATGTGGAATCAGCGTTTTATGGGGCGGTCTATTACGGGTTGATGCGCTGGCGTGGGCCGAACGGCCGCACCATCGCTGACGATTGGGAATCCGAAGGTTGGAGCGGCCTGAACAATGACGAGCGGGTCATGATGCGCTATCGCCGGCGCTCGTTTGTAACGATTATTGAGATCCAGCGAATTCTTAATGACCAGGCTCTCACCTGCATTGACCTCCTTCGCCCGGGAGAAAAGCCTTTTACGGTGTTCGACCGGCAAACGGCCGCCAACGCCGTGCGCTTCGACCGGTTGCTGGTCTGGCTCACGCATTATCCGCACTTCAGCCGGATCGGCGCCGTAGGTATTCCGATTCCGTCATTGCTCAGGGAACGCGCTGTTGAAGCTGTTCGCGCGGAAGCGAAAGAGCATCTTAACGCCAACTGCAACATCCACGATTATCTGGCCGAGCATTTCGTCGAAACGGCCGAGCTGCTTTGGGAGATGCAACACCAACATATGGTATCGATGTTCCGCCGTATGGATGCCAGCCACGCCGTTGCAACTTACCGATTGCTCGCCCCGGTGGATGAAGTGCGTGCAGTGATCGATTTGAAGCCTGAGTTCCAACCAGACGATAATCGCGATGCCGCAGCCGGCGACCGACCAGTTGTCGATTACGTATGGTTGCGCAAAGGGGAATCGAAAGAGATTGAAAAATTGCTTCCCGAGCCGTTCAGGCACGACGATGAGGAAAATGGTTCGGGGGCGCTAGGGAACCTCAAGCTCTTCACTGACCGCCTTGTCGTCGAGACGTTTTCCCGCCTGAAACAGGAGTTCGCAAAAGAGACGATTGAGCGTTACCTGGGCAACCGTATTAGCTTTGAAAAAGAGTCAATTACCGATCTCGCGCAACAGATGGCATCACATTCACGGCATCGAAACCAATGCCCGCCACGACGGGCTCGACCTGAGCATCGACTGGGTAATCGATCGGCTCGAGCTGCACGAACTGAAATAGTGGCGGCAACGACCTTAACCGTGTGTCGGTGTATTACGGAGATGGAGTGATGGAGTATTGGAGTAATGCAGGAAGACGGGGCGAACCGCCGAGGTGGAGAGCCAACGTTATTGGTAAGGCACAACGTCGGTAGGGCGAATTTCATGTGAGCCGCCGGGTAGGGCGGCCATTTTGTCATTGCCATTCGTCATTTGTCATCTGTCATTTGTCATCCGCCCCCGGCCGTTTGCAGCTACCAACGCGCCATCTAGACCCAGCGCCTTTACGCCTGCGATGCGCTACTTCGTCATTCGCCTCTCGAAAGAAATTCGTGAATCCCTGAAACTTCGGACCGCTAATTTTCGTTGTACGGGGGTTGAACACCGCAAATTCCGAAGTTGGACTTGTAGGGCGGCTGGCTTGCGGCTCGCCGGGACGCTCGCCCTACCCACGCCATCCACCGCGCCCTCCAGACCCAACGCTTGGTTTGCTCTTTATGGGGGCGGCGGCGCGGTACTTTTGCGGATCATCAACTCTGGTCGAAACGCTCGGCGGAGAATGGCGTCTCGGGTTCCGCGGATTCTGGCGAACAGAATGTCGAGGCTTTCGCGGGCCATTACGTCGAAGTCTGAGGTTGCCGTCGTTAGAGGGGGAAGAAAGAAACGGCCCTCGGGCATATTGTCAAAACCGATCACAGAGATTTCTTCGGGCACCCCGATCCCGGCTTCATGCAACGCGAGAAGAGCCCCCATGGCAATCAAATCGTTAGCGGCGAAAATCGCCGTAAATTTTCCGCCCGAGGTTTTGATCAGTTCTTTCGTTGCATCGTAACCGCCGTCCGGTGTCCAGGGAGTGTGTCTGGCCGGACCGGGCCTAAGTCCGGCTGCACGTAGCTCAGCAAGCCATCCTTTTCGTCGCAGCTTCGAACTTCGATACGGCTGGTGGCCGAGGAGCCCGGCAATCCGAGTGTGACCGAGCGAAATCAAGTGGCGCGTTGCCAACCTGGAACCGCGAATATGGTCTACGCGAAACGACGGGAACAGCTCGCCTCCATCGATGTCGAGGGTTACAAACGGTATATTTCCCATTGCCGCCGCAAGCTCCAACTTGTCGATTTCGACTGGAAGGTCGACGATGAGTCCCTCCGCTGAGTTCGCGATCAGCTCTTCGGCTCCTGCCTTTGCCTCCGCGATTGTCAGATTCCGAAGCCCAAAAATCATCAGCGTATAACCATGCAATCGAGCTTCCTGCTCGAGACTGAGAATTGCGTGAGCAGGCCCATAAATTCCTGGATCATCTGTAACCAGTCCGATCAACGTCGAACGACGATTGGCGAGAAATCTGGCAGCCTGGTTCGGCCTGTAACCCAGCGCATCGATTGTCTGCAGTACACGATCGCGAGTTTCCGGAAGGACTCTTGGATGGTTGTTAATGACACGGGACACCGTCTGCTGTGAGAGCCCCAGTACCCTGGCGACATCATTTAAAGTCGGACGCTTCGCATCGGCTGGGGAACGATGTCTCATAGTTTCGATTCGGGAATTTCGGCGGCCGGAGTGAAGAATAGGTCTTGAAACGATACACGACATAACGTTTGACGCCACGTCATGTTTGCGCTAACATTGCGGCGTTTTTCCGCCTTCTCTGAACCAGTTTCCCCCCTTCGCTTCGAACATCGTTTACGAAAAATCGACCATCCAGGAACTACCGTGAAATCAAAGTTTGCGTCCTTCTTGTTGGCGGCCGGCTTTGCGCTGGCCTCTAACGCCGGCTTTGCCGCCGACGTTTCAGCTAATTTACGGCTGATGGCCTTTGGCAGCGCCGCCCAGCTTAAAGCGGTAACGAATGCCGTCGCGCGGTTCAATGAGAAGTATCCGAACGTAAAGGTAGAGACTGCCATCGATCCGATTTCAAACGGCTGGGGCGACTACGTTACCCGCGTTCTCTCGCAGTTTAACGCTAACAGTGCCTATGACATCTACGGGACGGCCATCGAAACGTTCAGGACATTCGAGACACGCAACCTGTTCATTCCGCTCGATGACTATATTGCCGGCCATGCGAGCTATTCCGATTTCGATTCGGCCCTTTTCAAGTACGCGTCCTACAAGGACAAGACGTACTTTGTCCCAATCGGCTGGAATAACATCATGATTAACTACAACCGGAAGCTGTTCCAGAACGCCGGCGTTGACTTCCCAAAGGCAGGCTGGACCTGGGATGAGTTCCGTGAGATCGCCAAGAAACTGACCGTCCGCGATGCGGCGGGCAATGTGACCCAATTCGGTTACGAGGTTCCCAATCAGTTTTTCTTCGTGCAGCCGTGGTTCTTTTCGAACGGAACGTCGGTCTTGAATGCAGATTGGACCGCGTCCAACATGCTTGACCCCAAGGTGTCCGAGTCGCTGCAGTTCCTTTACGATCTTATCCATGTGGACAAGGTGTCACCGATTCCCGGTAAGGACACGATGGACAACCAATTCATGGCTGGACAGGTTGCGATGATCTCGCGCGGTCATTGGATCGTTCAGAACGCAATGGCGGCCAAGCTTGACATGGATATCGCTATTCCGCCGACCAAAGTGAACGACTACACGGTCATCGGGTTTGGCGGCTATGCGGTTTCGAAGACGTCGAAATATCCAGACGTCGCCAAGGAGCTTGTTGGCGAACTCACCAGCTTCGAAACGCAGAAGGAAGAGGGGGAGAGCGGAGGCGGTGTGCCCGGGCGGAAATCGGCTGCCGAGACGGCGACTTTCCTTGCTTACCCGCCGAGTGCAGCGCTCTACTATCAGACCCTGCCGCATACGCTGCCTGTCCCATCGCCGGCAAATTTCCAGGAGGTCGAAAAAATCTTTATCCGCAACTACATCGCGATGATGTCGGGCGAGATCTCGATCGCAGACGGCGTCAAGCGCGCCGATCGGGAATTGAACGAGTCGTTCAAGCGCCTCGCTGCCCACCAGGCTAAGTAAAGACCGAACTCAGCCTGCATCGCTCACAAATCTCTAAGGATTTGTGAGCGATGCAGGCT
>JBAUZZ010000189.1:0-3259 GCA_049585495.1 Chthoniobacterales bacterium | reverse complement strand
TTAGCGGCTCGGAGTCGCCTTCGACTGTTTCGAATGCGCCATCGCGAACGAGATAACGGCCACCGTATTGTTCGATGGCAGCCTGCGCTATCGATCGGTGCTCCTCCATTAGCCTGATGTCGAATACGTCGGACACTTCGGAGATCACATATGCAGCCATGCTCTAGTCTCACGTAAAGACGACAAGATGCAAAGACAGGGGTCGCTAGCCGGCCGCTTTTAGGCGGGGTTGGGGGAGGGGAGCTGCGGGGCGCGGCCCGTGCCGCTTTCACGCAAGCATCCCCGCTTACTTGAATGCGAAGTAACCGGGCCGAGCCGTTTGCGGGAGCACCCATAATGACGTGACCAAGCATCTGGATTTGCATAAGGTGAGCGGCTTCGCTGATTTTGCGGGTCAGCCGGATGTCTGCTTCAGACGGCGAAGGGTCACCCGTTACGCCGCTAGCGGCATAACTGGCGTTATGCCGAATCCCGTTTTACGCCACGCAGAGCGCGGACTTCCCTCTGGCGAGGCGCCCTTCGGTGCGGCATAAAAATGTGCTTCTCCTCAGACTGCCTTAAGGAAGCTCAGTAGTTGATCGTCGGGTCGGTGTGTACCTGATTTACTGAGCCCAACCGGACCCGGCGTCGGGCTTTCACATCGGCGTCTATGCGCCAAAGTGGTCTATTACCCACGATGCTGCGTCCTCCGCCAATCCATAACGAAGGACGTGCTCATCTGCACCCGGCGGTTCAAAGTCACTCACGTGCTCCGCCCAAACCGCTTCAGTAATGCCTTTCCGCTCGGCGGTAACCTGGTTCGCGCGACGCCGTACGACCAATTTTGTGTATGGGATGTCTAGGTAGATAACTACTGTGTTATAGCAGCGGGAACTCGCCGCAACGCGCCAACGGTCGCGTAGCCACCGAAGATTATTGACGTCGTCTACTACAGCATCTTTCCCGGTGACCATCCTTGTTGCCAACCGCTCGCGAGCCAACGCGTGCGTGCGTTCCCATTCTCCAACCGAAATGCCGTCCCCGCCCCAAAGTCCCCGTTCGGCGTTTATGTCGTCGAGACTAATGTACGCGCATTGCAGCCGCTCGACGATCTTGCGAGCAAGCGTCGTCTTGCCAGAGAATGAAAAGCCCGCACATTAGGTACAACGTTTTCATCTTGCGTGTTTACTTTCGCCGAATAAACACAAGCTCAGCAAGGTCCCACAAGCAAGGTGCTACTCTCGGCAGACGTATGTTCCATGCCACAAACTCGACTGAGGCCCGAGGTATGTCCCTTGGCGACGCGGCATAAATTGGGGCGCAGTCGACATTGTTTCTTCAATGCGTTAGGTCTTCGAATTTTGATGCGCATTGCCCGGGCTTCTTGCCACGCTCGGCAAATGAACTGCGATTATATCCCAGCTAAACTCGTGGAGAGGGCTTGTACCGGCCCGCTCGCTCCCTACATCAAGCCTTATGTCAGCATGATGTACCAGGCAGGCTTTGTATCGGCCTACGTCCGCGAAAATTTGACCGTTTTAGCAGCCTTCGGGCGGAGATTCGAAAGGTGCGGTCTTGGCGTCAAGGACCTAAACGAGGCCATTGTCGATCGCTTTGTGAGTAAGCACTATCCCAAAAGACGGCTGCCGCGGCACGTCGAACCGACCCTACGCCGTTTGCTTGCCATGCTGCGCGAGATCGGAGCGGCACCTCTTGGTTTTGTAGCCCCGCCTCTCAGCCCTGCCGAACAGTTAACCAGCGAGTATCAATACTTCCTGGTAGAAGAGCGGGCGATCTCGCCTTCGATCGCCAATTGTTGGCGCCGTGTTGTCCTACGTTTCCTAACCGAACGCTTCGGGTCCGGGTCGGTGGACACCGGAGTTCTTACCGCGCCCGACACCATCGGGTTCGTGCAACGGCAAGCGCATGTGCGCAGCCCATCAATGGCAAAGATCCTTGTCGTCGCAATGCGCTCGTTCCTGCGCTATTTGGAATACAAAGGCCTCACGACCCTCTCGCTTGACAAGGCTGTCCTCTCTGTCGCCACCTGGGCATTGTCTAGTCTGCCCAAATACCTTCCTGCAAAGCAGGTCCAAGCGGTGTTAGATCACTGCGATCGCACGACGAAAGCGGGTCGACGCAACTACGCCATTCTGTTACTGCTGGCTCGCTTGGGACTGCGTGCGGGCGAAGTCGTCAGGCTAGACCTCGAAGATATCGATTGGGACAACGCGCTGATCACCATCTGCGGAAAAGGTGGACAACGAGCCCAATTGCCGCTGCCGGCAGACGTGGGTCAAGCCATCGCAGAGTATTTACACGGTGACCGACCGCGATGCTCCTGCCGCAGGGTCTTCATCCGTGACTACGCTCCTCGTGCCGGGTTTGGCTACGCGACTGCGATCGCCAAGATAGTGCAGCGTGCGCTGGAAAAAGCGGGTGTCGAATCCGAGCGCAAGGGTGCACATCTCCTTCGGCACAGTCTGGCAACTCACCTGCTGGCCAAAGGAGCATCTCTCGGGGAGATCGGGGAAGTGCTCCGGCACCGGAGCGCGGACACCACCGAAATCTACGCCAAGGTTCAGCTCGAGGCTTTAAGGTCGCTGGCCCTCCGCTGGCCAGGAGGAGTCGAATGAGCCCATTAGCTCAGGCTGTTGAAGATTACATCAACGTGCGTCGCGGTTTAGGGTTCAAGCTAAGGGAGTATGGCGACTACCTTCATAAGTTCGTGGCTTTCCTAGAGGCGCGGAGTTCCTCGCACATCACGACTCGGCTTGCATTGGAGTTCGCGACACTACGCACGCATCAGAAGCCGGTGTCCTGGGCGCGCCAACTAGGCATCCTGCGTAAGTTCGCGCTCTACCGCCGAAATGCCGATCCTTGCACCGAAGTGCCACCGATCGGCATCTTGCCGTTCCGTTCGCTGCGGGCTGTGCCGTACTTGTACTCAGAAGAGGAGATCGTGCGCCTGATGGATGCCGCCGGAACGATTGAAAGCCGTTACAGTCTACAGCCATGGACTTACCGCTGTTTATTCGGCTTGCTTGCAGTAAGTGGAATGCGTCTAGGGGAGGCGCTTAACCTCCAGCGTGATGCCGTCGACTGGTGCGAAAGCCTACTCACTATCCGAGGTGCGAAGTTCGGAAAGTCTCGTTTAGCCCAACTTGCGCGTTTTTGAGATCCGATCTTGATTTCATGCGGGTTGGCGGACGCATTCAGTGACTATTTTGGATCCATTGCTTGGTGGGTGAGAGGATGCGTTGCGGGATGCGTAGCACCC
>JBAUZZ010000188.1:0-15155 GCA_049585495.1 Chthoniobacterales bacterium | reverse complement strand
TCGGAACGGGACAAGCCGGGGCGCCTCTGGCGGGGCGTTTGAGTGCGGCCGGGATGAAGGTGGCTATCATTGAGCGCAAACTATTCGGCGGTACATGTGTTAATACGGGATGCACACCCACTAAAACCTTGGTAGCAAGTGCCTACGCGGCCCATTTGGCGCGTCGGGCTGCCGACTTTGGTGTAGTGATCAATGGCCAAGTGGGCGTGGACATGAAGAAAGTGAAGACCAGGAAAGACGCCGTGTCGGACCAGTCGCAAAAAAATGTCGAGTCGTGGCTAAAGCAGTTGCAGAACTGTACGGTTTACCAAGGCCACGCCCGTTTCACATCTCCCACCGAGATAAGCGTAGGAAAAACGCTGCTAACGGCGACGCACATATTCATCAATGTTGGGGGGCGTGCTCAAACGCCTCCAATGCCCGGGCTTGATCAGGTCAAATACCTTACCAATAGCTCGATCATGGATGTCGACTTTCTTCCTCGGCATTTGGTGGTCATAGGCGGCAGCTACGTAGGCCTTGAATTCGGCCAAATGTACCGACGTTTTGGCAGTGAAGTCACAATCGTCGAAATGGAGTCGCGCTTGATTCATCGCGAAGACGAAGATGTCTCCACCGCAGTGGGCGAGATACTGGAGCGCGAAGGCATCAACCTGCGCCTTAACGCAAAGTGCCTGAGCGTAAGGAAACAGGGGAACGAACTGGTAGTGACCGTCGATTGCCCAACAGGCAGTCCCGACCTTAGTGGATCCCATCTCTTGCTCGCATTAGGACGTCGTCCCAATACCGATGACCTCGGGCTCGATAAAGCCGGCGTTTCTGTCGATCAGCATGGTTACATCGAGGTCGATGATGAGCTGCGTACGAACGTGCCGGGCATCTGGGCCATGGGAGACTGCAACGGGAAGGGCGCCTTTACCCATACGGCCTACAATGACTATGAAATCGTCGCCGCGAATATTCTCGATAAGGATCCCCGGCGGGTGAGCGACCGGATCCCAGCCTACGCACTTTATATCGATCCGCCGTTGGGAAGAGCAGGGATGAGCGAGACGGAGGTCCGGAGCGCCGGGAAGCCCGCATTAGTCGGAAAACGGCCGATGACGAAAGTGAATCGTGCGGTCGAAAAAGGCGAGACTCAAGGTTTCATGAAGATAGTGATCGCCGCGGATACCAAGCAAATCTTGGGCGCCGCCATTTTGGGGACCGGTGGCGATGAGGTCGTTCACTCGATCCTTGATTTAATGTATGCCAAGGCGCCTTACACCGTCATGCAGAGGGCAGTGCACATTCACCCAACCGTTTCGGAACTCATCCCGACTATGCTCGGCGAACTGCGACCGCTTGCTAGTATTTGAGCTTGAGAAATCTTGACGCTTAGCGCACTGATCGACGCGATCGGGCTATCTCACGCGGTGTGGATCGAAGTTCGTTATTGCCAGTCAAAAGGGTCGGGTTCACGACGGCTTGCGAGTTGCGCGGCGCTAACCAATGCCAGAGAGCCGCCAACCGGCCCAGGGGCAGTCCCGATGAGGGCGTGGAACTGCGCTGCTGGTTGGTATTAACCCTGCCAAAACTTGCGCAACTGGGCTACAACAGTCTGAGCTTTGGAGCGCCGGGAGCGAATTGCAATGCATTGCTATGGCGGAGCGGGAATTTGGGTTCACCGGGCGAAAAGTGAAGCAAACACATCGCCAACTCGACCTGGACCACTTCGCAACCCTCGCAGGGAGCTGGACGAGTGTCACCACAGGGATAACCGAAACCCGCGACTCGCCGAGACTCTAGCTTTTTGGCGGGGGTATTCCGCGTAGGTTCCTTCGGCGCCTTTCGCGAGTGAAACCGACTTCTGCTCCTTTGCGGTGCCTATGGCTTCCTGTAACGAAGCCTCAATTTGGGTCTCGTCAACACCGGTAGCGGCGAGAAATACGCCGCGGAGCCGGTGGAGTTCCGCACACCAATAGCGGTTTTCGAATCTTTGGACCACTGCTTCCGCCTCCCTTACTGCCTCGAGAGCTTCGCCGGTACGATTCGCAAGGTGAAAGGCTTCAGCCTTTAGAGCCGGCAAAAATGGCATGTTAAGCATTGAGCCGGTTGCCCGATAGTCTCCTATTCCCGTCCTCGATCCACGAACTGCCTTCAGCGCAGCAGTCCCTTCTGCTCGAGACCTTCAAGGTAGTACTGAAGGCTCTGCACAAACAGATCCTCTTTATCTTCGAACTCGGAGTAGAGGCCGGACTTATTGACTCCGGTAGCCACTTCCAATTCGTGAAGACTGGCGTCAGCAAACCCGCGCCTCCAAAAAACCGGCAGCGCCTTCTCTAAGACACCTTCCCGGCTAAACTTTTTCGGTCGTCCCATTGCTCGAATATCGATTAAAGAACCGATTGGTACACAATATTCCTCGACGCATCAGCGGGCATCATGCATCCATATTGCACCGATCGGTTTGTTATACATGTTGAACGAGATTCCCCAACCATTGTCGCGACGACCCACGTTCCGCATTTCAGGGCCAGCGTCTGGAAACTCCGTGGGATAATTTGCACTTGGCCTATTTCAGCAGCTACGCCCTATGGAATTATCTCACAATCCCGTTTCTTGTCCGGCTGCCTAAGTTACGAAAACCCCGAAGCCGAGAAAAGAGACCTACTTTCTTTCAATTGTTTTCATTCTATGGGTCTGAGAGATCCCTGCAGGATTGTGGAGGACCGCCGCCTTTCTCTGCGATGATGCAACGCAGAGGATGCCGGCGACGGCGGCGGCGCGCGGTGTCTTCAACCGCGCACGGATCAAGGTTGCTTCCTGCTTCATCTGACACTGACAACGGACTGATGGCTTATTGATCGATGTAACTCGGTGGCAGTCCCCCCGTTCTAACTCTCCTGTTGAGAACTTCCTTCTCCACAGAAAGTGATATCCATTCTTCCGGAGGATTTGGATCGGTCCGCAGACTGCGAAGCTTGTCGATCACATCCTTTTCGTTCTTTGTCATCCGCTCGCGTTGGAGTAAGTGCTCCTTCTAAGAGGGCACGACGATTTCCATTCGGAATTTGTTTGGTTGGTGCAGGTCCTCGTACAAATGCCACCTGTACGCACCGTTTCGCAAAAAGATCAGTCGAGCGTCACGCATCAATTCGATGCAGTCGTTTCGGCGCGCGCGCCCAGTCAGGCATCGCGCGTTGACTTGCTAGCCAGAGTTCGGAAGCAGAAAGGGTCCAGCCCATGCCACCAAGCGCCGCGACCATTAAGAACACGTACGGTCGATGGACAAAAGCCATCAGACCGAAAGTTAACAGCAACGCGAGATCCGCGACGGTCGTGATGCGTTGCGGCGAATACTTGGCGCGTGCCCAGGGAATGATGAAAGAGCCGCTGATGACTGAACCCACGGCCATACTCGTGAAGAGAAATCCCAAGTGAGAAGCGGTCCAAATCGTGGAGGGAAAGGGGTGCGAGTACGATGTGTTGCACGGTCGCTTCGGTCTTGCGAATCGCGTCTAACGTCAACATCAGCGGATGTGACGGGCTGACCTCGTTATCCCGATACGCGCCGATAAGGAGAAGGTGCCGGATGTCAGGGTGGCTGACGAGGTTCTCGAAAAAGTCGATTGACCGGTTCATGCGGCCGGTCTGTTCGGGTGCCATGTACGCGAGTGTACCCGCGATTGTTTCGGGAGGCTCGGGAGCTTGCCGCTCGCGAGGTAGATCGGATGCAATACCGAAGCCAGTAAGCCAAACCTTGCCGGATGTACTATCCACTGTGACATTGGCAGGGTTGACGTCCCGGTGGATGATCCCGCGTTCGTGGAGCCTGCCCAGCGCGTTCGTTAGGCCGATGCTAATACGCAGAAATGCGGTGAGGTTCAATGGTCGCTCAAGAGCCTACCGAGCGACTGGCCGCCCGGATCTTCGAGCACCAACATCGTCTGCCCCTTCTCCCGAACGAGCGCAAGAGGTACAACTGCCCAGGCCGCATCCAGCCTGGTTCTGAGCGAGTATTCATGTTCGAGCCGTCTGATGGCCGCTTGCGCAGGATGTTTCGACAAGGGCGCGACAACAAAAATATGGTGGGGTTCAGTATCCCTCCGGCCGCGGTAGAGTATTAACTCCGCATTTTCTCGTAACAGCTCCAGCGCGTAAGTGGAGAGTTCCATAGAAACGGTTTTTAATAATACGACCGTCTCACCTCCCTCAGAACTACGCACAACATTGGCACCTCGTCGTGATTGTACGTCTGGACTAATTCTTTGCAGCAAGGAAATAATTAGCCAATCTTTCGCCGGGGACAGCACTCCTCTGCCTGAGAGGTGCACCTTCGTGGTGTGCCCGCTGGGCCTCCCCGAAGCTACTGCTTGGACTCGCTTTGAAACTCAACGCGCTTGCTGATGCCAACTTGAAGGTCTCCGACTAGAGGCTAGCACACCCTGTAGGCTTTGCGGACTGGATTGCAAATCGGAAAGCAAGCCAAAACACACTCAAGAGAAAAGCTTGATGGCGTAGTCTCACGAAAAACTGGCAACGCAGACACTGCGGAGTGTGAGGCGTTGATCCAGAGCCAGCAGCCGGAGCTGGCTGCGGCAATCCGGGCGGGTGCCCAAGCCAAAGCCGCTCAGTTGAAGGCACAACTGGCAGGCCAAGTTGCTAATATTCTGACAAGCCAGCTAAATCGAAGCCTTTCCTTTTACGATGACTGGTTCGATCCATTGATCGGCGTACGCGGCCGCTTAAATCTTAGCAAGGCGTTCTATCTCACCGCTGAAACCGATGTCGGTGGTTCGGGATCGGATCTGATATAGCCTGGGAGAGTTATGCCGCATTGGGCTGCCAGATTACTCGTAACATCTATTCGGAGGTCGGTTACCGGGCTCTTTATGATAACTTCCGAGACGAGGGCGCCCACGGCTTCCTCTATCAGCTGTGGTTGCAAGGCGTCCAGATCACCGCCGGGCTAAACTTTTAGCAGTCGCGCTGAGATTTGCGAAGAGCGTAGTCAGGCGGTAAGGTGGAGGGCCTTGGGCGATCGCCTGAAAAGCTTAAGATGCCTCGCTGGATTGGGTTCACCTGCTCGGCTGCCCTTCCAGTCTTCCCAGCGGAAACCGTGATCAAGATTCTCTACGTCGATCCGGTTCCCGAAGCCCTTGAGATCTGGCAAACAGTGGCTCGCTTGAGTACGAACGGGCCCATCCGGCACCTCCTTGTAAAACTTCTCTGGTCTTCGCCTTTTGGACGCCGCGAAAGGTCGAGGGTTTCAAAAAAATATAGTACACTGAAATAGGATAGCTGCTCCATTTCAAGGCGTGGGGACCTTTCATTGCTCGTTGGAAGAGAGAGCTGCCACAATTAGTCCTTTCGAGATAGTATTCAGCATTTTGTCCATTTCGTGGGGCAAGGCCTATTTGACCAAGGCTCCAATCTATATCCTACAATCCCAGATGCTGATATGCTTTGTTTGTGGAATCCACCTGGACTAGTATGCATTAAGCCGTTCGTACCTAGCGATCCCCCCAAATAAGCCGCAAATCAGAATACGCGACACACCCTCTTGCGTTCCATACATCCAGGATTTCGAATCGTTCTGCTTATTATTCTGGCTTTGGTATCGAGCGGCGGCACGGCACCAGGCCAGCAAGCTTCTGCCTCGCCGGCGAAACCGAATCCGGCGCCCACAGCCATCCCACTAGCCGAAGTACCTTTTCAAGCGCAGTCCGCGCTGACTTCTCTCCAAGAGATCGAAGCGAACGTGTCGAGGGATCAGTCCAGTGCGGACGGCATCGCCCGCTCTGTCTCGGACCTGACAAGTGAGATCGATACAAGAATCGCTGACGATAAGAGGCTCCTGACGACGAGCTCGCCCCTCGACGTGCTTTACCGGCTCAAGCTTGCCTGGGAAACTTTTGGCGTTCGTTTGTTGGTATCAGATAGGGAGTTGACACAGCACGCCACAAGTTTGGAAGAGCAACTCGGGCGCCTGGATAAGTTGAACAAGACCTGGCAAGGAACGCTCCAATCGGCGAAACAGCCCGAAACACCCCCCCCAGTCTTGCAGCGCGCCCAGAGCGTAGTCGACTCCGTTGAGCGCACGCGACAGGCGACCGAGTCTGGCCAAGCGCATGTTTTGGCCTTGCAGAGCCGCCTTACCGAGGAGGAAGCCCGTGTACGAACAACTCTGTCTTCGATCGAGCAGGCAGAAAACCAGGCAGTGCAACATATTTTTGTCAGAGATAGCCCACCCATCTGGAACCTTGGGACCAGTCTGGGCACAGAGTGGGAGAAACACAGTGGCGAGTCGTTTTCTTTTCAACTGGAAAGATCCGCTGCGTTCACTAAACGATCCCTTTTTACCTTCCTGATCCATGCTCTTCTCATTGTGCTGATGGCTACCGCGCTTCACTGGCCGCGGCGCAGAATTGGCAAATTAGCAGAGGAAAAACCGGATCTGCAGCGCGCTCTGCCGATCCTCGATCTCCCGGTCTCAACGGCCTTCGCGCTTTCAATGCTGCTCATACCCGCAATCTATGCGCAAGCTCCCCGCTTGATTCAAGCAGTCCTGGGCGCCGTAGTCCTGATCCCAACGGTAGTGATTCTCCGTCGACTGCTGCTACGTAACGCGTATCCAATCCTCAATGCTATCGTCATCCTGTATTTCGTTGGTCAACTCCGAGTACTCGCCGCTTCTCTACCGGTGTTGGCCAGGTTCATATTCCTGGGCCAAGTGCTCGGCGCGTCTGTCTTCCTTGTCTGGGTGCTTCGGAGCTGGCACCTGCCGAGGGAAGCTGTCGAAACCCATGGTCGCGTTTGGCGAGCAATCCGAGTGATTGCCAAAATCGGGCTTATTCTTTTGCCGGTGGCGTTCCTCGCAAATATTTTCGGATACGTCAATTTGGGGAATCTTTTGGGGATCGTTTTTCTCAGGAGCGTTTACATCGCGGCCATGCTCTACACCGCTATTCGGATCATCGAAGGATTGATTATTATTGCACTGCAGGTTCGACCACTTGGTTCGTTGGGGGCCATTAGTCAGTATCGGCCGATGATTCAGCGGCGGACATGTCGACTGCTCGAGTTTTTGGCTTTTTTGTTCTGGTTGAGCGTGCTGCTGAACTTTTTCGGTCTACGAACTCCGTTAATCGCCACCACCGAAGCGGCGCTAAACGCAAACCTCGCAATCGGCTCCTTCAACATTACACTGGGTCGCATCCTGGCAGCCCTGATCACGGTTTGGGCGTCTTTTCTGGTCTCGAAATTCTTGAGTTTTGTGCTGGAAACAGACGTCTATCATCATTTGCATCTCGCCAGCGGCGTTCCTTACGCGATCTCTACGATGCTTCACTACGCTGTCCTGCTCTTAGGCTTCTTCGTCGCCTTAGCCGCGCTCGGGATTGACCTGACCAAGCTGACAATTCTGGTCGGGGCGTTCAGCGTGGGGATCGGATTCGGATTACAAAACGTGATCAATAATTTTGTGTCGGGCCTAATTCTACTTTTTGAACGGCCAATTAAAATTGGCGACGTCATCGAGGTAGGCGGCAAGGTTGGAGAGGTCAGCCGCATCGGCATCAGGGCCAGCGTTATTCGCACTCTGGACGGTTCGGAAATCATTTTGCCCAATGGATCGCTCATCTCGGGTCAGGTGACTAACTGGACATTTTCGGATCGCAAGCGTGCGGTTGAAGTCTCCGTCAACGTAGCCGGAGGCATCGATCCTCAACGCGTGGTTAAATTGTTAAAAAGTACTGCCGCTGTTCATCCTGATGTAGCCAAAACACCATCGCCAGAAGTCTATGTAATGAACTTCAGCGCCGGTGCGGTAACCTTTCAACTTCGAGCTTGGACGGATCGCCAAGAGAACTGGGCCCAGCTGCGAAGCGACCTTTCGGTCGCTGTAAACGATGCCTTGGCCCGCGAGAAAATTGCGATCGCATGATGCTAACTGGCATCTTGAAGTAACACGACGCTTGAGCGTTTCCAGCGCAGTCTCAGGGAGCCTCTTTCATCTGCGCAGCGGGCGCAGTCGCGCGTGCGCAGCGCAGGAAGGCAACGTGTAGAGAACATGACCGATTCTCTACTACACGCCCTTGTCATTTCGAAGCGGTTCCGACGAACGCCTGCCGAAGAATATCTTCCTCAGCTCCCCACTACCGAGCCGCGCATTCAGTTCCTCGACCGAGGTGTAGACCAGAAACAGAACGAAGATCCAAATCTGCCGGGAATGTGGTCCTCAGACGTCAGGTACACACCCCCCGATCAAACACCGAGATACGCACGCAATGAAATCGGTAAGTTGTATTATGCTTTTCGGTGAGTGGACCAGCGAAAGCCTTCGGTGAGATTCGGTGAAATCGTAGGGGAAACACTTCAGGGCGTCGGGCTTGCGTTAGGTTCCGCGGCTTCGCCGTGAGTTGGAGTCGCGCTCAACTGGCTATTCGTGCCAGATATGTTGACCCCAATCGCTTGTGAATGGGTTGCGATAGTCCCCAATATGCTGACAATTGGACGCGTGCTGAGAAACTTACTCGGCGTCCAAAGATTCGCGGCGATTCCATCCCAACGAACCTGCGACATACCCGAAGCTTTGTCCTCCTGCACCACCTGAACTATTGCACCCCGTATCAGGAAGTACACGCCGCCTTGTTCAACCATTCGCAGCGTGTTCTCGTCACTTCGGTTTTTAATGATCCGATGCACATTGTCTTTGGAAGAACAAGCGAATGGACCATCGGTAGTGACCCAGCGATACCCTTTTGCAACGAGATCATCGTATTTGTCTGCTAATGCGGTTGAAGTCAGCCAAATGGCGGCAACCGCTATACCGATAATTGTTCGCGCTTTCATAATCGAGTGCTCTAATTGGTCCAATCTTGGGCCAGGTGGAATGCAAATCCATCTTCGTCCAAGAACTCCCATAAAAGGGAAACCGTCCTTTAAAGTGGAAAACTACTCGACCGCGACGGCAGTTTCTATTGGACTTTAGTACAATAGAGAAACGAATATCCCCACTGCCGGATCTCCGGTTGGCAATTGAGTCTATGAATTGAAGTTCGACGGATACAGGGCGCTTGCCTTCAAGGCCGATAAAGAGCTTATGCAGCCAAAGCGGATATCAAGGGCGAGCCCTTGCCTAGTTACTCACCGGCCACTCGGAGAGCCTTCATTGGTTCAATGGAGATCGCGGATTGATAAAGCCGACCGAGAAAATTTCAAAAAAAAAGTTTTCCTGAAACAGAATTTCCCCTCCGACGGGTCCTTCTCCTCGCCACCAGCACCACGGGTGCGGCGCGACCTTGAATCTCAAACAGATAAGCGGAAACCTTTTAACGGAATGTTACTCAGAATGGCTGGGAAAAGGGCCATCTTCTTCCCATGCCAGAGCTCGAAAACACTGAAGTTCGCTACCTCAGCTCACCTGAACTCGGCGAAATCCTATCCATTAGCGACATTGAGGTTTGCCGCTTAGTTCCTTAGTTAGCCCGTGCTGGAATATTGCCGAGGGTTCCACGGGAAAAAGGGTGGACCTTTCTTTACCCAATGGTTGACGGGATCCACTGCAGGCCTCTGAGAGCTCGCGCAGCCCGCGGAGGAGTTCGTCGCGACTTTTGACAACGGCAACAAAGTGGCGATTACCTTGTCCCTCTGCCAAAGCAGCCGGCAGGAACCCGAGAGACAGATTGATTTCCTGCCCCACGCAAATTTGTCCAGTAAAGTCGCCTACCAACGATTGATCCATGCACCTCCGCCGCCATAGCCACGGCGGTTGATCCATCCCCCACCGCCACCGTTTATCCATCCCCCGCCGCCCCCACCCCATCGGTTGATCCATCCGCCACCGTAACCGCCACGGCGGTTGATCCAAGCGCCGGCATTGGCTTCAGGCGAAAATGCAAGCCAGGCACCCCCTAATACCGCCGCCGCAATTGCCGCACCAGACCACTTCCCCATGCTCTGCAAAAACAGCCGCCGCCCCAGTAGCTCTCTTTCCTCTTCGGTGCCTGTCGTTTCATTAGATGTATCGTTATTCATAAGCAAGAAAGTCAATGGCCAGCTATTGCGCATCCTTGGTTCCCGGGATCGCACCGCCCGTGAGCGTTGAAAAGTGCATGGCTGCGATCAGCCACTTACCGTCCTTTTTCGCCACGGTCAGGGAGAGATTGAGGGGGAAGGCGAACTCTTTTCCGTCCTTTTTCCCCGTCACATTTCCGGACGCCATCAGCCAACCCATTTCTGAGGTCAATCCGCCAATCCTGAACTGGTATTCGAATTTCTGCTCTCCTTTGTCGAAACCCTCGAAGAAGTGCTCATAGGCCACCTT
This sequence comes from Chthoniobacterales bacterium, assembly GCA_049585495.1. Lineage (GTDB taxonomy): Bacteria > Verrucomicrobiota > Verrucomicrobiia > Chthoniobacterales > JAFAMB01 > JBAUZZ01. The sequence goes on along the minus strand of JBAUZZ010000188.1, from coordinate 4,846 downwards.
GATCTCGTCCGGCCCCGACCAGATTTCCCCGGGACCGGTGCCCATGATCGCGGCCTTTTCTGTTAGGCACGCCATGATCCCGTTTAGGTCCTGGTTGCTAAAGGCTTCATCGTGCGCACGCAACAGCGCGCGAATCTGCTCCAACTCCAGGTCGGCGGCCTGGGACGCTTGTGCATCCGCCGTGTGCGCGACCGCGACTGCCGCCGTAATACCGGCCACGCCGGTGATAATGGCTTCTCTTCGGTTCATTGATCGACTCCTTTTGATATTCGTGGCTCAGGTTGATTCGGCTTGCTGTTGCCTGGGTGTGGAGGCTGCCAGCTTGCCGGGAGCCGAGAGTAGATTAACCTCCTCCCTCCTGCAAGGTCTTAACCAACCAATGCAGCCAAGCTGTAAAAATTGAAAAAGCAAGCATCCAGTCCATGGCAATTGCTACCGCTTTGTCTCGGGTGACGGCTGAGCGCTTGGCCCTGAGAACGTATTCGAACTGCCGGCCATCCTCAGTCCGCAACCGATACCGAAAGAGCTCAACGGCTCGCTCCTCGCCCACCGGATAGTATTCTTTGAGCGTGGAACGGAGATGATTTTCCAATTTGATTGCCAGTCCCACGGCTTTGTGCGGTTGCTGACAGAAGACCCCCAGCCAATTCATGCTGTTTCAATCTTCGACGCTCTACGGGCCAAGATCCGCGAGGAAGGAACCGTCAGAAACAAGGCCGTCGATCTGCCGTTGGGCATTCAGCCCGATGGGACCAAAGATGTGCTTGGCCTGTGGATCCATCAGACTGAAGGAGCCAAGTTTTGGTTAGCCGTAATGAACGAGCTCAAGCATCGCGGAGTGGAGGATATCCTGATTGCGGTCATCGACAGGCTCAAAGGTTTTCCAGAGGCATTTACGGCCGTTTTCCCGCAGAGCCAGATTCAGACCTGCATCGTGCATCTGATCCGCAACTCGCTGTCGTTCTGCAATTGGAAGCAGCCTCAACCGGTAGCCCGCGAACTCAAGGGCATTTACAACGCTGAAAGCGCTGAGCTGGCTGCAAAACGGTTGGAAGAATTTGCCAATAGTGAGTGGGGGGCAAAAAACTACCGGCCATTGTCCAGAGCTGGCGAAGGGTATGGGAACAAGTGATTCCCTTTTTTGCTTACCCGGCCCAGATCAGAAGAATCATTTACATCACCAACGCCATTGAGAGTCTGCACATGCAATTGCGAAAGGTGCTCAAAACCAGAGGCCACTTTCCCAGCAACGAAGCACGACCAAATTGATTTATCTGGCCCTGCGTAATATCACCAAGAAATGGAAAAATCCGCCCGTGACCTGGAAGCAAGCAGCAACCCAGTTTGCCATCCAATTTGGCGAACGATTTTTTGCGGCCGAGGTCGCCTAAAACCACGAGCCAACTCTACCGGTGAAACCAATCCTTACCAAAACCAGAAAGACAGATCTTGGGCTTCGCAGAACCCTGGCTCCAATGCGCGACTTATCCACAATCGCCTTTTTCCGGACCGGTGTGCTGCGAGAATGCCTGGTACAGGTCCACTACGTCGCAGCAGCGCACCGATTTTCTCGTCGTTCCACTAGTTCAGGATGATCGAAGGACGTCCTCCCCACCCTCCGGGAAACTCAGCACCAGCAAAACTAGACTGAAACCTAGGAGATTCAGGCCAACCGTCTGATTCGCAAAGAAGGCGATCACGCCGGCAAGGGTCAAAGTCGCCGCCGATAGCTTCTCTCCACACACAGGTTGGACTACAGCGCCTGGCTCGTCTCGGCGGGTCAGGGGTCTTTCTTTTACCGCAAACTGACGCATCGGTCTTGATTGCGACACACAACTTACCGACATCGTCAATGCTATCGCGGACCACAGAAGAGACGAACCGCTACTGATCGCTGTGATGCTTTAGATCGTCCTTGCTGGCGTCTGAGAGTGCTCGCGCGATCGCTCTGTTTAGCTCAACGTCTACCGCCTGCTTGATGGCCCTGTTTAGCTCCGTGTCTACGCTCTCTGCTTTGCCGCAGGATCGGTAGGCAGCGTCGGTTCAGCCTTAACCTCGGCCTGGTCCGAATACTGAGCGACCCCGACCGGAGAAGAAGTGCCTGAAGTCTGCACAGGCCGGTTACGCTTGCCGATTTCTGCGGCCACAAAGGTCCCGATGCCGACGACAGCAATTAGAAGAGCTGTTCGTGTTTTCACATTCCAGCGACTCGCGCCAGCGTAGCTCGCTTTTCGCTTCGCGTCGAGGTTGTGCCAAAGGAAAAGCCTCCGTCGCCGACTTGAACGACGCGGAGGCTAGATCCAACAACACGAAGGAACCAAAGAACAATGGAATTAAAGACACTTACCGCCAGCGTGTCATGCAAAAGCTTGTCGAACGTGACGAGGAAAACAACATCGTCTATTGCCCTCTGGACCCGATGGGATCTTGGGAACCAAGGTTATTGATGCCGGTTTCATTACCAGCGGCAAATGACCGGCAGCAGACGATAGTCTTCTCCCCCAATACCTGGTAGCGATTCGGTTTTTGCATATGGTTCACCGTGTGACTAGTTTTTAGCTGCTAGTCATGCGCCCTTTTGACGATTCGCGAGGTGTGGTTCGGAAGGAGAGAGAACCGGATCACGCCTTCTTTATTCCGATGCGCATGGATGACGAAATAAGAGATTAGTGGAAACTCTCTCCCAACATCTGGGGCAGCAAATTAGGAAAAAGGAAAAGAATCCCGAACTGGAAAAGCATCTAATTAGGGTTGCTCTCGTTCCTCCGATTGAAAAGGCAATCCGGCTAGGCCTGACAGAATCCGAATTCCTCGGCGAATGCCGGGAGATTTTTGACACCCAAACCCATTCAAGACGGAAAGAAATTAGCGCCATCCTCGGGGGAGGATGGCGCAATCTTTTTTGGACCCCAGCAGTAAGCCCAGCACACAATCGGCAATCGACAGAGAGCCGAGTTTTACTGCTGGTCGACTGGCAGACTCCCCCCCGTCTGCCGTCCGCCGATTTGCTGGGGGATTTTTTTCTTTTTCCGCGAGTCGATTCGACCGGCGAACGGTAGCAGAAGCTTTGCTTCGGCCTTCGTTTCGGCATCGCTTCGCGGACAAGGTTGACGCAACGCTAGTGCTTAGCATGACCGTGCGTTGTCATCTTTTGAGGCGTCGCCGGTCCACCAATCGCTGTCGGCTGAATAATTCGCGCATCGTCAAGCACAGCAGCATAGAATGTCTGACGCGTCTGACCAATCGTTCCGTCCATTTGCACGAGATAATAGGGGACGGGGCTCGTTTGATTTTGGACGGAATCAACCTTTATGTAGGTTGCATTATAAAAGCCACCGGGTTTACTGCCCCCCAGAGTCGTCAGACCATCTTTGGTATTGACCCCCCCCGCCCATGCGACCGCGGCCAAAGCCGCTAAATCCGGCGAGATCTTGGGAGTGTCAGGCTTTGCCGGCGGCGGCAGGTTGGGAGGAACTTCGAGTCGATAATACTGATTAGTGCCACTCTCCTGGCGCACGTTAAAGGTAATGCCGTTCGTGGTCGCCGCGATCGCGGGGGCAACAAGGGTAAGAGCGAATATACTCAAGAGGCGAGCATTCATCTAGACACGGATTCTCCTTTCTTAACCACGACTTTACAGATCCAACCACCTTCTGGAAAAGCCTTTTCTTTCTTTTCCGCACTCTGCTGCGTGTCCGTCGATGGACTGCGGTATACAACGGACCCGGGCTCAAACGCCTCGTGCTTGAATACCACATTCTGGGTTTTGTGTTGGCCTTCCGTAATTGCGAAAGAACACCATAATTTTCGTTCTTGAGTCAGTGTGGATTTTTCCGTCCTTCTCCTTCGAGCAGCGCCCCCGCACGGTGACCATCGTGGGCCGACCTGTGAGATTGATGGAGAATTTCGCTCAAACGCGGCACGGAACTCCCGGCTGACGAGATCGTCGATCAGTTCCTTGAACTTTGGCCCGAACGTCGTCTCGCTCAAAGGGAAGCTGCCGGGCCTTTGCAGCTTAGGGTAATCGTCATTTATCGCCTTGCGCGCCTCCGGCTTCACGAACCCACGCACAACGAGATGCTCAAACGGCTCCCGCGCTAGAGGCGTTCTTTCAAAACGCTCAAGATCCACTGTCATAAGCACCACTTTCTTTCAAAATTAGGAAATCGTCTTGGAGGCCGAACTTCGAGTGATGATTCCATTCCGGAGTCTAGAGATATCCGACGCGTCTCAAAAAACCGGCTAACCGTGCCAGGAGGCACCGCTGAGGCGGATCGACACCGCGCAGCCACGCGTGCAATGTGAAGCGATTGATCCCAAGCTTCTTTGCCGTCTGCCGATCACTTTCGTTGGATTCTCTTGCGTACTGTTCCAACGCAGTCAAAACATCTTCCGTCGTCACGGAATCGCTAGTTCTAGTTCTCACGGCTGGTCGCTTTCTATGCCAAATAGAAGAATTCGGAAATTTTCTAGTCGTCTGCCGTTGTCTGATGTTGCTTGTCGATGCGGTCGTTGCTCGCTCAAAAATGAGCAACGCAATTGAGGACTAATCGCAGGAACCTACGCTTTACCCTGGCAGGCCTGCGCAAGGCATCACAACCAGAGGGGTTAAGCTCGGCAGGTCACACCACCCCTGACGAAAGCCCAGCATGTTGAGGTCGATCATAATCGAAGCCTGTCGGTTCCATAGTTGAGCGCGACGGCTGCAGGGGATGGCTTTGAAAGCTACCGGAATTGTGATAGTTTTATAAACGAAACTTCTCATTGTCGGTGACTCGGTGATGGGTTGTTTTGTTCAAGCGTCGGGATATGGTGATGCATCTCCCGACGCGGCTTTATAGATTGT
>JBAUZZ010000187.1:0-35152 GCA_049585495.1 Chthoniobacterales bacterium | reverse complement strand
GTCGGATGGCACCTGCCTGAAGCAGGCCTTTGGCCAATTGACGATACTCTAAGCGGAACGCTCAAATGTTCCAAGGCAGAGCTATGCCTTGGCGAGGCATGTATCGGCGCCCAAAATCGCACTAACTACAAAAAACTTTTGTTGCTTTGGCCTGCGAAAAGCAAACCTGGGCCTTCGGTCGCCAGAACCAACCGGATTTGCACCATTTTCTAGGAATTTGCCCGGCCGAACGGGAAGTTCGTCGAGTCGCATTCGGAACTCGCTTATTTTGGGTCTAGTGTAGCGTCTCTTAAATAGTGGTGAGTCATTTTTGGAGGATTTCCCAGGGGCAGAGCAGCTAAAAGTGTCACTATTATTTAAGAGACATATGACTAGTTCGGAGCTTGACAAGCTCCTCTCGGAAATACGCTTCGATGTCGGATTTGATCTGTGCGGCCTCCTCAACCGAGACCAGCCTTTCTCTCACTGATGCAGACACCGAGGTTTCAGCGATTACTCGAGCTTCTTCTAAACTTAGCCGATCCACTTCGGCGCCGCGCAACCAGCTCCCGACAGCTCGGAAAGATTCGTCGGTTCGCTTATCATCCGGTCGCTCTGTGTATTGGATTTCGTGCCTTTCAAAGACGCGTTTGGCAATCTCTTCAGTATCCGGCTGGCCGCTCCATACGATCGCAACAATCGTTCCAGTTCGATTCAGCCACGCCTCCTTGATTGGCGTCTGCTGCTCGAGCTCCATAAGAAGGGGCTTCGCTCGACTGCCGCAGCCAATCGATGGCGCAGCTCCGCACACCAGCGGCACGTTGTAGAAAGTGATAGCTTCCTGGTCGGTGGAATTGTTCATGGCTGGGTTCTTTGGGGAGGGATCGAGTTATTCAGGAGCGCAGCAGGGATCTTCCTCCTGCATCGGCGGGCATTTCACTGAGCCGTACGAACAAAAGACGCAGCAGTCGCCAGGCTTAGGACGCAGAACCGTTTTGCAGTTAGAGCATTCGTAGAAGAATTGGCATGCGTCGGTCGGCATTGGCTCTCGCTTCGCGAAGCCGCAAACAGGGCACACCAGCACGGATTCAAGAAGAACGTCACTCATACCCCGTTCAGTTGTGCACGGTGGAAGGATAGCCTGCGTCCGAAGTCGCTTTGGTCAGTGTGACGGGACTGGCTTTATCCGGATCGAACGTAACGCTGGCAGTCTTTTTATCGAAATCCACCTCCGCCACCGTTACGCCCGGTACTTTTTCCAGTGCTTTCTTCACGGTGATCGGACAAACCGCACTGGTCATATTCTTCACTTCGAGCGTGACGGTCTGTAAGGTTCCCGCAAATAGGGCGAACGGGACTGCGACGAGGCTACTTAAGAAGGCAAAACGGTTCATAAGGAATTTCATAATGAATAAAAGAGTGGGGTAAACCAGGGGACCGCGATCAGGCTAAGCACCAAGACTGTTACGATCCAAAATGCCAAGCGCCGGCGTTTTAATGTGCGTGGACTAGTGCATGCCGATCCGGGCGTACAGACTCCGCGTGCCAGATAAAGGTGATAGAAGGCGCCCGCCAGGAACAACAGCGTTAATCCGATAAAAATTGGGCGATAAGGTTCAAGCGCAGTCAGAGAGCTGATCCAAGCACCGCTTACTCCAAGTGCAAGTAACACAAGTGGGCCGATGCAGCAAGCCGAGGCTCCAATAGCCGCAAGGATTCCGGCAACCAGGAAGCCGTTTCCGCTCCGAGTAGATTCGTTTGGTTCAGGCATATCGTCTGAGACAGAGCGTAGACTCCGTACTATAGTACGGAATCAAGCGGGAATTTGCACAATGCCGAAATTGACCATAGGTCGGGTCGCAGCAGCCGCGGGAGTTAACGTTGAGACGATCCGTTACTATCAGCGACGCGGACTACTGAAAGAGCCCATGAAGCCACCAGGAGGATATCGGAGCTATCCTGCGCAAATGGTGAAACGGATCTGTTTTATCAAAAGGGCGCAGGCGCTTGGATTTACCCTGGAGGATGTGGCTGGACTACTGCAGCTAAATGACACAGACGCATGCACAAAAACCCGTGACTTAGCGGCGCGAAAGCTGGCTCTGATTGAACAAAAGATTTCTGAATTGGCAACCATGCGTCATGCGCTCGCCAACCTGGTGGGTCAGTGTGACAGAAAATTGAAGCGCGCCGCATGTCCAATTATCGAGATTCTCCAATGGGGGCCTCGAGTCGAGCCATCTACGAGCGGATTAAGCCATCACCGCAATCCAAGTCGAAAAACCGGCTTTGCCCCGTCTCCGGGAATCGCAAACAAGCAGCCGCTTCGAATAAAAAGAATAGCTGGCTGACATTATTCCGAGCAGACTACTAAAGTGCCTAAAAGCCGATTGCTATCGTACGAGCAAGCCAAGAGGCTTCTACGACCAGTTCGGGGCGAAGCAGGACACGCAAGGCTTCTACTAGCTGATCTCGTTGCCCATCTAGGCCTTTCAATTTCGAGGATTACTGCCGAAACCTCCGGCGGCTTGCGAAATGAACGGAAACCGTTGTTGGTGCATTTGTGACAGGCGATCGGCAATGTCTCTTAATCATTGGGTCTATCGAGCGGAGCGAGTTCTCCCTTTAAGTTATCCGCAGAAGACGAAGTGCCGCACGCATGATTTAATGGTCAAATATTGGACCGTAAGCCCTGGTTGAGAGGCGCGGTCGCAGGTTACGCTGTAGCGATCCCAGGTCTACGATTTAACACGGTTTGGAATAGCCTTGCCGGCAATGGAAAGAAGGAAACGGATTAGCTTGCGGGAATACCCAAATCGCCAGCCGCATCTTAACTACATGATGGCAACCAGCCGTCCTATACTCTTTTCAGTGATTCCTAGCCCCTGGCGACAAGGGCCGACAGGCCTCAACGCCAGCCGGATGATAGCCCGAGAACTCTCTAGGAGATCGGGTGCCCCGGGCATCGCATTACTGTTCCGCGCGCGCACGAGAGATGACGTCTGCTAGGAGAGCGAGGAAATGAGAACAAATCCATTTTCCGACGCGCTGGATTTCCTTACTCAGGGTGGCTGGACGAGCTACGTTTTCTGGCTGCTGATTATTGCCAGCATTGTGATTGCAGCAGTCAACCTTCGCCGCGACTCAAGCCAGCGCTCAGGTCTGCACCTGTGGAATTGGCTGGCCCGATTCTTTATCGGCGCGTTGTGGTGGCAGCAGTCCTTGTGGAAGCTCCCCCCCACTTACACTGATAACCCTGACGGCTCCGGTGGTCTTCGCTACTGGATGGGCGAAATGGCGAAGTGGGCTAGTACAGGGCTCCAGCGGCACTTCGTGCAGGACGTAGTGCTTCCGCATTTCTACTTCTTCGCACCACAAGTCTACTTCTCAGAGGTGCTGATCGCCGTTACGCTGATCCTTGGACTATTCAGCCGGGTGGGAGCTTTTGTAGGAGCGCTGATGGCCATTAATCTTTGGCTGGGCCTTTATCGTTCCCCCGCCGAGTGGCCTTGGACGTACTTCTTCCTTATGGTCGTCCAGATCATGTTCCTGGTTCAACGACCGGGACGTAGTTTGGGCTTGGATGCTATCCTGGTGCGACATGAGCAGGAGTCTTCCGACCGCGGTTTATGGGGTCGCCTAGTTCGACTTCTGTCGTAATTCGATGCTAAGTCCGGCTCAACCATTCTCCCGCATTCGCGGGGTGCTTTATTGGTCGGCTTTCTTGCCCTCCCATCGCCCGTATTCACAAAGTCGCCAGTCGCGCCCATTCCGTCACTGACTGTCCAGCTGCGCAGCACCGATATCATCCACCGACCGACCAGCCGGCCTTACACAGGGGACCTGTCGGTTTTTGAGGACCCCAAACGAGATAAGACGCTGCAGGTCAACAGGGTTATGGACTTGCTGGGGATACACACCGGGTCCGCAGTTGCCGACATCGGTGCCGGTTCGGGTTGGTTCAGCGTGCGTGCCGCACGCCGGGTGGGAAGCAGTGGTCGGGTCTATGCCGTCGACATCAACCGGTCCTACCTCGATTACATCCGCGATCGCGCCCGAAAGGAGAAGCTCCCAAATATCCGCATCATCTTGAGCAAGAGCGATGACCCTCTGCTCCCTCCCAACAGCCTCGACGCAGTGCTCCTCATGAAAACCTACCATGAAGTGGCGCAGCCCATCGTAATGTTGCGGCACGTGCGTGCTGCCATGCGTCCTGGAGCCCGCCTGGGAATCATCGATCGCAACGGCCACGGTGATGATCACGGAGTCAATCACGATGTGGTGATCGGCGAGGTCGAAAGGGCGGGCTTTGTGCTGTCGGCGGACTACGATTTCGTCAAGCCTGACGGCGCGGATTACTTTCTTATCTTCGGGCCCTTGCTGACCGCCACGGAACAGCACGCGATGTCCTCGAATTCCAAAGGCGAGAGATGAACCCGCAGTTTGTCGGAAAGGCTCCGGATTCAATTGATTCAATGTGGCTGGAGCGATCTACGAGCCGTGGAAAGAAGCCTCTGCCCTGGCTCGTGGTCTCATAGCAGCGCGCTTACGCGCAAATCCTTTAAGCCCGCAGACTTCAATCTGCGGGCATTTCAAATCTTCCCGGTCACCAGGAAATCGCTGCCTAGCTGGACTTTGGTGCAGCAGCACTTGGGCTTGGCGAAGCCTTGGGTGCGCCTTTCTTATGATGATGCTTTGTTTTACCGGCGCTCGCAGAAGGCGCAGGAGAAGGAGTTGGAGTCGGATCGGCAGCTTGAGCAATAACGCTCAGACCGAACACTGCAGCCAGCGGGAGGATGAATTTCGTCATATTTTTCTTTTAGCTCACTCACCTTAACCCGCAGAAGAAGAGGAAGTTTCGAAAAATTCTTGCCGTGCCTTCGATGCCGTGCTCGGCAACCTTCGGCGCAAGCTTTAGGGAGAAGTATCCTGCTCCGCAACCCAAGTCTGCTACCACATCGTCGTCCTTCAGTTTCAGGCACTTGATCACGTCGTCAGGCCGCTGGCAGCGTTCCTCGCTCACTCTCTAGCAGGTTTAATTTGATCGAGGTTTTGAGTGAGTTGGCAGATCAGGAACAGTGCTGCGACTATTACTTATAACAACGAAAACAAAAGAGAGCCAGATAAGCTGTTCGACTTCATCCGTAATGTGCTAGTTGGGATGATCGACAGGCTCCGTGATCGCTTTGCGAATCGCCGCGAGCGGCGCAGAATCGTTCAGCACTGTGTCTGATCCACGTCGGCCCACGCCTAGCCGTTGCCAGAGGTTACCCAGGTCAGGCGCAAACGGCGCCGCTTTCATCTTTTCATAAAGCTCTTCGAGGACTGACACACCCGCCGCACGATCCGCGATCTCCAAGGCACGTGCTAATGTCCATTCCGATTCAATGCTGCCGCCGGCCTCTAAGATTCCACGCAACGCGTCCTCAAGGCCTCTCTGGTTCCCCGTTCGCTTTCGGAATTCCACGTCCGCGAGCAGACAGAAAAGCGCTCCGCCCCAATAAGTCCGGCCCCAAGTGTGCGTAAAATCGAGTCCGCGATCACCGGACTCCGGCAAACCTTTTGGCATCCCGTCCATCATGTCGCCCCAAACCTTTTTTGCAGAGAGCTCGCCGACGCGCGCTCGAGCGATCGGCTCGACGTACGTAGCCAGCCCTTCTTCGATCCAGTGATGTTCCTCAGCGACGGAAGGAAACGCCAAGTGCACCATCTCATGGGTGCTCACCCAATCCTCTGCGAAATCGAGGCCAGTGCTGGCTCGGCCCACCGAGATGGAGATGTGGGGCGGAGAAGATCCAAACGCGCGCCCCGAATTGACCCCGCGCCCATCATGGAAACCGACCCAAATGTCGACACTTGCGACCGGGTATTGGTGGTAGTAGACCGATACTGCCTTCGCCGAGAGTGCGATCCGTTGGAGAAACAATTTTCGAAGAGAGTCGGTCGGAGCGGAATCGAAGTGTACGACAATTTTTCCGCCACCAATCTGGAGCTGCTCAACCGTCTGCGCGTCGCCTATTGATGCGAGCCACGGGCAGATCGCTCCGAGCGTGAGTAAAAATAGTCGACCCATTTTCCTTCGATCGCCTGCCCAGTTCCCCAGCTCGCCGTGATCCTACAGGCATATACATCCAATAGAGCGGACATCCACCTGCGTTAGAAGAGGTCCTCTTTACCGAGATTCAGACCACAGGTATTCGTAGTCATGTCTCCATCCGCTTCTCTTCGGCGTCGTAAATGTCAAAGAAATAATCAACCTGGTGCCTTAGATTGGCGGGAACGAATTCTGGAATGTAGTCTTCCATGAACTCTTGGATCCGATCAGGCATCTCTGACAGTCGTTTGTAGCGCCAGTCATTGTTCCATTTAATGATCTCAATTCGAGGTCTCTTTTTCGCCTTCCGTTCAATCCATTCAGCGACCTCTTCGTCGGAGGCACCCGTGGCGACAAAATTCTTGAAGTCGTCCCCGGAGATTTCAGCAAAACCAAAAAAGAAGTTGTCCAGCGGACAATCGAAGTGGTATTCGCCGGCAGTTCCAGCGAGTGTTGCGCGGCACTTATCCAAGGTACGTCCGGCGATGACATAGCCGGCCAATAAATCGCGCGGGCTGCGCGGATAGTCCTTGGTCAAGTCTTTCGCGAGCGACGCGAGCTTTTGTGAATGCGAAGTACGCATAAGCAGATTTGTAATCGTTAACGTTACGCTTCTATACTCGTTTAAGAGGCTGCAATCTTTCCATGTATTCCCGAATTCTTCTGGATTTAGCGAGGTCGATTTTGCGCTGAACTCGGTCCCTCGGCTGTGATAAAGAATCTCAATTAGAGTGTGCCGTGTGGGAAGTCCTCCACGGGCTAACTATCGACCAGGCTTCGATGCACCGGTGGCGGTAATTGCGTTGCCCGATTCCGCCGATGGCTTAATGAGGTCGTTGATCTCGAACTTATGTGGATTGGCGCAAAGCCCGCCGGCTTTGAGTCGCGTGGGATCGCGTATTTCTGGTATAGTAAAAACTTTGTAAGAAGTTCGGCCAATTCGCGACGTACCTCTATCATGTGGCGATCTCATCATGGAGGGAAAATCCGGCTGACGATAGGCCTACCCTCGATAGTAACCGTAGAACCTTCATCGGAAGCAGGGCTCGACTTGGATGGCGGGCCGAAATTCAATGTAACAATCATTTACGAGGACAGCGCAGCAGGCAGGCGAGCAAAGCACTTCTACGATAAAGTGATTTGGGAACTCCTGAGCGAGTGCGACTTTAACTTGGAACTTTGGAGCTTCCAGGTGCTCGGAATTCGCCAGATCGGAAAATCGGCCGCCCGAGCCGCCGCCCAAGCGGATTTGGTTATTCTATCGATGCACGGCAATACTGAGCTTCCTACCCAGGCTAGAAATTGGATTGAAAGATGGTCCAGGCTAGTTGTGGATAATAAACCCGCGCTGGTCGTGCTGCTCGATCAGACTCAAGCAAAGAGCGCCAAGGTTGATTCGACGTTGCGTTATCTAGGCAACGTAGCCCATCGGAACGGGATTAGTTTTTACCCTCATACTACTTCTTGCGTGTTTGAGAACTAGAAGTGAGCCCCATTGTCTATTCATCGAGTCACGGTACCCAGGGGAACTAAACGCCTCGTTTTTCGACGACCCACACCTTAAGAGATTTTCCACCCCTGATCGACGGAATATTACGTCGCGGTGACCTCCGCTCTCAGCGGAAGGATAGACGTCAGCCGCACCGGAACGTTCTATTAGGTGCGCGTCCCAATCTTTTCTGCATGTTTGGCGGTTAAGTCAAGTGATCGTGCAGGTAAGTCAGCGGATCGTTCGTTGTAGACTACAGGCTGGCCCGAGAGAGCGGATGTCGATGTGTCGTCGATCGCTGGCGAGCGTTCGTGAAGAAACTGGACGAAATCTTTTGAGAAGAAGAGGTCCAGAGTCCAATCGAGTGCCACGCGTAACTTTTTTTCTACGCGAGGTAGTTTTAGCAGATAAATCGTACGCCAAAGCCACCAGGCGAGAAACCCGGAGAAGTTGATGCCAAGAATTCTGGCAACGCCGGTGCGACGCCCGATCGACGCAAGTAGACCAAGGGTCTTGAACCGGAAAGGCATCAGGGCCTCGCCGCGAACGCTGGCCATAATATTTTGCGCCAGCACCTTGCCTTCGCGTGAGGCATGTTGCGCGGTTGGTGGATGATATCCGCCCCGTTCATCGGGAATCACGGCACAGTCGCCGAGCGCCCACACCCCCGAAAAACCCTCAACACCCATTGCAGCATTGACCTTGAGACGATCGTGCTCCTTCGGAATATCCAGTTGATTGAGCAACGGGTGGGGTGACGTGCCCGCTGTCCAGACCACGGTAAAACTTTCGATTCGGGAGCCGTCGGTTAGTTCTACTGCCCTTGATGTTACCGCCTTCACTTTCGTGTTGGGACGGATCTCGACGCCGCGCTCGGCGAGCTTTTGGCTGGCGTAGCGGCCGAGTTGTTCCCCAAGCTCAGGAAGAACGTAATCGCCGGGATGAACCAAAACCACCCGGAGCATCTCGGGTTTGAGGTTCGGATAATAGGGGAGAGTCCCTTTCAAAAGATCGTTTATGCTGCCGGTTGTTTCAACGCCGGCAAATCCGGCCCCCGCAACGACGAATGTCAGGAGCGGCGCACGATCCTTCTCGGCACAGTCAGTGCCCGCCTCCTCGAGACGCTCAATCAGACGATTTCGCAGGGCAATGGCGTCCCCGAGAGACTTCATTGGAAGTGCCCTCTCTCGCAGACCAGGGATGTTGTAAAAATTTATTGCGCAACCGAGTCCGAAGACAATATGGTCGTATTCCAGCGAATGAGTGTGCCGGTCAAACCCGTGCGCGACGACGACACGACGCTCCGCCAAATGGACAGACCGAACCTCGCCCTCAAAGAATCGAACGTGCTGCAACATCTTGCGCATCGGATTGACGATGTGCGTTACGTCGAGGTCGCTTGCCGCTACTTCGTGGAGCATCGGCGTGAATAAGAAGAAGTTTTCCTGACTAATCAGCGTAACTTCGAAATCAGGATCGCGGCGTTTTTCGAACTCAAGCGCCGCGTATAGACCACCGAAACCACCACCAAGGATAAGAACGCGAGTTTTTTCCATAGGTTTTCGAGACTTCCGACTTAGGCTAGGCGAAGCAACCTTTACGAACTTTCGTCGGACTCAGGGGTAAAAACCTTACAACAAGATGGGCTGAAATTTCTTCGCTCCGAGGACTTCGCCTTGCTACACTAACGGAGATGAAGCTGCCAATTAGCAGCGCTATCGACGCGGCTCGACAATCATCAAGTGGCGTCAATCCGGATAGCTGGGTGGATCAGCACGGCGATTTTCTTTACCGGTACGCGCTCCTCCGGGTGCGGCATCCGGAGGTGGCCGAAGACCTTGTGCAGGAGACGCTCTTTGCGGCGGTTCGGACGCATACAAATTTTCGGGCGAGCTCTTCCGAGCGAAGTTGGCTTTGCGGTATTTTAAAAAACAAGATTTGCGATCATTTCCGGAAGCTTGCCCGAGAGGTCTCGTTTACCGATTTAGAGTTTCTCAAAGACGAGATGTCTCACAAATTCATTGATCAGGGCTGGAATCACGATCTTGGCCCCGCCGAATGGAAGCCCGACCCGGAGGCCGAATTGGATCGCAAAGAGTTCTGGGAGACGTTTCGGAGTTGCCTGGATAAGCTCCCGCAGCGCGTTGCAGACGTCTTTATGCTTCGCGAGATGGAGGAGATGGATACTGGGGAGATTTGCGAGGCGCTCGGGATCTCGCAGAACAACCTTTGGGTCATACTACACCGGGCACGGATGGCTCTTCGCGAGTGTCTGGAGTTGAATTGGTATGAAAAGAAGCCGAGAAAAGAATGCCAAGAGCGATGAGCAATGTTGATAAATCTTCCTCTTCACCTGCAGAAAATCCCTCTCTCCTTACGGGGCGGAACTGGATTGAAAGGTTGCTAGTGAGCTTTATTGCCAACCACACGCCTAAATGCCGGGAGGTCGTAAGGCTCTTGTCGCAATCAATGGAGGTGAAACTGCCAATTGCGACTCGGGTTAAATTGCGGTTTCATTATCTTATATGTATCTGGTGTCAGCGGTACGAACAGCAGCTCTTGGCCTTGCGGAAAATCCTCTCTTCGCTACCGGAGCACGTGGATGACTTCCGTCCCGAGGCTCTCCCCGATTCATCGAAGGAACGGTTAAAGCAGGCGCTGCGCGAAAGAAAACCGGACTGATTGCGCAGGGGAGGCGATTGGCAACGGGCAGGGTAATGTGGTCAGAGGTGCTGACGTCGCGTCACTCCTCGCTTGCGCCAATAAAAAAAGCGTGCGTTGCTTCAAACGCGTAGTAAAAACTTTGTAAGAAATTCGCCCAATTCGCGACTTGTCTATATGAGTTGCCGAACTGTCGCGAGACCAGATGGGATCACTCTCATTCAGCCGGAGCGTATCTCGACGCAGTGGACCAATGAGCTTCGAAGAAGCATCCGAGCTTACCCCCTCTGTAACTTATTGACAGCGCTCTTAAGCGCTAGACTATACACGCAAACTGTCATTTACGCGTTCCTCATGAAGGGTTGGAGTTGAAGTCGAATCGCGGAACACCTGGGCGTTTCTCCTATGGCAATCCAAGAGGTATCGGAAAGCGGCCGAGAACAGCTGAAGAGAAAACTTGCTGAGCCCCGCTAACCTTTGGGTCATGCTAAATCGGGCGCGTATGGCTCTTCGGACTGAAAGGGAACCGAGAATCAATGCCGAGACGAATGCGCAGCTGCGGTAAATCCTCCTCTTCACTTCCAGAGAATCCCTCTCTCCTTACGGGGCGGAACTGGATGGAAAGGTTGCTCGTGAACTTTCTTGCGAAGCACACGCCTAGATGCCGGGAGGTCGTAAGGCTCTTATCGCAATCAATGGAAGTGAAACTGCCAATCACAACTCGGGCTAAATTTCGGTTTCATTACCTTATCTGTGTCTGGTGTCAGCGTTACGAACAGCAGCTCCGGGCAATACGGAAAATTGCCTCTTCGCTCCCGGAGCACGTGGACGGGTTTTGTCTCGAGACTCTTTCAGATTCGTCGAAAGAACGGCTGAAGCAGGCGCTGCGCGAAAGAAAACCTGACTCCTGAATTCTCTTGAATAGCTTGATCCAACACCAATTCCAGCCTCAGTCTTGGAGCCAATTCTATCGCGATTCTTTAGAATCGGGCCCGCTGTGGCGGGCGTCGCTGAACCGTCTGCACGGCGCTCCTCGGAACCAAAAAGATTCGGTTCTTGTGTAAGGTTCGCCGTACGCCGTCGACTAATCTTCTGGAAACAAGAAACCTATTTATGGCAAATGACGAGGCAATCCGTGAAGGTCGAATTGATCTAGCCCCGATGGTGGACGTCGCGTCAATTGCTGCCCGTTTCCACGGTGGACTTTACCGGTTCGCTGTTTCCTTAACGAAGAGCGAGTCTGACGCGGCGGATCTGGCGCAACAAACGCTTCTGATTTTGATTCGGCGGGCACATCAGATTCGGGACTTCTCTCAGATTAAGTGCTGGCTGTTTACGACGCTCCGTCGGGAATTCCTACGTACAGTCCGCCGCGGAAGAAAGCATTCCGAAGTGGAGTTCCTACCTGATATTCACGATCTGGCGACAAGGGAACCGGAGCCTTGGCGATCCTTGGATGGGCGAATCGCCCTGGATGCCCTTTTGCGGGTGGATGAACCGCACAGGACGCCGCTGAAGCTTTTTTACCTCAACGAGCTTTCATACAAAGAAATCGCTGAAACTCTCGAGATACCACCCGGTACTGTCATGTCGAGGTTGTCGAGAGGCAAAGAGCAACTTAAATCGATCCTCGCGGACGGCGCGAATCTGACCATCGCGAGGCCAAAGCGAATAGGAACATCTTTCGTTAAAGAACTAAGTAACTAAGGAAAATCTATGAAGGTCCTAAAAATGCTCTCTATAGCAGCTGTTGCCATCGGGCTTACACCAGCTGCGCTAGCAGACAAGTATGACGACCTTGCCGCAAAAGGGTATCGCTGGGTAACCGTTGATGGCCCGTATGGCTCTCCTTCTCGAGACGATCTGCGTCAAATCGTCAAAGGCCGCAGCGAAGGTAAGGAGCTTGAATTCATTGAACAACTACGAGCCTATTATCTCATCCCTGGGACTGTAGTGCAGGTGATCCAGAAGGACGCAGCTTCAGGTATGTCGCAGATTCAGCTCGATGGAGTACGCCGGCCGCTTTGGACCCTCACTAGATTTCTCAGCACGCGTCCGATTACCGACGTATATGGGCAGATTGAAGACCCTTTCCAGGCGGGCACAACCTTGAATAAGCCGATCGGGACCGGCGAAAACCGTCAACAGCTAGGCGCAACCGCGATGCCCAGCGGGATCGCACTTTCAGGGAGCGAGCGGTTACACTGATTCTCTCACGGCACAGCACTTAATGGGCGCTCCGGTCTTTGTTATGTATCACTTGCCCGCAAAAAGCGAATGGATCGCGGAATGGCGAATCAAGCCCCCTCAAGAGTCCCACTGAGCCCGAGCCCGATCTAGCTGGTCTTTCTGTCAAGCGACACAAAGGGGCCGTCTGCCCCGGCCAAATTTCCGCGTAGTGAGGATGCTCCACCGATTTGCGGCGATTTCTCCCGCGCTTGGTCTTTTCAGCGCCCTGGTTTTCTCCGTTTGCTTGCTGCTTGCCGCATTGAGTCTGTGAGGTAGAGCGAATTTATCCGAAGGAAACGACCGACTCGATTGGCTAACCCACTGCTTTTCAGACGCCCAATCAGAGCGACTTAACCATCGGCGCAAGGTAGGAAATGAATTTGAGCAGCCACTGACAATCAGCTATTTTGAATACACTGGTTTCGCGCGACTCGCTGGTTTCCATTGGAGTCCTCCTTGCCATGAGTTTATCTGCTGCGCCGAATGCCACTGCAGACGACAAGGGCATTCTGCTGGAAGATCTAACATGGCAGGAGGCAGAGAAAGCTCTGCATCCGGACACAATTGTCGTCATTCCGATCGGCGCCGAAGCCAAAGAGCACGGACCACATCTCAAGCTCAAGAACGATTGGCTTCTAGCCGAGTACTTCAAGCGCGAAATTATAAAGAGCGCCGACGTGGTGGTCGCGCCGACTGTCAATTATCATTACTATCCGGCGTTTGTTGAATATCCCGGCTCCACGACGCTCCGGCTCGAGACAGCCCGGGACCTGACGGTGGATATTTGTCGGAGCCTGGCTCGTTACGGCCCGCGCAAGTTTTATGCATTGAATACCGGTGTTTCTACGGAGAGAGCGTTGGAACTAGCGGCGCAGATACTCGCCCACGAGGGAATCCAATTTCGTTACACCAACATTGCGAAACTCATCGAGCCAGTTGAGGGGAGGTTGAAACAGGAGGAAGGTGGAACACACGCTGATGAAATTGAGACTTCCATGATGTTATTCATCGCGCCTTCGACCGTCGATATGAGCAAAGCAGTCAAGGATTATCATCCCTCGCCCAAAAACGGCCTGACGCGGAACCCCGAAGGGGAGGGGGCCTATTCGGCTTCAGGGATTTACGGTGACGCCACGCTGGCAACGCGGCAGAAGGGTGAGATCGTCGTGCGGGCGATGATTGATGGAATTCTCCAGGACCTTCAGGACTTTCGCAGCGGCAAGTAAAGCTTCCATGACGAAAGCAGGTAAGAAAAAAGGCCGAGAGGTCAGGCAACGACTTGCTACCGGGGTCGCAAATTCGCGTCTCCTTCTAGCTACGTTGCGTAGCTATTTAGTGGAAATGCATGCATCGGTAAGACTTGCCGATAGACCGTCAGCATGGCGTACGATGACGCCGCTGACTGAACGCCCTACTTCCGGAGGGTGTCTAAAGTAGTCTCCGCGGCTTTTGCTGCGGCTAGCACTTTCGCACCTTTCATCCGCACTTTGTAATCTGGATCGGCATGAACAAAAACAATTTTGCCTCCACGATCGAGAATGAACACTGAGGGGACTGGCAGAATGTGGTGGGTTTGTCCTGAGGAGCTTTCCAGATCCACATTAAACTTCTGCTTGTAATTCGTGAGAGTGGTATTGTCGACTTGGTAGGCAACGCCGAACTTCTTCATCGCCTCGGCCTGGGGATCCGAGAAGAGGCGATAATTCAGGTGATCTGCCGCGGTCATCTTGTTGAGTTCTTCGGGCCGATCCGGGCTAATCGCAACGATCTGATATCCCAGCGAGCGCAGCTCTTCTTCAACTGTGACCAGGTCAGATAAATGCAAATTGCAGTACGGACACCAGGAACCTCGATAGAAGATCAGCACCGTCGGTTTTCCGGCAACGATCGCATGTAAAGTCACGTCATTACCATCCAAATCACGCAACCCGGCGTCGGGAGCGGCCGTACCGACTTCAATCGCCTTGGCTTCTTTGGCGCTAGAGGCTGCTTGATCAACGGTGTTAGCAGGCGCCGACAAAAATCCACCCCCTAAAAAAGACGCGAGCGGCAAGTGAGCTTCCCCGATTTTGCGGACACCTCGACCGAAGCCTTGAATGGATCATAGATGCCCCGCTTGGCACTCTCAAGCCTACCAATTCAAGTAGGCAAATTACCGAAAAATAATCAGTAATTTCACTTCGACTTTTGTTAGGCAACTACAGAGAGCCCGGACTGCACGTCCGCCGGGGCTCGAACAGGCTTGTGCCTTACGGCTGGCTTTGGCGGATGAAACCATTGCGTCCTCTCAACGCTTGGTAATCGTTCTGATTACTGGGCGGTCCATCCATCCGTCGACATCATCGTTTAACTTTTCCTGGCGGGTCTACGCCGACCGCGGTCGCCGCCTCTTCCGTCTCGTGGATCCGGCCGTAATCCACGGAAAACCGACCATCCGGCGTCTCAGTATAAATTTCCACAAAGCGCCGATTCCAGAGGATATCCTCGTAGGAGTAATCGGTCGCACTCTGGACGGGCGCCGGAATTACGGGATCGATGCAAACCACCGATGCTATCAAAAACGCGTCGCACTCTCTCAGGGATTCAGGCGTCATTCCATAGAGGGGGCTGCGCTCATCGATTATGTGCCGGATGGTCAGCACCACCGCGAACCCCGTCAACCGATCAAACTGAAGTTTGAGCGGATAAAACCGGCGAACGCTTTCTTCTTCCTCCTGAATCCGTTCATTGCGGGAAAAGATGACGCGAAATTCGGCCTCAGCCATCGGAATGTGGCGCTGGTTGGCCACCCGGAGCATCAGCGTTGGCACTCCGTCGAAAGGCGCGATGACAGCACATTTGCTGAACAGAATCTTGGCGGTCGGCCGCGAGAAACGAACAAAGATCAGGCCCGTGATAACGGCCATCCCGAACATCCCAAGCACGATCTCTACGGTAGTGACGCAGTGGCCGTAGAAGCTTTCCGGGTACATGTGCCCGTAACCAACCGTGGCCAAGGTTTCAACGCTGAAGAAAAAAGCGTGAGGAAACGAACCTGGCGGCAGCTCGGCGACGGACGTGCTGTCAAGCAAGTACAAAGCGGCAAAAACGAGGTTGATTAAGACGTAGATGGTTAGAAGCAGTGCGGCAAACCGTGGCCAGCTTAAGGTCAGAATGAGATGATAGGTGTCTCGCCATTCGAATTTGCCGGCATTAAGTTTAAGGAATTCCAGCCGGCCAGCCCGGACTGAAATTGGTCTGCCACTTTTGTTCATACTGCCCGAAGAAATATCTAAACCCGGATAGTCAGCGTTCCCCCTCTCTTTTGCAGAGTGTCATGATAGCGGCCTACCTAATTGAACTCTAGGCAACTTGTTCGCAATATTGTGGCTCTCACGTGTGAAAGCAATGTCCGGGGGTTCGCCCATCGGGTCCGGCGAATAGGGATCGCTCGAAGGAGGCGATACCTGTCGAGAATGACGGAGGCAGAGCACAAGCGTATCGCGGATCGCTACGGGAAAATGAAAGTTCCCAGGGGGTGACCTATGGGCTCGCGCTTCAATAAAATCCGCTCACGGCGGTGCCCGCTGGACAGCGCCTTGGACTGGGCCGAGATCGAAGCGTTGATCCGCGAAGCCATCGCATTGCTCGTAGAATCCGGAGAGCTGCCGGATCCCACACACGCGCGGCCCCGATCCCGACCACGCGCGGGCGCTCGTAAGCGTCTAACCAACTACATGGTTGACGAAGATGCCCGGCTGGAATCGTGGTATGCTCCTCCAGTCGTAATGCCGCTCATTGCGAGCGCCGGGCTACAACCCCGACCACAAGAAGGAGCACCATGAATCCTGCGCCAAAAGGTGACCCAACCGGGAAGTACACCCTGAACGGGTGGGGGCAGACCGAAGCCGACTTCGCCTTCTTCGATCTGGCGCAGGACAAGGTCGAGTTGAAATCAGATGGCTGGCGCACCGAGAAGATCGCCGATGACCCGAACGTCTACTTTGATTCGGCAGTAAGACCGGGGTCGAGGATGAGTACGAGCGGTTTCGCGAAGAGTATGCCCGCTGGGCTTATTTAGGACATCGGGAACGCTCAATCATCGGTGCGAACTGATGATGTCCCGGCGAACCTATTCCTCCAGGCCCGGGCGCAGCGACAGCTTACCTCGGCAACTCCTCCAGCAATTTCTTCAGCCGCTTGACGTCGGTCGAGAACTGTTCCGGATTTTGTTTCGCAAAGGCTTCGTAAATCTTCAGCGCCTCCTGACATTCCCTTCGGGCCGCCGCCATCTGGTTCTGGTCGCGATCCAGAATCCCAAGGTTATTTAGCGTCATCGCGACGTCAGGCAGATAGACCTCCGGATTTTTCTCCGCCAGCTCTCGATAGCTCTTTAGCGCTTCCTCATATTCCTTCCGTGCTGCCTCCATCCGGTTCCGGCCGCTATCCAGAATCCCTAGGTTGTTGAGTGTCAGCGCTACTTCCGGCAGAAAGGTCTGCGGATCTTTCTGGGCCAGCTCCCGGTAGGTCCTCAAGGCTTCCTCTATCCGGTATTTGTCACGGTCAAGCATCCCCAGGTTGTTGAGCGTTGCCGCAACGTAAGGCAGATAGGTCTGCGGGTCTTTCTGCGCCAGCCTACGGTAGGTTTCCAGCGCCTCCTCGTGCTCGTTGCGGGCTGGTTTTATCCGGTTCTGGGCGCTATCTAGAATCCCCAAGTGGTTGAGCGTCATCGCGACGCCGGGCAGATAGCTCTGCGGGTCCGTCTCCGCGAGCTTACGGTAGGTCTGCAGCGCCTCCTCATGTTTCTTGCGAGCTGCATTCAACTGGTTCCGGCCGCCATCCAGAATCCCGAGGTTATTGAGGGTTGTCGCCACGTGGGGGAGATAGGTTTCCGGGTCTTTCTGCGCCAACTGACGGAACGTCTTCAACGCTTCCTCTGTAAGATTTCTGTTGCCATCAACCATCCCCAGGTTGTTAAGCGTTGCCGCGAGGTCAGGCAGATAACTTTCGGGGCTTTTCTGGACCAGGTCACGGTAGATCCTCAGCGCCTCCTCAAATTCCTTCCGGGCTTCCTCCAAGCGGTTCTGCTCGCTATCTAGAATCCCCAGGTCGTGGAGTGTCGCGGCTAGGTAGGGCAGATAGGTCTCCGGATCTTTCTGTGCCAATTGGCGGTAAGTCTTCAGTGCCTCCTCGTATTCCTTCCGAGCGTCCTCCAACTGGTCGCCATCTGAAATCGGGTTACGCGTGTCCGCAAGCTCGGCATTTCTTCCTTCTTTCATCGGCCAGTCAAAACATATCTGGTGCCCCGGTGCAGTGAGGCCGGTCGTGGTCTGCCAGGCGAAGGACCGAGGAACGAGCAGCAGGCAGACGACCAAGACTACTAGGACACCCCAGCCCCGGGAAAGCGGCAAGAACGCCATAGACACTCCTGGTCCGAGAAAATCATTTTCCTCGGTGGCGATGTGGCTTGCTTTTTCCGGATGCGATCACCGCGTTAAGGAGGGGGCTCAGGATGGCCATTCCAAGTTCGATCAGGAGGAAGGTCTTGACGCCAAGCGTCGCGCTCTGCCCGAGGAATCCGACCACGAGGGCCACTAAGAGGGGGAACACGAGGAGGGATCCGAGGTAGCTCAACAACCGGATCAGCTTTTCGCGGGACACATCCAGCAGCAAATAGCTGCTCCCTTCCAGATAATCATATCACTTATCTGGCCCTTGGGCAAAGAAACGGTCTTTGATGGTCCGGCTGGTTCTGGGCAAAGAATTCTATCAGATGTTCCGCTGGTTTGATGCGGAAGGTTTAAGGCGGACATAGGAGACCTTCGCCGCCGGTACCCCGAGGTGCATCTTCAGGGTCTAGAGGAATGGTTGCGGAGTGAAGGATGGCACAAACGTGCCCGGCGAGTTCGACCGCCGAAAGGATGGTATTGAGCGGGAACCGACACGAAAAGGGCTGTGGCAAGAGTGTTGTTCCCGGCTCCGAAGATCCGGACCTCAAGGCAGGACAGCCGTTTCCACTATGGACAATAAGGCGGCGTAGCCCCCGTTTTTCCCGGTCTCCCTTAGACGGACCGCCGGAATCGAGCAAGATTCCTGAAAGAAAACGTACTAAATTCCATAGGACTCAAGCCGCGAAAGGAATTGCAAAACCGGTGTTTGACCGCGGCCGCGTCGATGGCGAACGCCTCACGCAACATCAGGGGGCAATTCGCTCGGTGGCGATGCGGCGAGCAAATGCATCAGAAAAACCTCTGCTTCACCTTGGCCACAATCTGTGGCTCAGTCATTTTGTCGGCAGTTTCCATCGCTACAATACGTATGCCGATCTTGTCTCTCTCCATCCGCTTTTTCAGTTCGCCCTTTGCCTCACCGGGGCCAAATATCAGAATCGTTTCTGCATCACCGATACACGCAATTACCTCATCGTAGTAATTTGCGAGATGCCCCATATAATCTCTTTCCCGCGTATCATCTGCAGGAACCACAGTTGTGGCTCAAATGACTAATTGGAAGGCGAACGGCCAGAACGGCGAAGCTGCTTTTCAACGGTTGATTCTATGTGCTTTGTTTCTGCCCCTTTTTCCGTCAGTACCACGATAATGGCCTCTCTATGATCAATCCACAAACCCACCTTTGGGAATGATCGCTTGGGACGATCTTCTTTGATGTTCAATGCCGGTGCGGATGCGGTCGATTTTCGTTTGCCTTCCGTGCCTGGGACCCGGTGGCATCTGGCCGTCGATACCGCTCGCGTAGAGCCACACGATCTGTTTGCTGCGGGCGAGGAACCGCTTTCGGAAGATTCACAAAATTACCATCTGAGCGGCCGATCTAGCGCCATACTTCTGGCTCGAGGATCGAGTGGTCAAAGGCGGCAGACGACGTTGACAGAGACCTCATGAAAAGAGCGATCCCAATCACGACGTTGTTTCTGGATATCGGGTGTCCTGCTTACCGACGGGTGGGATCATCAATCCCGCAAACGGGCCGCAACGAAGTTCAAGATCGAGTTGGCAGAGATGGAGGATCGGCATCACCTGACCTTCGACACCTACGAGGAGGGAAAGCTTACGCTGGAAGAATATTTGGGTCGGGTGGTCTTCTACCAAAAGCGCCCGTTTACGCGCGCTCAGTTTCGGCGTTTCATGTTCGCGCAATCGAAACCCTACCCCGAGATGGTCGCACTGGTTGCACAGCTCGAGGCCAGGTACGGGCTGAAGATCGCCGTGGTCAGCAATGAAGCGCGTGAACTGAATTGTCATCGGATTCGCAAGTTTAAGTTGGACAGGTTTGTGGATTCTTTTATTTCCTCCTCCTTTGTCCACGTCCGCAAACCCGACGCGGACATCTTTCGGCTGGCGCTGGACATCACCCAGGTGCCAACCCAGCACGTCGTCTATATCGAGAATACCGCGATGTTTGTGCAGATCGCGGAAGGTTTGGGAATCCGAAGCATTCTTCACACGGATTTCAAGTCCACGTGCGCGAAACTTGCTTCGTTAGGATTGCGGAATAACTAGGAGCCCTCCATGAAAGCGTCCAACCCGCGCATCCTGACAATCAATGGCGGCTCGTCCAGCATCAAGTTCGCGCTGTTCGAAGCTGGTGATTCGCTCCGACGGATTCTGGAGGGTGGGATTGAGCGGATTGGACTGCCGGACGCTACCTTGCGGGTGAAAGGCTTAAACCAGGTGGACAACTTTTCGCGGCTAGTAAGGGCGCCGGATCACACGGTCGCGGTGGGCGCTCTGATGGATTGGATCGAGGAACGCGGCGGGCGTGATGCCCTGACCGCAGTGGGGCATCGCGTGGTGCATGGCGGGCCGAGGTATAGCAAGCCGGAGCGAATCACTGCGGAAATGGTTGAGGAGCTGCACCGGCTCAGTCCATTCGATCCTGAGCATCTGCCGGAGGAGATCCTGTTGACTGAGGCGTTTCATCGCCGATTTCCTGACTTGCCTCAAGTGGCGTGTTTCGACACGGCTTTTCACCATGACCTGCCGCGCGTCGCCCAGTTGTTGCCCATCCCGCGCCGGTACGAGGCGCAGGGCGTGCGACGGTACGGGTTTCACGGGTTGTCGTATGCGTTTCTAATGGGAGAACTGGCTCGCTTGGCCGGAGCGGAAGCGGCACAAGGCCGGGTCATCCTTGCCCACCTTGGCAATGGCGCCAGCCTGGCGGCGGTGCGTGAAGGCAAACCGGTGGACACCAGCATGAGTTTCACCCCGACAGCCGGGGTGCCGATGAGCACACACTCAGGCGATCTGGATCCCAGGCTGGTTTGGTATCTGGCGCGTACTGAAAAAATGAGCGCGAAGCAATTCAACGAGATGGTCAACTCCCAGTCCGGGCTGCTCGGGATATCCGAAACCAGATCCGACATGCGTAATTTGCTCGACTGTGAGACGCAGGACGTGCGGGCGGCTGAAGCGGTCGCGATCTTTTGCTATCAGGTCAAGAAATGGATCGGCGCATTCGCGGCGGCGTTGGCGGACTGGACACGGTGGTGTTCGCTGGTGGCATCGGAGAGAATGCGCCCACTGTTCGCGCCCGGATTTGCGATGGGCTGGGATTTCTTGGAATTGAACTCAATGAAAAACGGAACATGGCGAATGCGGGTGTGATTTCCTCGAAAACCAGTAGGATCTCCGTGCGCGTCATTCGGACGGACGAGGAATGGATGATCGCGAGCATGGTCTGCCCCGTTTTGGGTCTTATATTTAGATGAAAGTCGTCACCACACTCTCCCCGCGGGACTACGACGCGGTGCTGTTCGATCTCGACGGTGTGCTGACCAGGACGGCGAGCGTGCATGCCTCGGCTTGGAAAAAGCTGTTCGACTGTTTTCTCGAGCAGCACGCCACCCAGGCAGGCGAGCCGTTCGTTCCCTTTGATATCGACGCCGACTATTTGCGCTACGTCGACGGCAAGCCGCGTTACGATGGCGTGGCAGCCTTCCTCGAGTCGCGCGGAATCGAATTACCGTTGGGTGCACCCGAAGACGGCCCCGACGTGCAAAGCGTGCGCGCGCTAGGCAATCTGGAAGACCGGTATTTCCTGAAACACTTGGAGCAGCACGGCATCGAGCCCTATGAAGCTTCGATCGCGCTAGTGCGCAAACTCCGGGCCGAGGAGATCAAGACCGCCGTCGTGTCCTCCAGCAACAACTGCGCGGCGGTGCTCGAGGCAGCGGGTATCGCGCAGCTGTTCGACGCGCGAGTGGACGGGAAGGACGTCACTCGCCTCGAGCTCAAAGGCAAGCCGGCCCCGGATGCTTTCCTGGAGGCGGCGCGGCGCGTCGGGGCGGAACCTTCGCGTGCGGTGGTCGTGGAGGACGCGATCGTCGGCGTCGGCGCCGGGCGCGCCGGCCGATTCGGCTGCGTTATCGGCGTCGATCGCAGCGGACACGCGCAGGCGCTGCGCGAAGCCGGTGCCGATGTCGTGGTGACCGATCTGGCGCAAGTCCGCGTGGTAGTGGAACTGCCTTCGGCGTGGTCACTGGTGTTTGAGGGCTTCGACCCGGCGCAAGAGGGTATCCGCGAAGCCCTGTGCACCTTGGGGAATGGCTATTTTGCGACGCGCGGTGCTGCCGCCGGGGCCGTGGCGGATGACATTCATTATCCGGGGACTTACCTCGCCGGCGGTTACAATCGGTCGCGCACCGATATTGCTGGCCGCGTGGTCGAGAACGAGGATCTCGTCAATTTCCCCAATTGGCTCGCGCTCGAGTTTTGCATCGCCGAACGGGACTGGTTCGATGTCCAAACCAAGCTCCTGTCGTACCGCCGGGAACTCGACCTCCGGCGCGGCATGCTGTTGTGGTGCATAAGCTTCGAGGACGGCGAGGGGCGGCGCAGCACACTCAAGGAGCGACGCCTGGTCTCGATGGGCGGCATGCATCTGTGCGCGCTGGAACTAACGCTGACCGCCGACAACTGGTCGGCAGGCGTCAACAGTGCGTTCGGCGATCGACGGCCGCGTCGTCAACTTGGGCGCGAAGCTCTACCGCAAGTTCAACAACAGGCACCTGGAGCCGGTGGCAGGCGAGGTAGTGGGCGAGGACGGCGTGTGCCTGCTTACGCGCACCTGCCAGTCAAACATTCACGTCGCGCAGGTGGCGCGAACGCGAGCGTTCCTCGACGGAAAGCTTCTCGAGGTTCCGCGTCGGGTCATCGAGGAGCCGGGATACATCGGCCAGGAACTCAAAGTCGACGTCAAGCAAGGTGGCACCCTGGTGCTGGAGAAGCTGGTCTCTTTCTGCACCTCGCGCGATCACGCCATTTCGGAGTGCGGATTGGGGGCGGGCAAGGCGATCGCGCGCGCGGGTCGCTTCGATGCCGTGATGGCTGACCACGTTCTTGCCTGGGAGCATTTGTGGCGCCGCTTCGGCATGCATCTCCAGCCGGCCCATCCCGGGTTCAAGTTGAACGTCCCGATGCTGCTTCGGTTGAATATGTTTCACCTGCTGCAAGCCGCATCGCCCAACTCCATCGGACTCGATATCGGTGTGCCCGCACGAGGTTGGACGGGAGAAGCGTATCAGGGCCATATCTTCTGGGATGAACTGTTCATCTTTCCGTTTTTCAATTATCGAATGCCCGAAATCACCCGCTCGCTTCTGATGTATCGTTACCGGCGCCTGGGCGAGGCGCGCGCCGCCGCCGCGGCTGCCGGATATAAGGGAGCGATGTTCCCCTGGCAGAGCGGGAGCGATGGTCAGGAGCAGACCGAAGCGCTTAACCTGAACCCGCGCTCGCAGCGCTGGGTGCCCGATAACTCCTACTTGCAGCGACACGTAGGAAGCGCCATCGCCTATAACGTCTGGCAGTACTTCCAGGTCACTCACGACTACGAGTTTCTGCATTCCTACGGCGCGGAGCTGATTCTGGATATCGCCCGGTTCTGGTCGAGCATCGCGAGCTTTGATGACGAGCGTGGACGCTACGAGATCCGCGGCGTGATGGGTCCTGACGAGTTTCACGACAGCGATCCGGATTCCGCAACGCCGGGCCTAAAGAACAACGCCTATACAAACATCATGGCCGTGTGGGTGCTGTGCCGGGCACTGGAGGTGCTCGATCTCCTGTCCGATATGCGCCGCGCCGAGCTCACGGCGCAGCTTGGCTTTTCGGCAGAAGAGATCGCCCGCTGGGGAGAGATCAGTCGCAGGATGTTTGTCCCATTTCACGACGACGGGATCATCAGTCAGTTCGAAGGCTATGAAAAATTGCGTGAGCTCGATTGGGAGCACTATCGGACGCGCTACGGAAACATTCAGCGTCTCGATCTCATCCTCGAGGGCGAAAACGACAGTACCAACCGCTACAAGCTCTCGAAACAGGCGGACGTGCTGATGTTGTTCTACCTGTTTTCGTCTGAGGAACTCGGCGAATTGTTCGAGCATCTGGGCTATCCGTTCGAATACGAGACTATTCCGCGAAACATCGCCTACTATATCGACCGCTCATCCCACGGCTCCACGTTGTGCCGTGTGGTGCACGCCTGGGTTCTGGCACGTTCCGACCGGCAGCGCGCGATGGACTTCTTCGCGGAGGCGCTGCGGAGCGACCTGAGCGATGTCCAGCAGGGCACCACCGCGGAGGGCATACACCTCGGCGCCATGGCGGGAACGGTCGATCTGGTCCAGCGCGTATCGACGGGGATCGAAGTAAGAGGCGATGTTTTGCGACTCAATCCGGAATTGCCGGGGGAGCTGGAGCGTCTCGAGATGCACATACGCTACCGCGGGCATTCACTCGATCTGCGGCTGACGCGCGACTCGCTCACGGTCCGCGGGCGTGGTGGTGCGGCGCCGCCGATTTCTTTGTGCGTCGACGGTAAGGACAGCGAATTCGTCAGCGGCAGTACCTGTGCGTTTCGATTGAACGCCAGAACAGCGGATGGCGTAATCGTCGAAAAGGACTGGCCGACGGACGCGAGAGACATCATGACCACCAGGTCGTCGCGGTGAACAAAAAGTGAAACTTAAACGATGAAACCCAACACACTTACACCGGAACTACTCCACAAGATGGATGCCTACTGGCGCGCCGCCAACTATCTGTCGGTCGGCCAGATTTATCTTTACGACAATCCGCTGCTGAAGCGGCCGCTGACGCTCCCGGATGTGAAGCACATGCTGCTGGGACACTGGGGCACGACCCCCGGGCAGAACTTCATTTACATGCACTTGAACCGGGTCATCAAGAAATACGACCTGGACATGATTTACGTTTCCGGTCCCGGGCACGGTGGCCCTGCTGTGGTGGGCAACACTTACCTCGAGGGCACTTACAGCGAGATCTATCCCAACATCAGCCAGGATGAGGCCGGCCTTCGGAAGCTCTTTGTTCAATTTTCGTTTCCCGGAGGAATTCCCAGCCACGCATCGGCGGAGACCCCTGGCTCGATCCACGAGGGCGGCGAGCTGGGCTATTCACTCAGCCATTCATTCGGGGCGGTGTTCGACAATCCCGATCTCGTTGTCGCCTGCGTCGTCGGCGATGGCGAGGCCGAAACCGGACCGCTGGCAACGGCGTGGCATTCCAATAAGTTTCTCAACCCGGCCACGGACGGCGCGGTGCTGCCGATCCTTCATCTGAACGGCTACAAGATTGCCAACCCGACACTGCTCGCCCGCATCACACGCGAGGAATTGGAACAGTTGCTCCGTGGCTACGGATGGACGCCCCACTTCGTCGAGGGTCACGAGCCCGAGCTAATGCATGAGGCCATGGCCGCGACGCTCGACACGGCAATCGAGCAAATCCAAAAAATCCAGCAGGACGACCGCGTCCAGGGCAACTTCGAGCGTCCGCGCTGGCCGATGATCGTCCTCATTTCGCCCAAGGGCTGGACGGGACCGAAGGTGGTCGATGGTGTCCAGATTGAAGGCACCTTCCATTCGCACCAGGTACCGCTCTCCGACCCGGCCACCCATCCAGAACATCTCAAGCTGTTAGAAGACTGGCTGAGGAGCGGCCCGTCCGGAGGAACTCTTCGATGAGCAGGGCCGCCTGAAACCGGAACTGGCCGAACTTGCGCCCAAGGGCGAGCGACGCATGGGCGCGAATCCGCACGCCAACGGCGGCATTCTTGCGCGACCTGCGGATGCCAGATTTTCGCGACTACGCGGTCGACGTGCCCGCGCCTGGGGTGGGCGGGATCGGCGACACGCATGTGCTCGGCCGTTTCCTACGTGATGTGGCGAAACTGAATAGTGAACGGCGGAGTTTCCGGGTCTTTGGTCCTGACGAGACACTCTCCAACGGCCTGGAAGCCCTCTTTGAAGTAACCAAACGCCAATGGAACGCCGCCACCGCGCCGAACGACGAATTACTCGCGCCCACTGGGCGCGTGATGGAGATGCTCAGCGAGCACCAATGTGAGGGGTGGTTGGAGGGCTACCTGCTCACCGGGCGGCACGGACTCTTCAATTGCTACGAGGCGTTCATCCACATCGTCGATTCGATGTTCAACCAGCACGCCAAGTGGCTGAAGGTCACGGCAGGCCTGCCGTGGCGGCGGAACATCGCCTCATTAAACTACCTGCTGGCCTCGCATGTATGGCGCCAGGATCACAATGGCTTCACCCACCAAGATCCCGGTTTCATCGACCATGTGGTGAACAAGAAGGCCGAGGTCGTCCGTGTTTACCTTCCGCCGGATGCAAACTGCTTGCTGTCGGTAATGGACCACTGCCTGCGCAGTCGCCATTACGTCAACGTCGTTATCGCAGGCAAACACCCGGCCCCGCAGTGGTTGACAATGGACGCTGCCGTCAAGCATTGCACCGAGGGTATCGGCAATCTGGCAGTGGGCCAGCAACGACCAGGAGGGCGTCGCACCTGACGTGGTCATGGCCTGCTGTGGCGACGTGCCCACGCTGGAAACGCTCGCCGCCGTCTCCATCATGCGCGAGCATCTGCCGGACCTGAAAATCCGGGTAGTCAACGTCGTTGACCTCATGAAGCTGCAACCACAAACCGAACACCCGCACGGATTGAGCGACATGGATTTCGACGCGCTCTTCACCAAGGACAAGCCGGTTATCTTCGCTTTCCATGCCTACCCGTGGCTGATCCACAGGCTGACCTACCGCCGCACTAACCACGACAACTTCCACGTGCGCGGCTATAAGGAAGAGGGCACCATTACGACGGCGTTCGACATGACGGTGCTTAACGATCTGGACCGCTTCCACCTCGTGATGGATACCATCGACCGCGTGCCGCAGACCGGCGACAAGGGTATCTACCTGAAGCAGCAGCTCAAGGACAAGCTTGTCGAGCACAAACAATACATCGACAAGAACGGCCAAGACTTGCCGGAGATTCGGGATTGGAAATGGAGTAACCCCAGATGAATGCGGAGGGGCTTATAGACACCGCGAAGACGCTGGTCGCCGGCGACAAAGGCCGGCTAGCGATGGATGAAACTAATCCAACGCGCAACAAACGATTTGCCAGGGTAGGGATTCCCCAGACGGGGGTGTGGCAAATACAGAAAGAATATCCACTATGAAAACCGTTGCCGATCAAAAAGCTCCCGAATCGAAGGCGGGATCAAAGTCAGATGCGAAGGACGATTTGAAATCCCTGCCCCTGACGGAAGTGGAGAAAAAATTAGAGTCGTCGCCGGACGGCCTCAGTCAAGCCGAGGCGCAAAAACGGCTAACTCAATATGGGCCTAACGAGATTGAAGAAAAGAAAACCAATCCGTTCCTGAAATTCCTGTCCTATTTTTGGGGTCCCATCCCGTGGATGATCGAAGTGGCGGTGATTCTGTCGGGTATCGTCGGTCACTGGCCGGATTTTTTCATCATCCTTATTTTGCTTGTTGCGAACGCCTTGGTCGGATTCTGGGAAGAAAAGGAGGCGGGCAACGCAATCGCTGCCCTGAAGGCCAAGTTGGCGATCAACGCGAGGGTCAAACGTGATGGGAAGTGGATCACCTCGGCGGCCCGTGAGCTGGTGCCGGGCGACGTCATCCACCTGCGACTGGGTGACGTTGTGCCGGCGGATGCGCGTTTGCTGGCGGGCGACCCGGTGGAGGTGGATCAGTCCGCGCTGACCGGAGAGTCGTTGCCCGCCGAGCGCAAATCCGGCGAGGCAGTTTTTTCCGGTTCCATCATTCGTCAGGGTGAAATCGACGCATTGGTCTATGCCACGGGTGCGAGCACCTACTTCGGCAAGACGGCGCAACTGGTGCAAGAGGCGCACACAGTCAGCCATTTTCAACGCGCGGTGCTAAAGATTGGCAACTACCTCATCATCCTCGCGGTGGCTCTGGTCGCGGTGATTATTATCGTCGCGATATTCCGCGGCGACCCGATCCTTAGCACATTGCAGTTCGCCTTGGTGCTGACCGTGGCCGCAATTCCCGTAGCGATGCCGACGGTGCTGTCGGTGACAATGGCAGTCGGTGCACGATTGCTCGCCAAGAAACAGGCGATCGTGAGCCGGTTGGTGGCCATCGAGGAATTGGCGGGCGTGGACGTGCTGTGCTCGGACAAGACCGGCACCCTGACGCAGAACAAGCTGACGTTGGGCGATCCGTTCAGCGTGAACAATATCCCCGCCGAGCAAGTCATCCTCAATGCCGCGCTGGCGTCGCGATCGGACAATAACGACACCATTGATCTGGCTGTTTTGGGCGGCCTGAAAAACAACCAGGCGTTGCAGGGTTATCAGGTCGTCCACTTCCAGCCTTTCGACCCGGTGCATAAACGCACCGAGGCCACCGTCAAAGCCGCGGACGGAAAGACGTTCAAAGTGACGAAGGGCGCGCCACAGGTGATTCTGGAGTTGTCGGCCAATGCCGGGCAAGTGAAGGCCGCCGTCGACAAGGCGGTCAACGAATTCGCGGCGCGCGGCTTTCGTTCGTTGGGCGTGGCGCGGGCCGAGGGAGAAGGCCAATGGCAGTTTCTTGGTGTGTTGCCCCTATTCGATCCCCCGCGGGAAGATGCCAAGGCAACAATCGCGACCGCAGGACAGATGGGCGTGAAGATCAAGATGGTTACGGGCGATGCACTGGCTATCGCCCAGGAAACCGCCAAGAAATTAGGGATGGGCACAGCAATTCTTGATGCCAGTGGCCTGGGCGACGTAAGGCATCAAGAGACGAAGGCGGTGGGCGAGTCCATCGAGGAGTCCGACGGTTTCGCCCAGGTGTTTCCCGAACACAAATTCCACATTGTGGATGTCCTGCAAAAACTCGGCCACATCGTCGGCATGACGGGCGACGGGGTGAATGACGCCCCCGCGCTGAAGAAAGCCGACTGCGGCATCGCCGTTTCGGGCGCGACGGACGCGGCGCGGGCGGCGGCGGCCGTCGTGCTGATGACGCCGGGCCTCTCGGTGATTATTGACGCGATCAAGGAGAGCCGGAAAATCTTCCAGCGGATGAATAGCTACGCGATCTACCGCATCGCTGAGACGCTGCGCGTGTTGTTGTTCATGACGCTGGCGATCCTGATCTTTAACTTTTATCCATTGACGGCGGTGATGATCGTGATGCTAGCGTTGCTCAACGACGGCGCCATCCTGTCCATTGCCTACGACAACGTTCATTACAAAGATCAGCCCGAGGCCTGGAACATGCGCATGGTACTGGGCATCGCCACGGTGCTGGGCGTTGTCGGCCCGGTGGCCGCGTTTGGCCTGTTTTATCTTGGCGATCGCGTATTCCATCTCGACCGGCCGCATCTCCAGACGCTGATGTATCTGATGCTGTCCGTAGCTGGGCACCTTACGATTTTTCTAACGCGCACGCGCGGTCCGTTCTGGTCCATACGTCCCGCGCGGATTCTATGGGTAGCGGTGCTCGGCACGCAAACCCTGGCTACTCTGATTGCGGTTTATGGGCTGTTTATGACACCCCTCGGCTGGGGCTGGGCACTGTTCGTTTGGGGCTATGCTCTGGCTTGGTTCCTCGCAAGTGACCGCGTGAAACTGCTCGCGTATCGGATTTTTGACCCAGTCAAAACCAAGACCCCGCTCGGTGTTACGCAGATCGCCAAGCTAGCCTAACTATTCTGTCCCAAAATTCCGCCTTTATTCGCACCGTAAACGTGAGACGGCTAAACTAATTCCCTGACTTTGCTGACGAAACTTCTACGCCATCAGCTTTGGTGACCGCCGGAAGCGACGCTGAAGCGGGGTATGAAGCAGCTTCCGTGTGGATCTTTGATCAGATGCAGGACGCGCGTCATTGGTTTGGTTAATTAAGAGGTGCCAATCACCAATCAGATCGCGGCAAGGACTGCACCAAGTTTTTTGACTTGGTGATAGCTCTCGCTGGTGGTGCGGCTGGTGCTTATGCGAC
Organism: Chthoniobacterales bacterium; assembly: GCA_049585495.1. Taxonomy (GTDB): domain Bacteria; phylum Verrucomicrobiota; class Verrucomicrobiia; order Chthoniobacterales; family JAFAMB01; genus JBAUZZ01. The sequence continues at coordinate 5,396 of JBAUZZ010000187.1, read as the reverse complement.
AGTTTCCCTCGATTTGAACGTAGCGTTCGTCGGTGTGGCTGTTGCCACCGCGCTAGCGAGGGGCAGACGTTCCACCATGCGCCTAGCGAATCGATTCCAAAACGAGAGCGCTGGATGATCATAATGATCCGCTGCAGCGTTATAGGTTTTTTCTAGCTGGAGCTGCGGAGAGTTGGGTTGGCCATAATTGACCAGGGCGCGATCAGTGATCAGAGGCTGGGAAATCAGGGAATGCAAAACTGGCATTTCGGCTTTACTCTGGCAAGATTTCATCTCGATTCGATACTCGTTTTCGAGTAAACTTTGTGTTCCAGTTGGTTTGAGCTTCCAGAGAAGGCTTTGCTGATTTCTAATTAGCTCTCGCGTCTCGCGTGACCAAACTGAAATATCGCATATGGCAGACCAAGTGTTCAGCAAGTTGAGTGCAAATTTCCGGGGGAGCGTGATTACCCCCGCCAGCAGCGAATATGAAGTCGCTCGCAAAGTGTACAATGGAATGATCGATCGCTGCCCCGACGCTATCGTACGTTGCGCGAATGTGGCAGATGTTAGGGCGGCAGTGAACTTTGCAGGCCAGGAGCGCCTCACGGTCGCCATTCGCGGCGGAGGCCACAATGGCGCCGGACTCGGTGTTTGCGATAAGGGACTGGTGATCGACCTTTCGCCGATGAAAGGGGTCCGAGTCGATCCGGCCACAAGCACCGTACGAGCTGAGTCCGGCTGTACTCAGGCAGATATAAACCACGCAGCTCATAGTTTCGGCCTGGCTGTGCCGGCCGGAATCATCTCAACCACCGGAATCGCGGGGCTCACACTCGGCGGTGGAACGGGCTACCTAACCCGGAAATTTGGTCTAGCGCTTGATAACCTGCTGGAAGCCGATGTCGTGCTAGCCGATGGGCGTTTCGTGACGGCCAGTGTCAAAGAAAATTCCGATTTGTTTTGGGCGCTCCGCGGCGGTGGGGGAAACTTTGGCGTCGTTACCTCGTTTCTGTTTCGCGGGTGTCCAGTAGATCAGGTGTTTGCCGGTCCGATGCTCTGGGAGATGGAACACGCGCGCGAACTGTTAGAGTGGTATCGGGAAGTCGCGCCGGCGCAACCGGAAGAGCTATATGGGTTTTTCGCCTTCTTGAAGGTGCCACCGGGACCGCCCTTTCCGGAGGAGCTACACCGAAAGACCATGTGCGGAATCGTCTGGGCTTACTGCGGTCCGCCGGACAAGGTTGAAGAGGCATTTCGACCGATAAGGAAGTTCCGAGCGCCAACGTTCGAACTCACGGGACCGATGCCCTATACGGCGTTGCAAAGTATGTTCGATGCCATCTATCCGCCAGGATTGCAGTGGTACTGGAGAGGCGATTTCCTCGGCGAGATTCCGGATGCGGCGGTCGACCAACACGTCAAGTTTGGGGAGGCATTGCCGACCCTTCATTCCACGATGCACCTTTATCCTGTGGATGGCTTTCCAAGCCGGGTCGACCGGCATGAGACCGCGTTCAGCTATCGGGAAGCTAAATGGTCGATGGTCATAGTGGGAGTCGATCCTGATCCAGCGAATGCCGAAAAAATAACCCAATGGACAAAGGACTACTGGGCGGCCGTCCATCCTTACAGTCTGGGCGGCGCCTATGTGAACTTCATGATGGACGAAGGGCCCGATCGAATCAAAGCCACCTACCGCGACAACTATGATCGCCTTGTAGAAATTAAGCGCAAATACGATCCAAGTAACTTTTTCCAAATTAACCAGAATATCAAACCTAACTAGCCGTTCTTCGGAAAAACTGTATGAGTGCGCTATCGCTTGGCTTTCGCTGTGTCAGAGTCATTGCTCTGTCGGTGCGCGACCTTGATCGCGCAAATAAATTCTACGGTGAAACATTAGCGTTGCCACCGGCTTATTGAAGATTCCAAACCGGTTGGTTACCTCGTGGACCAGACTATCTTGATGCTCAAGGCCGATTGGGAGTTACCTCCTACCAGGCGCCGAATCCGCGCGCAACTATTCAAACTGAAGATACACGTGCCACCGAAAAGGAACTTCGGGGCCGTGGTGTCGTCATTTCGGATCCGGTCCAGATTTATGATGAGGTGCACTATGTTGGTAGTTTCCTGGATAGCGAGGGAAACAAAGTTTGGTTTTGTTCATGCGTGAGAAGCTAGCCAGGATGCGCCTCAGAACGCGAGATAGGCTAGAAACTGGAAACAGTCTCGGGGGGATTCTATCGTCCGCTGCACGGATGGACCACATTTCCCTGAACGACTACGCCAGTCGCGAGAGGCGGATATATCGACACGTACAAGCGAATAAAGGGCCGCAAACGGCACATTTTAGTCGACATTCTTGGGCTACCGGTTGCAACCGTGTCGAACCGGCCGACACATCCGATCGGCGTGCGTGAGCTTGGTGATTAAACCGGGTTCCAGGTTGACGGTGTACGGGTCACGGCTCGCCGGTAGGAAGGTGGCAGGACTCGTGCAAGTTGGAACTGAACCACGGAACTTAGAACGTGGAACGGTCACTTGAAGGGAACCTTGACAAGCAAATGCCCGCGTCCGTCCACCGTCGTCGCGAACATTGGTAAATCACGTTTTGCCGGCCCTTGGGTTACGTTGCCGCCTGGCCCGAACGTCGATCCATGACACTTGCAATAGAAGGAGCGATCGGGCTCAGCGGTCAGCTTGCATTTTCTATGGGTGCAGGTCGCGGAAAGAGCCAGCAGTTGAGTGCCCTTTCGGATCAGGAAGAATCCCTGGTCGCGAAAACCGCCATAAAGTCCGTCTACAGCATAGTTGCTTAGCGGCCCGGCGTCGACAACCCTTTCCGGCAGGGTCGCGATGCTATTTTTATCGGCGACGGTCATGCAAACTGTGACCGCTGTCGTGGTCAGCGTCAGGAACTTTCTCCGATTCATGCTCATGTCCGCATCCTGAAGTGATTAATTTCCGGGAGCAGCGCCTCAATACTCGAATACCAGACTTGTGACGACGCCCCAGTGTACGTCTGCGCGAGCACCTCGATCCATTGGAAACACAAGTGCGACTCCGACCCGTGGTTGCACAGGTCCAACAGTTTTGAGATTGGCGCGAAAACCCAGATCACCGAGAATGCTGTTGTGTCCGCGATCCTGCTTATTGAGTTCGGTTTCGCCGGAAAGTTCAAACACCGGTATGAACTGTAAAACGAAGGGTAAGGGGAACTCAGCGTGCTGGATCGTGTATCCGAAAACAAATCCGTATTCGAACGTTTGCAGTCCGCCGTCAGCACCGCCGCCAAACAGAGTGGAATACCCGAAAATTGACTGAACCGTAAAATGATCGCCAAGCTTCAGGTCGTTAAAGATCTTGGGAACGAGCTCGGCGTTCTTGCTAACCGATGAATGGACTGGTATGCCAACTTCAACCCCTAAACCAAAAGTGCTGTCGGTAAACCCGTTGCCGGAGACGTATTGATAGGCGGGGTAGCGGGCGCCGATATCAATGTTACCAATACCTTCCGATACCGCGCCATTGCTGACGTCGCGCTCGAAAGGAACTTCCAATTCGAGCGTCAACAGTCCGAATCCCTTTTCTACCTCGCCAGTTACGAGATCACTGTCCTGATCGTTTGCTTTGGTGTGCAGCCAATCCAGGCGTGCCTCATCGACTTCCAAGTCTGAATCATCCACTAGAAACGGCTCCGGAAATGCTCCCTCGCCATATGAGCTCCGATGATCAAGCAGGCCAAAAAACCCATATCGCGTGCCGGACGGCGTGGCTTCGTCACTGGAAGCGACACCGGCGAGCAAGGAAAGGGGTGCAGATGCCGCCAGTAACAACATACCAAACACGTGTGTTCGCACCTTTATTCGCAATCTCACGAGGGGTTGATTGTGAGAACCAAAAATGCTCGGGAATAGTTTGTGTGAGCTCATTTTCCGCTGTTTTGGGCAACACCAGCGATGAGCCAAAATCGCCAGGCATCGCCTGACCTGTCTTACTCAGCCGCCTCAGAAAACCCTGAAGAATACGAATAATCGCCATCGATCTGTGGTCTTCGTGTGCCGCCATATGGCAATGATCGACAAAGCCCCAGATGTCGAATCCTGGGAAATCGATGCGAACTGCGAGGCTGGGGAAGGGTGACTTGGATTGCCACCCCAATCGGAAATCCGAACTGTGTCCATATGCTGGATGGTCTGCTCCCGGTTGGGCGCCGTTGATCTCTAAGAGCAATAGGAAAATGAGTCCGGCGCGTGTGAAATTCGTGACTCTGCGGCGTCCGGCTCGGGATGGTCCAGTCCTGAATCAAACGAGAGCAATTGGTAGAAGGTGCCTGTCCAAGAACGATCGGCTTCACGCCACTTATTGAGAATGATTATCATTTGCAAGTCAAGTAAAGGAACCCGTCGACTCAAAATCAGCTCCGAATCTCCCTCACTCATCTTAGCTAGCTTTTGCTTATCCGGTTGTTTCAGCAAGGCCCCACGTATCCGCTCGTGGTCGATAACCGACACAATATGTGGACGTCAGAGGCGAAGTGCTGAAACAACCGGATAAGCATAAGCTAGCTAGTCGCTACCGGTCAGCTTTGGCGCCCGTGGGACGAAACGGCCGGATCGTTAGGATCGCGCAGCGCAACAACATGCTTATTTTTCCGGCAGTGGGGCTTGGGTTAGTGCTATCCAGAGGAGAAGACACGATTCGGACTTTAAAGCACGCTAAGCGGCTGCGGCGAAGTCATGCTGCGGCGAAGTCATGTGCATGGGTGCGGAGCGGCCGAAATGCATTGGGCCGAAGGTCGGCGATGTGTCCCAGTGGTAATCGCCGGTTAGATTGATGTGCTCCCAGCCAAGTGGCGACAAATGGGCCAAATCACCGGATGACGGATGGTGCCCTTGGTTGCGTAGGTGATCGACAGCGCGCTGCAAGTACGTTGTATTCCATAGAATGATGGCCGCGACGAGCAGGTTTTAACCGCTGGCGCGGTGGCGCTGGTTCTCATAGGAGCGGTCGCGGACTTCGCCAAGTCGGTTGAAGAATACGGCACGGCGGAGCGCATTTTGCCGCTCACCCCTGTTGAGGCCGACGTGGCTACGACGACGCAGTTCGGGGTCCTGCAGCCATTGGAGCGTAAAGAAAGTCCGTTCCAACTTTCCCAGTTCGCGCAGCGCGAGCGCCAAGCCGTTCTGGCGGAGATAGGCCGCGAGCTTGCGGAGGATCACCGAGGCGGTGACTGTTCCCATTTTGATCGACAGGGCGAGGCGCAGCAGTTCGAACCAATGATCGCTGCTGGAATTGGGATTGCTGGGGTTATCCTTCACGATTTATTAAAGCTCTAACGCGTGGTCGGTGTCGGCCCTCGGTTGACTGGGACCGTTAACTGAACCCAATCGTTTTTGCTGAACTTGACCCAC
>JBAUZZ010000186.1:0-7092 GCA_049585495.1 Chthoniobacterales bacterium | reverse complement strand
CTCTGCGAGTACTTCCAGCGCGTTTGTAATCAGATTCAGATTCGAAACCAGCGGATCATTAGGGTCGAATAGCGGCGTACTCATTTTCCGAATCGGCGAAGGGTTAGAGTCGTCACCCGTAAAATCATGGCAGCTTGCCGGAGCCAGACTTGACTCCGGCGGATCCGTTTGGCAGCAGTTGACATTGAACGACTCATTGTCAGAGCGAGGACGGTGTGTACTGTTCAACCCCAGGCGGTGGTTGAAGCGCCGCCTGGGGCATTGTTTGGAAAGCTCAGAATGGGATCGAATCTGGCTCTTCGGCTGGTGTTCCGGCTTTCCGCAGAGTAGACGTTGAGGTTTGTGGACGAGCCCCGAGGAGCTGAACGCTCTCGCCGACAACCTTCAGTTTCGTCCTGTTCTGACCGGATTTATCGGTCCAGCAATCCTGGTGCAGCCGGCCGTCAGCGAAAAGAGGCGAGCCCTTCCTGGTGTACTGGCTCACGATCTCGGCCATTCGGGCAAAGAACGTAACGTCGACAAAGGTAGCTTCCTCCTTCGGCTTTGCATGTCGCGCGATTAGTCACCGAGACGTCCCATTGGGCCTTCACCGTGACTGCGGAACCGTTGATAGATTTCTTGCCTCTCGGTCGTCGAAGGTTGCACTGATTCACGCCTCCTTGGCCATCGACACGACTACGAAGCAGCTCGCGGCAGCAAGGGTTGCAGCGCAAATCGCGAATGCGATAGTCTTACAAGGGATGCATCGTGCCCCGTGAAATTCCGTACTCGCAACGTCCTGTTCGTGCTCGCAGTGTTCGTCATACTCGGTTCTGCGGTAGCACTGATTGCGTGGGAGGTTCGCCTTTGGCTCCGCGTGCTCGAACCTGGTGAACTAGGGGCGAACTGTACTTAGGCGGGACGGGCCATCGGTACGACGTTCGCCGATCTGCGCTGCTCGGCGGCCTCTGCAATTGCTCTGCATTCAGCGTCGGTGCGCGCCACGATCAATGAGGATCGCGTTAGCTCTATGGCAGCAGGTGCGTTCTCACAATGCAATGAACGCCATATATCGGGGCCTGCTGAAACAACCGGATAAGCATAAGCTAGCTAGGGGCTGAACTTTATACCGGTGCCGCCTAGGCGCTTCTCGGCGCTTTGCCGATGATCCTGATCACTGGGCAGAAAGCGATCCTGAGCATCAAACAGGGCCAGGAGCTGCAGGTCTTGTGCAAGCGTCGAGCTTTGAAGAGGTGCGCCCTAAGGGGACTGTGGGATCGGAGCGGGCTTTCCGCCAGCTTGCGGCGCGGCTTCAATATCCTCCGGCACGAAGTCAGCAACGCTCTTCGATTTCCGGAGGTTCGCATTAAGCTCTTCTTTCGTTACCTCTTTCTCCCAGCGGCTAACCACCACGGTTGCGAGTCCGTTTCCGACCATGTTGGTGAGCGCTCGGCATTCGCTCATGAACCGGTCAATTCCAACAAGGATCGCGAGCGATTCTATGGGCACTGAGGGCACGACGGAAAGCGTCGCCGCGAGAGTAATAAATCCAGCGCCTGTGACTCCGGTTGCACCTTTTGATGAGAGCATTGCCACCATGAGAATGACCAGCTGTTGCCCGAGATCAAGATGTGTGTTCGTCGCCTGCGCGAGAAACAGGGCCGCCATAGTCATATAGATGTTCGTCCCGTCTAAATTAAAGCTGTATCCCATCGGAATGACCAGGCCGACGGTCGACGAAGAGCAACCGAGACGCTGCATCTTTTGTAGCATCCCAGGGAGAGCCGTCTCGGACGAACTTGTTCCCAGAACGAGCATTAGCTCTTCCTTGATATAGTTCAGAAATCGAAAAATGGAGAAGCCGTTGAAAGCCGCGATCGCACCAAGAACGATGACCACGAACAAAATAGCCGTAACGTAGAAGGCGACCATTAGGTAGCCTAGTTTCTCCAACGCACCCAGCCCCTGGCTGCCTATTGTGAACGCCATCGCCCCAAATGCTCCGATCGGCGCCACTTGGACGATGATTCGCATGATTTCGAAAAATACGGTCACCGCCATATCGATCGCTACAAGGACCGGTCTTCCCCGTTCTCCCATGAATGAAATCGCGAAACCGCTCAGGATCGCAACCAGGAGCACCTGAAGAATATCACCGGTAGCAAATGCATTGAAGAATGAGGAGGGAATGATGTTTAAGACGAACTCGGTCGGATTAAGGGAATGCGCTTTTTGCGCGAGAGACTGGGATTGTTGAAGGTGTTCTGCCTGGAGAGATTTCACATCGATATTGAAACCAGCTCCCGGGTGCAGGACATTTACCACGACCAATCCAATCAGCAGCGCCAGCGTCGAAACGACCTCGAAATAGACCAACGCCTTGATTGCAATACGGCCAAGTTTCTTCACATCCGACATCGATGCGATACCGTGAACAACCGTACAGAAGATGATCGGCGCGATGATCATCTTCACGAGGTTGATAAAGCCATCACCTAGAGGTTTTAAGCTTTTTCCTAATCCCGGATTCAGGTAACCAAGAACGATACCGAGAAATACGGCGATCAGGACTTGGACATATAATATCCGGAACCACGGTTTTCGCTGAGCAGATGCTTGGGGACTTGTCATAGCGGGAGCCTTGCGTTCACGGAGTAAAAGGACCTTCTGATAGCTACACCACTGGGCCGGCGGCCTTAACTTCGGCGCTCACCCCCTCCTCATAAGCCGCAAAGTTCGTGGTGAAGAGACCGGCGAGCTTCTTCGCTGTCGCCTCGTAAGCCGCTTTGTCAGACCAGACATCACGCGGAATAAGAATCTCGCTCGGAACGTTGGGACATGCAGTCACTACATCCAAGCCGAACAGCGGGTCACGCTCAGTCGCCGCTTTTGCCAGGGCACCACCGTGAATGGCATCAATGATTGCGCGGGTGTTCGCCAACTTGATACGCTTGCCGGTGCCATAGGCGCCACCGCTCCAGCCAGTGTTCACCAGCCACACGCGTGTGCCGTGTTGTTTCATCTTGGCGGCAAGAAGTTCGGCGTATTTGTTTGGATGCCACACAAGAAACGGGCCACCAAAACAGGATGAAAACGTTGCCGAGGGTTCCTTTACTCCCACCTCGGTGCCGGCAACTTTCGCGGTGTAGCCGCTGATGTAATGATACATAGCTTGGGCCGGTGAGAGCGAACTGACCGGAGGCAGCACGCCAAATGCGTCGCAGGTCAGAAAAATAATGTCCGTCGGATGGCCCGCAACGCACGGAATCTTCGCATTCTGGATGAATTCTATAGGATAGGCGCCGCGGGTATTTTCGGTGATGCTGACGTTAGTATAATCTACCAAATGGTCCTGATCGAGCACAACGTTCTCGAGCACCGCGCCGAAGCGGAGCGCCTCGAAAATATCCGGTTCGTTCTCGGGGGTGAGGTTGATGGCTTTGGCGTAGCAGCCACCTTCGATGTTAAAGATGCCTTCGTCACTCCAGCAATGCTCGTCGTCTCCAATGAGATGGCGTTTGGGATCAGCTGAGAGCGTGGTTTTACCGGTACCGCTGAGGCCAAAGAGAAGCGAGGAGCGGCCGGTTTCTTTGTCGGCGGTCGCCGAGCAATGCATCGAGAGCACCCCAATGCTCTAAGCCGACTCTGGCTGGAGGATTCAAGTTTCTCCATGAGCGACTGGACCACTTTAACCGGATCCGGTTCCGGAGAAGTGTTCATAGAAACACTATACGATCTTAAGGGCTGATTGGTCTACTGCTTCTTGAGTCCCTTCCGCCTATTCCAGGATTCTGCCCCTCCTTTTCGCCGCGCATACGGTGGATGCAATAGAAGATCTGGATCGCTCTTTACGCCATGCAGCGTCTCGATCGTCCTTTGATTACCGGATCGGACGAACTAACATTCCGATATCCACAAGAGTCGCTTATGAGGCCGAATCCTCGTGCCGGTTTAGAGTTTCCGGAGTACGTCAAGAATGAAGCGTTTCAGCGCAACTGGGAACGTTCTAAAGGCGGCGGGTATTGGTGTGAATGGTGTTATTTCACGAACGCCAATCGCGCCTACTTCGAAGTTGACCACCTCATCCCGGTTGTCAAAGCTGGAAAACCAACCCTCGATAACGCCTGTATCTTGTGTGTTGCATGCAACCAATCAAAAGGCCAGCACGGGTGGCCGCGACACGGCGCAGGGCTGGCATATCGCGCTCCAACCCTGAATATGGCGCCACCATCCGTACGTGTCGAACCCTTGTCCTGGGATGATCTTGTGCGGATGGCCCAGCGGAAACCACCGTTTGTCAGAGAAGACTGAGGGAGGATCTGCCAGTGCTTCCCGGCCTCTTTTGGCGTCACGATTTGGCTTGGCGCGCCGCCGAGCATTCTTCTTTTCGGAGGTGCGGTGCTCAGAACTTGTATGAGCCGATCGCGTTCGGCCTTGGCTAGACGCTTCGCCGCCACCATGTCCAGCCCAAGTTTCCGGGTCGAGAAAGTCTGATGGTAGATGCGCTTGGTTCCGGTAGCGTCGACGTACGGAATTCGGATAATGGTAGCCGTGACCGTGGGACCAATCGACTTCATCCATGTAGTAATCGAAGCGTTTTGGGCGTGGCATTGGGAATCCTCGCGGTATTTTTCGTTGGGAATCGATGGATCGAAAAGCGAAAAGAACCTATGGCGTCAGACGTGGCTCCAGGAAGATCGGGAAGCGTATTGGAAAGAGCGCAGGCTTACAGTATGACCTAAGGCTTTCGGGCCTCAGAGATCACTTCCAGCAAGGAGGATGATGTGAACGGCTTGGCTAAGAGCGCCTGAAATGCGGTCCCCAGTGTTCGCATCTGATCAGAATCTCTGCCTAAGCCTGTTGCAGCAATGACAGGTACGTCGCCGCCGTTACTGGCACCGGGAGCCCTGATATCACTCAAGAGTTCAAACCCATCTCGATACGGCATACAAATATCACAGAGCACCAGATCGGGGCGGCTCTGTTTTATGGCTCCAAGCGCCTCCTCAGCATCTTGGCAAACCCGGACGTTCGCGCCGAGTTGAGAAAGGAGAATGCCAAGTAGCCGCCCGACCTCCTTTTCGTCATCCACAACGACGATCCTGAGATTGTCCAAACGCACCTGCACCGCCTCCTTGCAACAAAACGCCGTGTTATACTGCGTTAAGTGTCTTACGAAGGCGAGGCTTTTTGCGAATCATCAATTACGAGCTGTGAATAAGGTTCTGGGATGTGTCACGCGCGCGGGCTCCGAGGGCAAAGTGCGGAGCAGGCCAAACGGTTCTGGAACCATAAGAGGCCGGGGCCAAGGTGATCCGAGCAAAGCTGGTTAGGCGACTCGTATCACAAGCCTGTATCCTTTACTCGGGACCTTTGTGTGAGACGGTTAATGTCACGCCGACTAGCGAAAGACCGTATTGCGATCACCGAAGGACGAGAGCTTGTGAGGCGGCTGCGGGAATTCAAACGCAGAACCGGATTGTCCCGGAAGCAGCTCGCAGAACTAATCGGCGTTTCTTACCCATCCGTTTACTACTGGACGAGGGGGCCTACGCTGCTAGAAAAGGAAAGTCGGGACAAGCTGCGGCGGTTCCTGGAGCGGGACGAATTCGGCTAAACGAATGCGACGAAAAGCAAAAGGAACATACGGCATCAGACGCGGATCTCGGAAGGTCGGAAAGACTGGTTTTGGGAGGCGTACTGGAAAGACAACGGCAAAGACGTATCAAGGCGATTCAGTGAGAATGCCTATGGTGACGGCATCGCGGAACGCAAGGCAAGGGAAGCGCGACTAGCTGCCGAGGAGCGGTTGCCGAATCTGAGGCGAAGTAGCTAGATGGCTTGGTAGAATGGGCGTAATAGTGCGTTCGATAGGTCGCGCCTTATCGTGTATGGCCCACACGCATGGTGGACGCAGTCGTGAGCACCAAGCCGGGCCAACTCGTCGTGAAGAGCGGCGTCTTGCTTGTGCGACTTAGACTTTCGTCATAGCAGTTCTTATCCGTTTCCTGAGTCGACCGTATTGTACTAAGGTCCAATTTACATTCCGAATTTCGACGCGCAGATTGAATGCCCGCATCGCCTCTCGGACGCGCAGCGGCTCAACTCAAAAGAGAACCGAAAATGAAAATGGCAGCCTACAATACCAAAACTCGCAAATACGAAGCGTACATTAACGGTGAGCTGATTGGAGAATTCAATACTGGGCGCGAGGCAATGATTGCTTCGCAATTCGGAGCCAAGACGGTAAACGGGATTAGGCTTTACTGGTTGGATGCGACCCGAAAATGGGGCACAGTGCCAGACGCTATTTCCCGATGGACACGCCGAGCGATTGAGCCACGACCCGGCCGATAGCAATGAAGGGACATGCGGTTCCCTTCGGAAGCTAAAGACGCGTTGCGACGGCTAACGTTACAAGGAAACGGACTTCAATCACCCCAGAGTCCGACCGGTGACTGATTTCAACCGACCGGGAATAGGCGAATGCTTGAAGTAGAGAGAGAAACCCGAGAACAATGAATGCTATCGAGGTTGCACGAAACCACTTCAATTCCTGGAACCGTCACGATGCGGACGCGATCGTCGGAGCATTTGTCGAGGGGGGAACGTACAACAATCCCAATGTCGACCAGCCCTTGACCGGAACAGCCATCGGGGACTTTGCTAGATCGGTTTTCGCTGCCTTTCCTGACATGTCGCTTGAAGTCATCAGTATCGGTGACACCGGAGGGGGTCTCGTCGCGCTCCAGTGGGTGCTGCGCGGCACCAACACCGGCAAATCAGGAGGCGGTACTCCGGCTACCGGTCGCAGGGTTACGCTTCCGGGAGCGAGCTTCGTTCAGGTCGAGGGGGATAAGATTCGTTCGGAGCGCACCTATCATGACCGGCAAATTGTGGATGAGCAGCTGGTCTCGTTCCTTTGATGGAAAGCCGATCCGCCTAGGCCTGACGGAGACATCCAAATAAAGGGAAGTAAACAGCTCTTTAGCCCAACTTGCGCGTTTTTGAGATCCGATCTTGATTTCATGCGGGTTGGCGGACGCATTCAGTGACTATTTTGGATCCATTGCTTGGTGGGTGAGAGGATGCGTTGCGGGATGCGTAGCACCC
>JBAUZZ010000185.1:0-5575 GCA_049585495.1 Chthoniobacterales bacterium | reverse complement strand
CCGCAGGCGGGAGAAACGACCTACCAAATCCGGAAGCCACAAGCTGGGTAGGGTCAGCTCTCCCGCCTGCGGCGAGGCAAGCCGAAAGGACCGCTGGACGTGCGGAAGCAAGTCCCTACCGAACGCTGGGCCAAATATCCGGTATGGCTAGGGGCGGAATCGAACCGCCGACACGAGGATTTTCAGTCCTCTGCTCTGCCAACTGAGCTACCTAGCCTAATATATTGGCTGTCAACCGCTTACATATAAGACATCAACCGAAAACCTCCATATTTCCCAAGCTGTACCCAGATTCGAGGCGCTCTATGTTTCCTCATTTCGAAGGCATGATTTGAGAAGAGGTTCATTTTCCGGGTTGACCGGACTGAATACTTAGACGGAACGATTGTGTTGTCAAAATAAACACGAGTTTCGCTTAATGTGCGTGTGGAAAGCGCTGATCAAGCCGCTCTTTCGTCAAAGAGAACGAAACGCTCCGCGATCGCTGATCTTCCATCCGGTGTCAGCGTTGGTCCGCATAAGATCGGAAAATCAAGGTATTGGCGTGTGCGATTAGGGAGTCGGTTTACCGGAGGTAAACGGGTGGAAATGCACTTTCCAACCTTGGACAAGGCCAGGCAATGGATTTTCGGTGATGCGCAAAAGCAAAAGGCCAATGCGGGTTCATTACTGGAGCTTAAAGCTCGAGCCGGATCTGTGATATTTGAACTTTCGCCAGCGCAAATCAATGAGGCTATTAATGCCTTTAAGCGGCTGGTGGAGATCAATATGAGCCTCACGGAAGCCGTGGATTTTGCGATTAAACACTCGAGACCGGATGCCGGGGCAATCTCTGTCGAGGAAGCGATCGAGAAGGCTCTGGAAACCAAGAGATCGAAACGGCCCAGCTATGTCAGAGATTTGAGAAAGCGCTGGGGTAGATTCAGAGAGTGGCTACCTGCGGCAAAGAGAAAGGCGATAAACACGATAAGTCAGGTAGATGTCCGCAGGTACCTGACCGCTTGTAAATTGAATCCTCAGGGGGAGCGGAACGAGCTTCGAAATTTGTCGGTTCTGTTTTCTTGGACCGTGCAGCACCATCACATGCCTGCAAATCCGTGCTCAGGAATCAAAGTCGAGGATTCACCCAGCGAAGAGCCTGTCAGAGTCCTTTCAATTGAGGAAATTAAGCACTTTTTGGAACTGGCCCAGGTGGAGCTTCGAGCCCCTCTGAAAGTCGGCAAGACAAAAATGTCTATGATCAAAGTTCACCCGGGAGAATTGGTTCCATGGTTTGTATTGGGGTTGTTTGCCGGTGTGCGACCAGAAGAAACTGTCAGATTAGACTGGGCAGATATCGATTTCGGGCGCCGCCAGATCGACCTTCCAGCAAAGAAAGCTAAAGGGCGGATGCGACGAATTATACCTATGGAACCAAACCTGACCGAGTGGTTGAAGCCGTATCGGCCGGCGGACGGGAAGGGGAAAGTCGTGTCCAACTTTCGTTGGCATTTTCAAGTTTTTCAGAGATCGGCGGGTCCGGAATGGAATCCTTGGCCCAAAGATTGCCTACGCCACAGCTACGGGTCTTACCATTTAGCGAAATTTCGGCACGCTGGTGATACCGCCGAAAATATGGGACACCGCAGCACTGATATGCTGTACAAGCATTACCGTGATGTGATTAAGGACCAGGCGGATATGCGTGAATTTTGCGCCAAGGTGACGGTCAGCAAGGTCACAGACGCACATCGCCTGAGGGCCTCTGCTAGAGCACCGGCGCTTACTGCCCTCGACGCAGGCGAGCTGGATTTGCTGGCTTTCGTAGCGTCGGAAGATCCGGGCTCATTGCTTTTGACCACGGCTGTGAACCCCGAAATTCTTCGGGATCTGGGATTAATTTCAAGCTTGCTTGCGCCAGATTTGGCGGGCGGAGGTTGGGGTTGGTGCTTCTTCGAGCTTTAGAATCATAACAACCACCACGGCTTTCCCGTGGTCTATCAGGTTCCTTTTGATGATCAGCTCGCCGTCTCTTCCCTGTTTGGTTCTAATATGATGCGTCTCGACGAGCTGCGTGTAGTCCTTGGACCAGACCGTTTTGGTGTTGACGGAAGTCGCTCCCAAGATTTGCAAGTAGCTTGGGTCATTGCGGCCGTCGAGGTAAAGGGTTTGATTTAAGGCGAAGCCGGGACCGCGGGCAGCGATCGTCAAGACGTCTTCAGTTTGGTTCAATGTAGCTTTGAGCTTGGTGTGAGCGGCGTATTTCCGATCGAGGAAACCGGCTCCGATTTGCGTCATCAGCGGGTCGAGTGAAGTCGATGCTTGGAGATCCAGCACCCAGGCGCCGGTGAAATTCGGTTTGTCGTGTTGATCCGGTTTGGTTGCTGCGGAAGTCCGGGACAGAATGAAAATACCGAGGCACGCGACGGCGGCTAGCAAGCGCAGCAAGAGGTGTCTCATGAGAGTCGATTGTCGATATCATTTTGGACGAGCCGATACGAGGGTGACTCCAGGACCGCATCGGCTCGCATTACCGGACTCGTTGTACTTAATTCTCCATCATAAGAGAAGCGCAAAAACGCACCTTACCGCTGTGCAACTGAATCATTTAGGCTGGATCGGATGCCGCGCTCATTCGCCGATCCAGGGTAAATGTGCACGGATCATCCAGGTATTATCCTGGGTCATAGGCGGGGTCACGTGGTCATGGGCCGAAGCCATGATGCCCAACCGTAAGGCGGGCACGTAGGGCCGCGAGGCAGGCCGCAAAAAATGGCAAGAGGCGCCTTTTAAGCAGTTTGGTTTCGAATAGTCGAATTACTCACCGATCGGCTCTGAGACTTGGTTTGCACCCGGCAGAACTCGAACCTGTAACCCTGTGATCTAAAGCCGAAGGAGCTTTGTGCAAAAAATTGAAGAGATCCTGCCTATCATTACCCGCTCAATAGCGACCCTCGCGTTTATTTTGGGTGTTGGCGCAGGGGCGGGGCCAGAAAGCCCGCCAGAGGGGCAATATGGCCGCTCGAGTAAGCTTGTCCTTTAGCGTTCTGCTGTCAGTTGTGATAACTCTAAATTGACTCTTTTACCCGTATGGACTCTGCATGGATCAGTGCCTTTTCGGCGGTAATGGGCTCACTCGTGGGGGGCTTCACTTCGCTCGTTACCACCTATGCCACCCAGCGCGGTCAGTATCGACGTGATTTCCTCAGCAAACAATTTGTTCAACGCGAAACGCTCTATTCTGAGTTCATTAATGAAGCCGCACGTCTGTCGATCGAATCGCTGGATCGCCAAATGGAGAAAGCTAGTGGATTGGTGACAATTTACGCGTTGCACAATCGGATTCGACTCAACGCCTCAGAGGAAGTCATTCAAGCCGCAGACCACACAATCAAAAATATTATTCAAGCTTACAAGCGTCCCAATCTGACAGCCGATGAAATTCGCAATGGGGCCTATTTGAACATCGAGGATCCTTTGAAGGAATTCGGTGAAGCGTGTCGAAATGAGCTCAATAAGCTCTACCGTGTTGCGCCTTGAGCTGTTACCTATTTGAGAAAGAGCTGGGAGCGGAAACCATTGAAGTTGAAGCGAAGACCTATCAACACGCGATGCGCATTCCCAGCGTTTGCGCCTGCTTGATAAAGCGCAATCGCTTTACCGCGGCCTGCTGCGAGCGACTGGAATGGTGAAATCTCAAGCGGATTTCAACAAACCGTTTATCGCGGTCTGCAATTCTTTCGTACAGATCATTCCGGGTCACGCGCATCTGGCTGTGGTCGGCAAGAAAGTGCGTGACGCGATCTACGCGGCCGGCGGAATTCCGTTTGAGTTCAACACCATCGGCGTAGACGACGGTATCGCGATGGGTCATGTCGGCATGAAGTATTCGCTCGCCTCGCGCGAGCTGATTGCCGACTCCGTGGAGACGATGCTGCGCGCCCACTGCTTCGACGGTGTCGTCTGCATCCCTAACTGCGACAAGATCGTCCCCGGCATGATGATGGGTGCCGCCCGCGTTAACATCCCGTCGATTTTCGTCAGCGGGGGACCGATGAAGGCCGGCAAGGCCAAGACCGGTGAGGCGATCGACCTGGCGACCGTCTTCGAAGGTGTCGGCAAAGTGTCCCCCGGCACGATGAGCCTAAGCCAGTTGCAGGACATCGAAGAAAACGCATGCCCGACGTGCGGTTCGTGCAGCGGAATGTTCACCGCCAACAGCATGAATTGTCTGAACGAAGCGCTCGGTCAGTGCGCGCGTGCCGTACATTTGCAAAGTCGCGCCTTCGGGCAAATATCATATGGAAGATGTCTATCGTGCCGGCGGTATCAGCGCGATCCTCAAAACCCTCGCCGGAAAACCGGGCACGCTGAATCTCAACTGCATCACTGTGACCGGAAAGACGTTGGGCGACGACATTAGCGGGGCGACCGTGCAAGATAGCGACGTAATTCGTCCTCTGAGCAATCCCTACAGCGAGAAGGGCGGTCTAGCCGTGCTGTTTGGAAATCTTGCTCCCAACGGTTCCGTGCTAAAAACTGGCGCCGTGCACCCGAACATGCATCAGTTCCGCGGCCCCGCAGTGATCTTCGAGAGCGAAGAATCCGCCGCTGCGGGAATCCTCGAAGGCAAGGTGAAAGCCGGAGACGTCGTTGTGATTAGATACGAAGGCCCTCGCGGGGGTCCGGGCATGCAAGAGATGCTCGCCCCCACCGCTAACATCATGGGCCGCGGATTAAGCGAAAGGGTCTGCCTGATCACAGACGGAAGATTCAGCGGCGCGACCCGCGGCGCGTGCATCGGCCACGTGTCACCCGAAGCCGCGGCGGGCGGGCCGATAGCCTTCGTCGAAGAAGGCGACACGATTTGCATCGACATCCCGAATCGACGATTGGAAATGGAAGTCCCTGACGCAGTCCTCGCAAAGCGCAGAGCGAAGTGGAAACCGCGTCCGCCGAAGATCGACTACGGATACCTGGCGCGCTATGCGGCGCAGGTGACCAGCGCGGATACTGGAGCGGTATTTAAGAAGCCGGCGCTCTAGCAATCGACTGTGCAAACTGTCGGAAGTATGATTCAGCCACAATCTCGTTCCCGGGGGCCAGAGCCATCTAGTCATTGCGGCGGCGCGAATCGCATCGCTTTCTGGGCGGACAGCGAGGAAGAGGTTAACCAGCTGGGAAAGATCGTAGTGGAGGCGGGGGCGCGCGCCGTCGAGGGGCCGGAGTATTGCCACGATTATACGCCGGGATATTACGCCGTGTTTTTCGAGGATGCCGACGGGAACAAGTGGGAGATTTGCTGCCGGACGGCGCGGGGGAGGTGAGGAGCGGGTTGTGGGATTTGTTCGCGGATTTTCGCAGATTGAAGCAGAGAAGAACAGAAAGATCGCTTCGGGGTGGTGAAGCAACGATTGTCACAGTGGAGCTTCGAAGCGTTGGATCCCTCCGAGCATCTGGGGGTGGTTCTTGGTTCTCAAAAAAGACGCTAACCGAGTATTAGGCGCATCGGCCCGATGTGCCTAATACTCGAAATTGGGACGACTTTGCGCACAATTTAAACCCAAAAAATCGCTGACTTTCGCTGTTGAAGCGA
>JBAUZZ010000184.1:0-30789 GCA_049585495.1 Chthoniobacterales bacterium | reverse complement strand
ACGTTTCGAACTGGCGAAACAGATCAACGTGCTGGAGTCATGCTACCTGGAAGGGATGGAGATTTGGAAGAAGAGATAGAGACGAACGGGGCGATTGGTGTTTGGCGTTTTGGGTTTTGAGTTTTGGCTTTGAGGCGCTGAAGGCGTCTGAGATTAGAGCCTGGGCTGCAAGGCCCAGGTCATCGATAGAAAACGCGCCGAGCGCTGTAAGCGCGGAAGATTGTTTGTCCGGCCGATCCGCGTTAATCCCCGACCCGCGCTCTAATCTCAGACGCCTTCAGCGCCTCAAACCCAAAACCCAAAACTCAAAACCTCAAACCCAAAACCCAAAAACGCGGAACGCGGAACGCCGAACGCCGAACGCGGAACCCGGAACTCGGAACTATCTATCCGACGGGAGGGGTTCCATCCGGAAGATGGTTTCTCCAGGTTTCATCAGGTCGAGCTTGTCGCGAGCCAACATTTCAATGTAACTCGGGTCGTTTTGCAGCAGATTTAACTTCTTGCTCTGCTTGTTAAACGACGCGCGCTCCTGTGCGACTTGCTCTTTTAATGCCTGCAGGGCGCTCTGCTGTTTTTGTTGTTCGCGGATCAGGGGTAGAAACCAGCAAACCAGCAGAATAATAACCGCCAAAAAGACGAGCAGATAAAGGATCCGATTCAGCAGCCCGCGAAGCCAATCTTCGCGCGGTTCGGCGTAATCCTCGTAAACGGCTCTCACTCAGGGCATTCTACCTCCATACTCGGCATTGTCACCAAGTTCTTCCTCGATCCGCAACAGCTGATTATATTTTGCGATCCGATCGGTGCGGCAGAGGGAGCCGCTTTTAATCTGACCCGCGTTGGTGGCCACGGCGATATCGGCAATCGTTGTATCTTCGGTCTCGCCGGAGCGATGGCTAATCACCGCGGTGTAACGACTCTCCTTCGCGAGTTCGATGGCGTCGAGCGTCTCGGTGAGTGATCCGATCTGGTTAACTTTTACCAGAATGGAGTTCGCGACCCCTTTGTTAATGCCCTTTCTTAAGAACTCAACGTTGGTGACGAAGAGGTCATCGCCGACGAGCTGGATCTTGGATCCGAGCGCCTCCGTCAATTTCTTCCAGGCATCCCAATCGTTCTCCGCGCACCCGTCTTCGATCGACACGATTGGATATTTGCCGCACAGCGTCTCGTAGAGAGCGATTAGCTCCTCCGCCGACTTTTTTGATTTATCGGATTTTTTAAAAACATAAGCGTTTTGCGTCGCGTCGTAAAACTCGGTCGCCGCAGGGTCCAGGGCGAAGAAAATATCTTCGCCAAGTTTGTAGCCGGCTTTTTCCACCGCTTGCGAGATCGTATCGAGCGCGTCTTCGACGCCATCCAAGTTCGGGGCGAACCCCCCTTCATCGCCAACAGCGGTCGAGAGCCCGCGTGATTTCAACACATTCTTTAGCGCCTGGAATACCTCAACGCCGTAGCGCAGCGCTTCCGAAAAGGTCGGCGCCCCTTTTGGCATGATCATGAATTCTTGAAAATCGATCGGAGCATCCGAGTGCGCGCCCCCGTTGATGATGTTCATCATCGGGACGGGGAGCACCTTGGCGTTTGGCCCGCCCAAGTAGCGAAAAAGCGGTAAATCAAGCTGTGCCGAGGCAGCGTGCGCAGCGGCCAGAGAAACCCCCAGAATGGCGTTTGCGCCCAGCTCCTTTTTATTGGGCGAGCCGTCGAGCGCGATCATTGCGCTATCCAGGCCTACCTGATCCAGGACGTCCATTCCGACGACCACGTTGGCGATTTTGGTTTCGACGTTTTCAACGGCCTTTAACACACCCTTGCCCCCATATTTGTCTTTTTCCCCATCACGGAGTTCCCAGGCCTCGTGTTCCCCTGTGCTGGCACCGCTGGGTACGATGGCGCGCCCCACGGCGCCCCCGGTTAACTCAACGTCGACTTCGATCGTGGGAGTTCCTCTGGAATCGAGGATTTGCCTGGCTCGGAGGTCTGAGATAATGGTGAGGGACATAGGAAGTACTCGGTGGTTGAGTGGTTAGGTGTATTTAGGCGATCCCGGGTAACCGTTATCGAGGTGATGAAACTAGCTGGCGGTCTGCAAGCTCTGGTCCATCTGCATTCTGTACGGTTCGACCGAAACGATCTCCACTTCGCGTGTACCCGTTTCGGTGGGCAGTTCAACGCAGTCGCCCGGCTTTCTGCCTAGCAGGGCCTGGCCGATCACCGTCTGATAGGAGACAATGTGATTTTCCGGATCGCTATCCCAAGCGCCGAGCAAGTTATAGACGGTCAGGTCGTTGCTCTGGCGATTGCGAAGCGTGACAACTGTACCGATCGAGACCTGCGAGTTGTCAACATTTTCAAAATCTGTGCCGCGTGCCCGAGCCAGCATGTGCTCCAATTCGGCCCTGCGACGCATGAGGACGGTCTGCATCTCTTTGGCCGCTTTGTATTCAAAGTTCTCCCGTAGATCTCCGTAGGAACGCGCAATCCCGATTTCTTTCGTGTTCTCGGGAATTCTTCTGGAGACGAGATCGTCGTATTCTGCTTTCCGCTTCTGGAGACTTGCCCAGGAAACGATCAGCGCCTCCTGTTTCTCTTCCGATTCGCCCGAAAGCATTGATTGGAGCTCGGGATGCGTCTTGATCATACGCGCCATCAATGATCGCTTGTTCAGCTCTTCAAAGACAGGTGTAATCATCATCCGGCGCATCAAGTCGCGCGCCTGGCTCGAGGGAGCGTCCACCACCAGATCGGAGATCAGTTCGCGATCCTCGATGAGGAGATCATGGATCTTTGAGCTGCGACGACTCTCGCTGAACTGATCTCGTTCGAGCGCGCTGAAAATTGCGGTCATCAGTTCGGGGCCGAACAGGTCGGCAAAGTGATGGGCGCCCCGCTCTTTGCAAAGCCAATACAAAACATCGGACGATATCGAGTGCTCTCGAATCGTCCGATTAAGGCATTGGTACAGCGCCTCGGTCTTTCCCTGTTCAACCAGAATCTTTGCGATTTCTCCTACCACGCGAAAACTTGTATTCTGCAAAATCGTGATTAACCGCGCATCCCAATCGTTTGGGAATGCGGAGGGGAATTCCATGAGCACTCGCCTATGTTTCGTGCTGGCGATTTGCGGAATAACGTCGTTGAGGCGGTTTTGGTGCTCTCGCAAAAGTTCGGCAACGGACAAATCGCCCCGGCGGAGTTGCGGAAAGCGATGACACAGCTCATCGCGCGCTATCAGCAACTCAAACGTGTGCGCTGGGCTCAAGCGCAGGTTGCGGGCTGCGATCTCCTCCAACTGAGCGATGACGGGCTGAAGCTGCGCCTCTTGAAGACTGTCTGCGTTCTTCAGGATCTTCTCCAGATGACCGATCTGATCTTTAAGTCGCCGGGCATTCTTGAACGCTAAGAGAAGCTCCTCTTCATATGATAAAGACTCATCACGCACCCTGATCGGGTCGCTCTTTTTTGCCGGGACCGTGAAGTGACCGTTCTTTCGCAAGACCTTTTTGGCACCGTCCCACCACTTCTTGAAATCGCTCTCGGAGACGATTTCTGGCGCTAATGTCTTCTGGAGCTGGTCTTGGGTCACCTTACCACCAAAGCTTTCCAGCACGACCTCAATCAGGCCGGAAGGGTCCTCGCGAGCCAGCCGCCTGAGCTCATCCGCGGCGGTGATTTTCCGAACAAAGAGGTGTGTCGGAGAAAGCGGCTGCACCGTTTCCGCGGCATAGGAAAGTTGCATCGAGTGCTGTTTCTTGTTCTGAAAGTCGATGACGATCTGATTGAGCAGCAGATTCCAGCTGCTGACCTGACCAAATCCCCAGCTCTTGTGAAGACAAAAAGTTTGGGGCTTTAACTGGTCTAGCAAAACGGCTGTTTTTGAGTGAATTTTTCCGGAAACGACCAGTGCCTGCAAATCAGCGTCCATAGGGAGGCATGAACATAGGTAAGAGAGCCGGAGACGCCACCAAAAAATGAACGCGTTCGCCGCGCTGCAATTGATGAGAAACGAGAGGTGCATAAGGATTGTCGGCGCGATTGGAGTTGCTGGCAGTGCAAAGTGCCCGATTTCGGAGCCTTTTCCCGTTGACCGAAAAATCAGACAAGAGTACCGTTGGCGGCTTTGAGAACTGTTAATTTTTCGTTTGGGAAAGGCCACCTAACTTCAGAGGGAATTGTTAGAGCTCTGTCGATTCTGTTGGCCTTTCTTCCGATCGCGTCCCTCACGCAAGCGGATCCTGTCGGCGACGTACGATCGCTTTCGGTGTTTAAAGACGCGGATCTGAACAAGCTCGCCGGCGGGGGGGTATTGGCTTCGAGAGGCCCCGCGATGAGCTTTGGGAGAGGGATGGCGGTTGAGGCTGTTTACGTGGTGCGAGCGCCCGTGCAAAGAACTTTGGCCTTGCAACAGCATTGGGATCCGACCAGGCACTCGGAATTAAGAACCTTTTTTGCGGCGGACATCTCCGGTAGACCGTCGCCAAGCGACTTCCGCGGGCTCGCCTCCATCCCTTCCAATTCTTCGGTCAGGGCGCTGGTGGAAGCGACGGAGAGGTTGCCTGGGGATGCCTCAAAACTGCAGCTCAGTAGAGCGGAGGCGAAGCTGTTCACCGGTGGCGCGCCGGGAGGCGGTCGAGAAGCCATTACTGCTGCAGTGAACTCATTTTGGAGCAAGGTCTTGGCCGATCGCGCTCAAGCCTACGCTGCGGGCGGGTTTTCGGCTCAACCGCCTTATGAGACGACTGGATCGGCCGTTCGCGTTTCCGAAGATGCAAATCGTCTGTTGAGAGATGACGGCAAGGTGCGCTCGCAATTCGCTTCGCTGATCGAAGGGGCCGGGATCGGGGGCGGCAGAGGTTCTCTCACGTCGAGTCTGTACTGGCAGATGTTCGATGCCGAAGGCCAAGCGGCGATCAATCTTGGCGCGTTTTATTGGAAAGCAGTCGGCGATGGGGTCCAGGCAGCTGACGCCCAGTATTATGCAAGCAGCGGCTTTTACACGGCACTGACCTTTTATCAGATGTGGCCAGTGACCGTGGATGGCCAGGCGGCTACGCTGGTCTGGCGCACGGACCTGATATCCTCAGCACAGTTGGATCTGCGGGGGGTTGAACGGATGGGAGCTGGGGCGGCCGCGATGCGCGAGGTCCAGAAGGGAGTCAACGCATTTTTAAGAGACGCGCGGAGTTTGCGATGAGATGGGCACCCAAACGAGTCGATCATTTCAGGCATAAAGCGCGCCGAGAGATCCACGTCCTGTTACTGGGTGCCGTCGGCATGATTCTGTACTTGGGCTTATGGACTTTACCAGCATCCGCAGCCAACGTGTTTTCTGGTGTGGGAGGCACCGCTAACCCCACGGCTGGCGCCGTTTCGGCTCTTTCGACCGACATCGAAGCAGACGCATCGTTTTTCGGGAACGGATCTGTAAAAAGCAGTAACCATAAATTCGGATCGATCTCCGAAATCGAGGCGTCCGCCAGTGGGATTGCTTCCTGGCAGGTCCGGGACAATCTGCTGCTGGATTTCGGGGCGCAATGGCAACGCTTCTCTTTCGACCCCGATCCTGGCGTACCGGTGCCGGATGTGCTTCAGGAAGTCAATTTGGTGGTGGGTGCTGATTTTCAGGCGACTCCGGCAGTGATTGTGCATGTCGAGCTGGACCCCGGTATCTACAGCGATTTTAGGAATATCACGAGCGGCTCCTTCTTTATCCCAATTGAGATCGGCGCTGTGTACTTCGTGAGTTCGGATTTACTCTTCGCCCTTGGCGTCAGTATCAATTACGACCGTGATAACCCCATTTTTCCAGGAGGGGGGATTCGATGGCAGGTGACGAATAAGTTCCTGGTGAACGGTATTCTTCCCAAGCCGCAGCTTGAATACAAGCTCACGGACAAGTTAACCCTGCACGCCGGCGCCAATCTTCTTGGGAATGACTTCCGGGTGTCTGGCGATCTGGCTCGCATTCGCAATGCTCCGCCAAAGCTCGACAATGCAATCCTTGAATACACGGAAGTTCGGGTGGGTGGAGGGCTCACCTTCCGATTGAGACCTGGTGTCGCGCTTGATTTCGAAGGCGGCTGCTCGCCGTATCGGAAATTCGATTATCCTCGGGCCAATTTTAAGGTTTTGTCGACCGATGTGGCTCCCTATGCGCAGATTGCGGTGTCTGCGAAGTTCTAGCAAGAAGCGATGCGTCTCTTTTCCAGCCTGAATTCATGTCTGAGCCGGCTATCTGGTTGAATGGGTTAGTCAAACGCTTTGGTGACAAAACGGCGGTCGATGGTATCTCGATGCTCGTCCGTGCTGGTGAGATTTTTGGGTTCCTTGGTGCAAATGGTGCCGGCAAAACGACGACAATTCGAATGCTTTGCGGATTGACGCGCCCAACCGCCGGCAATGGCCTGATTCATGGGCTGGATATCTGGAAGGACCGATTTCGGGCTCGCTCCAAGTACGGTTATGTACCTCAACACTTTAGTGTTTACGCCGATCTGACGGTTCACGAGAACCTTCGTTTCTTCGGCGGCGCGTACCGGGTTCCAAAAGGAAAGCTGAGACATCGGATTGATCGGTTGTTGAGCGAGTTTGATCTCACCTCGCAAAAGCATATTTGTGCAGGAAGCTTATCCGGAGGCTTCAAACAACTGCTGTCGATCGCTTGCGCATTGATTCACCGGCCGTCGCTGGTTTTTTTGGACGAACCCACTGCAGGGCTCGATCCGGTGCACCGGCAATACATCTGGGATCTTCTCTACGAACTCAGCCAGGAGGGCACCACGATCTTTGTCACCACTCATTACATGGATGAAGCCGAACGCTGCACTGATGTTGGCTTTATTCAAGCGGGACGCTTGCTGGCCAAGGGTTCGCCGGTCGATCTGAAGAATCGTCTCCGTGGGAAGCTTCTGGAAGTGCACGTCGAACCCGTGATGGAAGCGATCCTGGTCCTTCGCTCCGTCCCAGGCGTCTACGGAGTGGACCTGCGCAGTGGCAGGCTCCGCCTTCAGGCACGGGATCCTGAACTACTGCTGGAGGGCTGGCTCAGGCACTGGCCTTATCCGCATCTCTGCTGGATGGGACACGACTGGGTCGATCCCGACATGGAAGATGTGTTCATGGCGTACTCGCTGGGAACCTATGATGGTGCTGGCGCAGCCAGGGAATTGGAGGCTGTCCGATGATGGGGCGACATTTCTGGGGAGCAATCGCGACGATTGCCTATAAAGAATTCATTCATGTCTGGCGCGATCGCGGGGTACTTCTGGCGATTCTGATTGTACCCCCTTTTTTCACTCTGGTCTTCGGGCATGCGT
Organism: Chthoniobacterales bacterium; assembly: GCA_049585495.1. GTDB lineage: Bacteria > Verrucomicrobiota > Verrucomicrobiia > Chthoniobacterales > JAFAMB01 > JBAUZZ01. Next base: position 23,470 of record JBAUZZ010000184.1, on the reverse strand, counting down.
TCCAGGAAACGGCGCTCCGGGACGTCCCCACCTTGCTGTATGACGCGGACAAAAGCAGTGATAGCCAAAAGTTCGTGGACCTGGTCCGCAGCAATGGAACATTTGTCTGGAAAGCCTGGGACGGACCGGGGAAAAACGGGCAAACTAGTCTTTTGAGGACTGGTGCCAAAGCAGCCATTATCATCCCGAAAGGTTGGGGGAAAGGCTTACACGACGGCGATCCGAAGCCGATTCACGTCGTGTTGGATGGCAGCGATACCGACACGGCCCCATCCATCCAGGGAGTCCTTCAGGAAATTCTTGGAGATTTCCAGATGAAATCGCGAGATAACATGATCGACACCCTTCCCGACGAAGTGTTCGAAATGGGAGAAAAGCTGCCGGAAAGTGTCCGTCACGAATTCGGTTCTGCGATGACGCCTTGGACGATGGAAAGCAAGATCCTGTACAATCCAGGGTTGAGGTTTATCGACTTCCTTATTCCTGGCATCATCGGACTGATTCTTCAGCTTCTGACCGTGACCTTGATTGCCAGCACGATTGCCCGGGAAAGGGAAGTGGGAACTCTTTCTCAGTTGCTTGTTACCCCGTTGCGTCAAAGCGAGATAGTCATTGGCAAAGTAGTTCCCTATTTGATCATCTCTCTGTTTCTGATCGCGGGCACGATCATGCTGAGTCATTTCCATTTCGGCGTAAAATTCCGTCAGCCGATTGCCTTGGGGCTTATTTGCTTCCTCTTTCTCTTGTGTTCCCTCAGTCTCGGTCTGCTGATTTCTGCCGTCTCGAAGACACAGACTCAGGCGATCCAATTCTCGGTGTTTGTCCTGTTACCGGTGCTCCTGTTGTCGGGCGCCTTTACGTCGATCGAGCACCTGCCCGATACCGTCAGACTCTTCTCTCAATTGTTCCCTTTGACGCATTTTTGCCACGCCTTTCGCCTGGTAAACATGTATAACGCGGGCGGCTCGTTTATCGCTGTCGATCTGGTGTGTCTGGCCGCAGGCGCCGCGCTCACTTGCGCTGCAGCAGCGTACTTATTGCGCTCCGCGGATCAGTAGGCGATGCGGGCTGGCTAGAAAAGATCGATGCTGAGATCGAGCTTCACGTACGGGGCTCCCTTGCTTGAGTAGTCGGGGCCGGCCCGAAAGTAGTTGAACCTGCGCTGAATGCTCCACCCGGCTGACGCTTCAAAGGATATGCCTTTTCGTGGATTGTAGCTTACTCCCGTGCCAGCGCGATCGTCTGTATATTCCAGAATGGCGTTGTTAGTCCGACGATCGTCCGTTGGTCCGTTGCGATAGCTGCCACCGCTTACTTCGCCGCTGATAAAAATTTCCAGCTGCTTGTTCGGGTTATAGCTCAAACGCGGCTCCGGGAAAACCGCTCGCAGATTGACCTTGTCAGTTATCTCCCAGTTTAAGCCGGCAACTGGAAAAACTGGGATCTCCTGATACGCATCCGCTTCAAAACCCAGGACGAGATGCACCTTTTTATGCACTTTGACGCCCCCGGCCGCCCGAACTGGGATATCAAAGGAATTTCGCGTGATGTGGTCCCGAGTGAAATAAACACCAGGTTTGAGGGTGAGCAGCGGAAAGAAATCATCGCCGTCCCAATAAGAAATGCCGGCTTCTCCGGCGACGCCAGACAAGGCGTAGGGGAAAATGCTGTTGGACCGGGAGAAGTCATACCGGTCATAGTCGATGCCGACCTGAAGATAGTATTTGTCGAACAAGTGGAAATTGCGCAGAGCCTCAAACTCGTGATGAAATTCAGCCTGTGAGCCGAAGTTATGCGCCTTCTGGATTTGGCTACCAGAGACGTAACTGCCATTAAGATCGAACGACCAGAGAGGTCCCTGCACCGGTGTCGGCTGCGTCAGCGGAGCCTGAATGGTTGCTTCACCGCCGAATGCATTGCCGACCAATACGACTAAGCCGGCGGCGAGCCGTACTAGCCTCATGCCTTTAATTCCTGATTCGTCTGTCCGTCCAAGACCAGGAACTTCTCGTGGTGATAGGTCGGGTCTGTCCGAAAAGTCAATCTACCGGCGTATTTCCTTTCTATCTCGACCAGCAAATCCTCGTCTTCGGTCCTTAAGCGGTTGAGCACTTCCGGATTTACAATTATCCGGACGTCGTGGACGTCAGGATTTTTTCGCAGGACCGAGTGAAGTGCGCGCTGGATTTCGACACTCATCGTCATGGGGCTCTTGACGACTGCACGGCCGCTACAGTACGGGCACATGACAAACATTGAGCCGGTCAGGCTTTCCTGGGCTCGCTGGCGCGTCATTTCCATGAGGCCGAGCGGCGAGATGGGGAGAACATGGGTCTTAGCTTTGTCCCGCCGGAGACGTTCTTTCATTCGGTTGTACACTAGCTGCTGGTCTCTGCGGTTTTTCATATCGATGAAGTCGCTGATGATCAAGCCGCCGATATTCCGGAGCCGGAGCTGGCGAGCAATTTCGTCGGTCGCTTCGAGATTGGTTTGGAAGATGGTTTTTTCGACGTCCTTTGCCCCTTTGTTTCGGCCTGTGTTAACATCGATCGCGATGAGAGCCTCCGTTTCGTCGATGACAATGTACCCACCGCATTTGAGCCAGACCTGGCGGTGAAACGCATCGTCGATTTGCTTCTGGACGCTATACCGTTCAAAAATGGGGCCGGCGTCATTGTAATAAAAGATTCTCTTCTTTGAGCGCTTCGAGATTTGGCCCACCAGATTTTGCATCCGATCGACGGCGCCCTGGTCATCGCAGTACACGGCGTCAATCTCTTCGGTCAAAAAGTCACGTACAGTGCGATCAATGAGATCAGGCTCTTCAAAGAGTACTGCAGGCGCTGGCTGGGATTTGAAAGAGTCCTCGATTTGACGCCACTGCTCAAGGAGCAGCCCCAGATCGCGAACAAAATATCTGGCTCGTTGCCCCTCCCCGATCGTCCGGATGATGACGCCCATTCCCTCGGGGAGTTCGAGGCGCTGTAAAATCGTTCTGAGACGTTCACGCTCTCTGGGGTCTTCGATTTTGCGCGAAATACCACTTTGTTCACTGTGCGGCATCAGCACCAGGTAGCGGCCGGCCAAACTAATATTGGTCGTGATTCGCGGACCCTTGTTACTGATGGGGCCCTTGGTAACCTGAACCATGACTTCCGAGCCGACCGGGTAGATCTCTGGAACATCTTTGGCCGTGATTTTCTTTTTCGCTTTTCGGTCGCCGGAGCGAGTGACTTCTTCGACACCGCTGTCGAGCCCGGGAAGAGCATCCCAGAAATGAAGGAAGGCATTCTTTTCGAAGCCGATATCAACGAACATGGCTTTAAGGCCATGCTCGATATTCTTCACTTTGCCCTTGAAGATGCTGCCGACAATATTTCGGTCCGTGTCCCGCTCGATGTTATATTCTTCGAGCACACCATCCTCGAGGAGGGCAACCCGTCGCTCGAGCTTCTCACAGCTGATGATTAGTTGATTTCCAATTCTCTTGGGCGCGAAGCCCAAAAACTGTTTTACTTTCTGCAACATTGTTCAAAGTCCAAAGAGGTTGAGCAGTTCCGTTAGAAAAACAGAAACCGCTTTTTTTTCGGTTGTTCGTTCGGTTGCTGCGGCTGTTGCTGTCTATTCTGATCCTCTCTTGGTCTTTTCCTGAAGAAGTCAAAAAAGCTTCGCCGCGGCGGCGGAGTCGATTGAGCCCGGGGAGGAGGTTGGTGACTATCTGCTTCGGGTCGAATGTCGGGCTCTTCTCGGGACCGGGAAGCTCTACGGGGTGCTTCTGCGGCCACGGGAACGTGATCCGAAGTTTCTTCGTCCAGGGCAGCAAATTGTCCTGGGACTGAGTTATCCTTGAAATTAACTGATTCGACAGATTTGTAATTGCCCACTGCGGGATCCAACGGCTGAAGTTCGGGATCATAGCCGCGATCAAGGGCCAGGGTCTCCTCAATGATTTTGGCCGAAATCGGCGCTGCCACACCGCCGCCAGACTTGCCTCCTTGCACAAGCACCGCCAGGGCGATCTTCGGCTGGTCGTAAGGCGCAAAGGCCACAAACCAAGTATGGTCGTCTTTTTTGCCGTCCCGCCAGAATTGCGCTGTGCCGGTCTTTCCGGCGACAACCACACCGGGTACTTTTCCTTTAGTACCGGTTCCGCCAGATTCATTCACGACCGCCCACATCCCTTTGCGAACCAGTTCGATTTGTTCTTTCGTCAGACCTTCCTCCTTGGTCAGATCGCTCCGGATTTTGATTGGACGCCGGACCAGCGTGCCATCCGGCTGCTGGATTTGGTAGATCAAACTTGGCTGGTAGGCTATACCTCCGTTAGCGACCGTTGCGCCGACCATCGCCATCTGGAGCGGACTCGCCAAGACGTATCCCTGGCCGATTGAGGTGTTCGCGGTTTGACCCTGAGTCCACTTTTCGTTGTGGTTAGTGCGGAGCCAATCGGGGGAAGGCAGAATGCCCGGATCCTCGCCGCTCAATTCGATCCCAGAGCTCTGTCCCAACCCAATGGCCTGACCGACCTTGTCGATCGCATCGATTCCCGCGGCGTTACCGTATTGGTAGAAGAAGGCGTCGCAGGAATTCTTAATCGCTTCAACGAGAGTTTGTGAGCCATGGCCCGAGGCAATGTGCTCGGCGGCGATCCAACATCTCATATAGGTGTTTCCGTACGAGACGCCACCGCTGCAATGGAAGACTGCTTTGGCCAGGCCTTTCGTCAGACCGCCCATGGCCGTGACCAACTTGTACGTCGAACCCGGCGCGTATGCGCTAATGGCCCGATTTGTCAGCGGATCAGCATCTGCGTCTTTTATCGCTGCCCAATCCTGAGCAGAAATCGATGGAATGAACTTGTTTGGATCATAAGACGGCACCGAAGCCATTGCCAGAATTTGGCCGTTGTTTGGATCGACAACGACGCAAGCCGCTCTCCCGACCGATCGTAAGGTCCGTTCAACGATGTATTGTATCCGGGCATCGATAGTGAGAAAAACATTTGCGCCCGGGGTCGGCTGGATTACCTCTTTTTCACCTTCCAGCTGGTTTTTCGCATTCTTTTTTAGGACGCGTTTTCCAGGTTTGCCGCGGAGCTCATCGTCCATGAAATACTCGACGTCAGTTCGGCCTTGCACGTCGGGTTCGTAGAAATTGAAATCTCGAATATCGGGCAACTTGTTAATATCTTTCGGAGCGCCGACGTAGCCCAGGATTTGAGCGGCGAGAGCGTTATAGATGTATCTCCGCACAGGTTTGACGTTTACTTGGACCCCGGGCAGGCCGAGGTCTTTTTCAGCAAACTTTGAAAAGGTCGCGAAGTCGAGGTCCTCCCGGTAGGTGAACGGTACCAGCGTATTGTTGCGAAAATGCGTTCTCAGCCGTTGCGCGTTGTATGGCTCTGCCAAGTTCAATTCCTCAAGGCGGGGAATGATGGTCTTGTCCACGATCTGAACGATATCAGCCTCCTTCCGATCGTGTAGCATGCCACTTGAGTCCTTGGCGCGAAACTCGATCATTGGCGGCTGGCCATATTGCTTTTTGTAGCCGTTCAACAAGTCCGGCAGGTAAAAATCAACGTCATAGCTTGGCCGATTCGTCACGAGTGACACTCCGTTCCGATCCTTGATATCCCCGCGAACCGCGGGGATTCGTACTGTTACTTCGGAACTGCCTTGAATCCGGCCTTGGTAATAGGTGGCCAGTTCGACCTGGACAAACCACAATCGAACCGCCATCGCGGTCAATGCGACGAGAACAAGCCCCGCAAGGAAGAGGATTCGAAAATCGAGAATGGGCGATTTTTTGGGGCGCGCCATAATCTCAGCTCAGGCTGCTGCATCGCCGCTCAGACCCGGCCGATATTGCAGCAGGTGGGAAAGGGGCGTCAGAATAAAAAACACACAAGGGGCTATTACAATTGAAATCAAGCCGGGACCAAAAATCCGCCATAGTATAACGTCGTTAAAGAAAAGTTCACGGCGTTCGAAACTTAGAACAGCGTATTGTGCCAGCAACAGAAATGGCGTTAACGCGGACGCTATTTCCGCCAGCAGAAAGTGAGTTTGCCACCGGTAGCGCAGAAAAAGGAAGCGCGTTCCGTGCATGACCAGACCCGGAATCAAGTAGATCAGGATCGAGGTTCCAACCGGGAAGTCGGTGTGCGGAACTACTTGTGGCACGACAAAGAGGTCGTGCAGCACTCCGGTGACGAAGGTAAGTGCCAGGACCAGGGGGAAAGGGAAAGCAAGGCAGCCATAAAAAAATATTGCGGGAACGACCAGGATCGGAGCTCCCTTCAACAACAGTATTGGCGGAAGGAAGCGTTGAAACAAAAACGACGCGAAAATCAAAATCACCAGGGCGACAAAAAAACGGATCATTTTTGGCCCCTGACCACAAAGACGTCCTGCACATTCGCCAGATCGACCGCAGGCTCCACGCGCGCCACTCCTTCCAATTCCTTCACCGAGAAGTCTTTTACCTCGCCGACCGTGACACCAGCGGGGAATACGCCACCGGTGCCTGTGGTAAGGACTTTCATACCAGGTTTGAGGATTGCCGTCTTACTTAGAAACCGGATTCTCAAGTCCGGAGTATAGTTCGATGAGGCCCGGGTGCCGCTGACGATGCCTTGCTCTTGCGTGCCTTCGATCGATACCGAAACGCGAAGACTTTCGTCCGACAGAAGCAGAACGATAGCGGCATCTTTGCTCACGGTCGTAACCTTACCGACGAGACCGGCCTCGGTGACGACAGCCATGTCAGTGGCGACTCCGTCCTGACTGCCGCGGTCGATCGTGCAGGTATTCCACCAGGTGGCGGTATCCCGGGAGACGATTCGCGCGGGCGCAAGCCGAAGCGAAGATTGCTGCTGAAAGCCGAGCGCGCGATTCAGGCGATTTACCTCGACTCCCAAATTTCTAAGTAACGAGTTGGCCGTCCGAAGTTGCTCGTTCTCGAGGCGGAGTTGATGGTTCTCCTGTTCCACTTGGTCCAGCCGCTTCAGGCCGCCCCCGACGTCGCCGAGTTTTTCCTGGAGGGAAGCGCCGCTCCGCAGGACCGGTGAAATCAATTGCAAGAGTCCGGCCTGCAACTGCCGCTTGGTCACCGGAGGCAACATCAGCACAAGGAAAACTAAAATCCCAAAGACGCTCAAAGCGGCAATCGTAGTGCTCTTCATGAGAGCCGCGGCTTGCTAGCGGGCCGGGCGATCCGCCGAGGCAACTTGGCGGAGAAATTTGATTTCACTCAAGGCTCGCCCGGTTCCTTCGGCGACCGCGCTGAGTGGGTCCTCGGCGACGTGGACAGGTAACGCGGTCTCTTCTTGCAGTAACCGATCGAGACCTCGCAAGAGCGCACCTCCACCGGCCAATACCAGGCCTCGATCGACCAGGTCGGCCGAAAGCTCCGGCGGACAGCGTTCCAGCGTGACGCGAACCGACTCTACAATCGTCGAAATGGGTTCGAGCAAGGCTTCGCGAACCTCTTGCGAGGTGATCGCGAGGGTCTTGGGGAGCCCGGCGACCAGATCCCGTCCTTTCACCTCCATGCTTGTTTCCTTTTCCATCGGGTAAGCGCTGCCGATCTTAATCTTGATCTCCTCGGCAGTGCGTTCACCGATCATCAGATTATAAGCGCGTTTCATATATCCAGCGATCGCTTCATCGAGTTCGTCCCCGGCTACGCGGACACTCCGGCTAAAGACGATCCCCGAAAGCGAAATGAGCGCCACCTCAGTCGTTCCGCCTCCGATGTCAATAATCATATTCCCGGCCGCATCTTGCACCGGGAGACCGACCCCGATCGCGGCAGCCATGGGTTCTTCAATCAGGTAGACCTCGCGGGCGCCGGCATGAGCTGCGGATTCCTTTACCGCTCGCTTTTCGACCTCCGTGATGCCCGAAGGCACCGCAATGACCACCCGGGGACGGATCCATTTACGATTGTGCACTTTCCCGATGAAATGACGAAGCATCGATTCTGTCATTTCGAAGTCGGCAATAACTCCGTCTTTCAATGGCCGAACGGCGACAATATTTCCAGGAGTTCGTCCCAGCATTCGCTTGGCTTCCTCCCCAACCGCAAGAACCTGGCTCGTGCCGGATCGTACGGCGACAACTGAAGGCTCGCGCAGAACTATGCCCTGGTCCTTGACGTAAACGAGGGTGTTTGCGGTACCTAAGTCGATGCCGATGTCGTTTGAGAATAAACCGAGAACGCCGTTAAACATTCAAGAACCGCCTTCTTATGTTACCTGTCTCTCTGTTAATCCCGGGCTGGGCGAGCGACCTCTCCCGGTGAGCCGATAACCAAAAAGTCTCCTGCGATAATCAGCCTGTATCTAGGTATGCGAACGGGTATCGTCAAGGAAACAATGTCACTTAAATCGGCCTGAAACACTTGCTCTCCGACAGACTAACGAGACAAAGAAATTGCAGGAAGTCAGGCTCCTCAGCAGGAGGTCGGCAGACCGGCCGCAACTTTCACAGCATGCGGAATTGCCCCGGCGACAAAGCCGAGGCACTCGACCGCAGCCTGAGGTTTGCCCGGAAGAGCGATCACAAGTGAGCGATCAACCACCGCGGCGAGGTTCCGGGACAAAATCGCGTTCGGAGTCAGCTTCATCGACTCGGCACGCATCACCTCGCCGAAGCCCGGTAATTCCACACGCATGATCCCGCGGATCGCCTCAGGGGTGACGTCCCGAAGAGAAATGCCAGTACCGCCAGTTGTTAGAATCAGCTGGCACCCCTGTGCGCTAAATGCCCGAACGGTGTCCTGAATTCGAGCTAGATCGTCCGGGATGACGGCCTCCGCCTGTATATGCCATCCCAAACGGCGGGCCGCTTCGCCCAAAATCGGTCCCCCGAGATCTTCGTACACTCCCTGGGATGCACGGTCAGAAATGGTGATGACACCGACGGTGAACTGGGTCATAAAGGTTCTTTCGTTTTCGACACCAAACGGATTGCGGAGATGACCATCGATTTGTCGACGGCTTTGCACATATCATAAATAGTGAGGGCCGCAACACTGACCCCCATCAGAGCTTCCATTTCTACGCCGGTCCGAGCCGTGGTGGTTACTTGACACCGGATCTGCAAGGCCGCAGCTCCATCAACGAAGTCGACCTCGGCGTGCTGAATTGGCAGTGAATGGCAAAGCGGGATGAGTTCACCGGTCCGCTTAATCGCCTGAATCGCGGCCACTCGCGCCACTGCCAGAACGTTGCCCTTGGCGATCTGGTTGGAGTTAATTCGTTCGATAGTGCTCGGCTGAAGCCTGATCTCGCCTTCGGCAACAGCTACCCGGCGCACGCTAGACTTCCGGGACACGTCCACCATTTTCACGGAGCCATCCTCCGCAACGTGAGAAAATCCCTCCTCCATGAACTATCCTCCGATCGCGACCATTTTACGACCCGGCTGGTAGTTAGATCGAAACTCGTGCTGCTCCGGCTTGCGTTCGACAACCTGGAGAATGAATCGCTCAAGCTCACTGTCTGAGGCGCCTTGGCGCATCGGGGATTTAATATCGAATTCAAGATGACTTCCGAGGCAAGGACGCAACTTGCCATCGCAAGTAAGCCGCAGCTTATTGCACGCCTCGCAGAAATGGAGGTCCGTCATCGCACCAATAAAGCCAACACGCTGTGGGAAATCCTGGAACCGGTAGTAGACTGCCGGGCCGTTTGTCTTGAACTCAGGCTCAGGAATCAGCGACCCAAATTCTCGCTCGATTATTCGGCGGGCCTCTGCGACCGGGAGAAAATTCTTGTCGCTTAGAACGTCGGAGGTAGTCACTGGCATCAACTCGATGAACCGCAACAGAAGGTCCTCTTTCCGCGCGTAGTGCACGAGCGACAGGAGATCTTCCTCGTTGCGGCCGCGCATAAGGACGGTGTTCAGTTTGACCTTCTCAAATCCGGCAGTCTTTGCTGCCTGGATTCCTTTCAGCGTACTCTCCAGGAAGTCGCGCCCGGTGATCTGCCGGTACGTTTCCCGATCTAGTGTGTCGAGTGAAATATTCGCACTCCGAACGCGCAGCCGCACCAGCACTTGGGCTAGAGTTTCGCCGGTCTCTACCGGCTTTGCCAGGAGCGAGCCATTGGTCGATACCCCAATATCTCGGATTTTTGAGATCTGGCTCAACTGGCGAAAAAGCTCCAGAACATTGCGCCGTGTTAGCGGTTCACCTCCGGTGACGCGGAGTTTGGTCACCCCTAGATTTGAAGCAACTCGCGCCAGGCGGGCGATTTCGTCGTAGGTCAAAATCTCGGAGTGCGGAAGCCATTCTTGCAGCTCTTGCGGCATACAATAGAGGCACCTCTCATTGCAGCGGTCCGTAACTGAGATTCTAAGGTAGCTAATGCGATGACCGAATCGATCTTCCACGTGTTTAAGCTACCCGCCCCGGAAGGTCGCGCAACCCCCTAAGCCACCACGACTTCTCGTCGTTGCACCTGGGTTGAGCGAATTGAACGGCCCTACATATGGTCTAGATTGGGGTGGCTTCCCGTTTTATGGACCGATCGGCGGCCCATATTTTAGCAGCTTCGTCAGCGTTGAAATTCCGTATAAAGCGGCATTTTTTGAAGGCAGCCGGTTGACCGGATGGGAATATATCCAATGAGTTTTGAGTTCTGCGTTCCGAGTTTGAAGTTTCGGGTTCCGCACCTGGAAGGTCCGTCTCCCGTAGTTCGGGGTCGAGGAAGGCCGGGGAGTGGAATGGCCGGAGCTTCCAGCTGCGAGGGCAGATGGGTCAATACCAACTTGCTGTCAGCTACCAGCAAGAATCATTGTACCCGGGCCGCGCGGTAAAGCCGACGGCTATAGATCCCGCGAAGCGGACCAGCGACTTTGTAACACGAAACACGGAACACGGAACTCGGAACTCAATACTCCCATGTCTCACCGCTCGTTCAGAGATTTTGTCGAAGAGCTTGATCGCTTTCACGAGCTGATCCGAGTGGCCGAACCGGTTGCAACCGAATTGGAGATTACGGAGGTCGCTGATCGCCAGATGAAGGCGCCCGGGGGCGGGAAAGCCCTGCTGTTTGAGAATCCAACTATTGATGGCCGCCCATCACGATTCCCTGTCGCCATCAATACGATGGGCTCGGACAAACGTATCGCGTTGGCGTTAGGCTTGGAGTCGGTCGATGACCTGGCGCATCAAATGCAGCTGATTCTGAAAGCGAAACCTCCAACCTCGATCGGCGAGGGGTGGGCTTTGCTGCGGCAGGGAATCGACCTGCTTCATGCCCGCCCGAAGAAAGTATCCGACGGTCCCTGCAAAGAGGTGATTCATCGCCTTGAAGAGAATTCTGCGTTTTCTTTAGACGATTTACCGGTCCTGTGGTGTTGGCCAAAGGACGGAGGACGCTTTATTACGTTGCCAAATGTTTACACCTGCGACCCGGACACCGGCCAGCGAAATGTCGGCGTCTACCGGATGCAGGTCTTTGATCGGCGTACAACGGGGATGCACTGGCAGGTTCACAAGGTTGGCGCGCGCCATGGGAAACGCTACTACGAACGCAACGAGCCGATGCCGGTCGCGATTTGTCTGGGCGGCGATCCGGCCTACACGTTTGCTGCGACAGCCCCGTTGCCGGATGGGTTGGATGAAATTTTGTTTGCCGGATTTGTTCGGAAGAAGTCGGTCGAGTTAGTCAAATGCGAGACCAGCGATCTGGAGGTACCGGCTGATGCCGATTTCGTACTTGAGGGATTCGTGCAACCTGGCGAGCTGCGGGATGAAGGCCCGTTCGGCGACCACACCGGCTTTTATACCCCTCTGGATAAGTATCCGGTGTTTCATTTGACCGCTATTACGCATCGCCGGGAAGCCTTTTACCCGGCGACGATTGTCGGTATCCCTCCGATGGAGGACTTCTATCTTGGCGATGCCAGCGTGCGGGTTTTCTTGCCTGTATTCAAAATGAATTTCCCGGAGATCGTGGATATGGCGCTGCCGGCTGAAGGTGTCTTTCATAACCTCGTCTTCGTGAGTATCCGAAAACAATACCCCTATCAGGCGTTCAAGATCATGCATGGCCTGTGGGGTATGGGCCAGATGATGTTCTCGAAATACATCGTCGTGGTCGACGCGGATTGTGACGTGCGGAACACCAGCGAAGTGTTATTTCGCCTCTGCGCAAATACGGATCCGCAGCGCGATACAACGTTTACCAAAAATCCGTCCGATAGCCTGGATCACGCTCCAACAACACCGAATATCGGCTCTCACATGGGCTTGGACGCTACCCGAAAGCTCCCAGGGGAAGGCTACCCGCGCGATTGGCCCGAATTAGTTCGGATGGACGAGCGCGTCCGCGCGAAGGTTGACGAGATGTTGAAGCGCTGGGGGATCTGAAGGAGTCAGGAATGAGTAGAGAGTAGACAGTTGACAGTTGATAGCGGGCAGCAGGCAGAGAGCATGGCCTGGAGACAAGAGCTCCGAGTGAAGAACACCGTAACGATCCAGCTTGGCCTCAGACACTCCCTCTACCGACCACTGCCCACTGTCTACTGTCTACTGTCTACTGTCTACTGTCTACTGTCTACTGGCTCCTAGCTCCTAGCTCCTTCTCTCCAAGACCCCAAGGACTTCAATCTCCGCGGTCTGGGGGAACATGTCCAGGGGCTGGACCGATTTGACCAAATAGCCTTCGGAGAAGCGCTTGAGATCTCGGGCGAAAGTCGGCGGATTGCAAGAAACGTAAATCACCTTCGCCGGGCGGTTCCGGAGGACCTGGTCAACCACTTTGCAATCGAGCCCGCCGCTCGACGGATCGAGCAAGAGCGTTTGAGGAACATAGCGTTGAAGGACTTCGGCGAGCACTTCGCCGACGTCTGCGCAAAGGTAGAATTCGTTTGGGTGTGCAGCGGCGCGCGCTACTGCGACCGCTGCCTTGTTCCATTCGATGCCGACGACTTGGTCGACGCTCGGAGCAATGGCATGCGCAAAGAAACCTGTGCCGCAAAATGCGTCGATGATGACCGGGCCTACCACCTTAGACGCCACTTCCCGGAGCAGGAGCTGCGCTACCTCGTCATTGGTCTGCGTGAAGGTAGCGACTTTGTCGTTTCCACGCAGAGTCTTGTGCTGTTTGTGGTGCATTCTCCTGCGCCTCAGCTCCGCCAAGAGCCGATTCACCTCGTCCGTTGCGATCGCGCAGAAATCAATATCCAGAACGACCCGGCTGTGCTTCGCAAAGAATCCAATCGCCTTTCCGTCGGAATGAACCGTAATCCGATTTCTGAAGCCGAATGGCTTCGGACTCTGGATCGTTGGGAGGACCTCGACTTCTCGCAAGCCTCCAATCCGATGAACTGCCTGTTCGACCTGTTTTTGCTTGATTTGGAGCTGATGAGAATAGGTGATGTGCTGGTAGTCACAACCGCCGCACGCTCCGAAATACCGACAGGGTGGATGACATCGGTGAATTGAGGGCTCCAACACTTTCGCCACGATGGCCCGGTTCAAGCTCCGATGTTCCTCTGTCAGCCGGACGTCAACGCGCTCGCCATCAATCGTAAACGGTACGAACACGACTTTCCCGTCAAGCCGACCGACGCCGGCTCCACCGAAGGCGATTTCATCGATCCGGACGGTGACGTGCTTTCGCGTGGCGGATTTCGGCAGCGGGCGCCTCATTGAAATAGATTAATCTCAAAAGTCATTGGCCGCGCAAGGTCGCCGGCGCTAGGCTAGCTTTTCGTCAATCGCGCTTCCTACATTTATGAGCCAATCGAACATCGGGGCCAGGAATACGGATCACCCGGCGGTCACTGCCTGGGTCGAAAAAATGGCGGCGCTGTGTCATCCGGATCGCATCTTTTGGTGCGAGGGATCAGACGCCGAGAAAGATTTTCTTACTCGCGAGGCTGTCCAGCAGGGAGTTCTTACCCCGCTAAATCAGGAGAAGTGGCCGGGCTGCTATTATCATCGGTCGAACCCAAACGACGTGGCTCGGGTCGAGCAATTCACCTACATCTGCACTCCGCTTGAGGAAGAAGCCGGCCCTACGAACCATTGGGCGCCGCCGGCCGAGATGTATCGCAAACTTTACAACTTGGCCGATGGGGCAATGCGCGGCCGTACCATGTACGTGGTGCCATACTTGATGGGACCGCCCGGTTCGCCGCTTTCGAAGGTCGGTATCGAATTAACAGACTCGATTTACGTTGTCCTTAGCATGGGCGTGATGGCCCGGATGGGAGGAGTTGCTTACGCACACCTGGGTAATGCCGAGGATTTTAATCGAGGACTGCACTGCGTGTTGGACGTGAACCCCGAGCGCCGCTTGATCGTTCATTTCCCGCAGGACAATACGATCATCTCGGTTGGCTCGAACTACGGAGGCAATGCGTTGCTGGGAAAGAAGTGTCTCAGTCTGCGAATCGGGTCCTATTTGGGACGGCGAGAGGGCTGGATGGCCGAGCACATGCTAATCCTGGGCGTGGAAGATCCCGAAGGCGAAAAGACATACGTAGCGGCAGCGTTTCCCAGTGCCTGCGGTAAAACAAATTTTGCCATGCTTATTCCGCCAAAACGGTTCAAGGGTTGGAAAATCTGGACCGTGGGCGATGACATTGCGTGGATGAAACCCGGCGCCGGTGGCCGGCTCTGGGCGATCAATCCGGAAGCGGGTTATTTCGGAGTGGTTCCAGGAACCAGCTACAGGTCGAACCCGAACGCCATGGAGTCGATGAAAAGGAATACGATCTTCACCAATGTCGCGATAACCCCGGACGGGGAAATCTGGTGGGAGGGCAAGGATGAACCACCGCCGGAACCTCTGATCGATTGGCGAGGTCGGCCCTGGAAGAAGGATTCGGGGGAGAAGGCAGCTCATCCCAACAGTCGCTTTTGTGCGCCGATGGACAACAATCCAGCGATGGATCCGGCGGCGAACGACGCGACCGGCGTGCCGATCAGCGCCATCATCTTCGGTGGTCGCCGGGCTACAACGATGCCATTGGTGTTCCAAGCCTTTAATTGGATTCATGGGGTTTTCATCGGGGCGACGATGGGATCGGAGACGACTGCTGCGGCAACCGGTGCAGTTGGTCAGGTCCGCCGCGATCCGATGGCGATGTTGCCATTTTGCGGCTACAACATGGGCGTCTATTTCGGCCACTGGTTGAAGATGCGGAAGTTAATCAAGCGGCCGCCGAAGATTTTTCAGGTGAACTGGTTTCGCAAGGGAGCGGAAGGGGAATTTCTCTGGCCGGGATTCGGGGAAAATATGCGGGTCCTGAAATGGATCGTTGATCGATGCCGTGGCCGCGTCGGGGCCGATGAGACTCCGGTCGGATGGATGCCATCTGCGGACGATATCGATCTGGAGGGAATGAGTTACGACAAGACCAAGCTAGAGCAGGCTCTGGCCGTTGACGTCGAGGAATGGAAGAAGGAAGTGATGGCCCAGGATGAGCTGTTTATTCGGTTGCACAAGGATCTCCCGATGGAGTTGCACTTCCAGCGGGAGCTACTAATTTCGCGGCTCTGAGCGAGCGCGAGAATGCAGATTTTCTCCTCCGGGTTGCAAAAATCTGGCTTCGTGCGAAGACGAAAGGTCAAATTATGAGAGAAACGACTCTTGTGTTGCTCAAGCCGGATTGTCTAGCTGCTCGCCATTGTGGTGACGTCGTCAAACGTTTTGAGCAAGCCGGTTTGGAAATCATCGGCTGCAAAATGATCCTTCTCTCGGATCAGGTTTTAGCCGAGCACTATGCCCATGTTTCCGACAGACCGTTCTACCCAGCCTTGAGGTCATTCATGCAATCGAGTCAAGTGATCGCGTTGGCACTCGCCGGGCAGAATGCCGTAGCTGAAGTCCGTGATCTCATGGGACCTACTGACTCGCGGAAAGCACCGAACGGCACAATTCGCGGGGACTATGGCAAGGATGCCATGACAAATGTCGTGCATGGCTCGGACAGCCCGGCAAACGCCGCAGCGGAGATAAAGAGATTTTTTGCGGATAGTGAGCTATTTGACGTCGCCTACGCTGCCTCGGGCGACGATCGCAAATAGCAAACCGCAGATACCTCATCCGGAAATACCCGTGGTAAGCGGGCACTTGCGATTTGCTATCTGCTATATGCTGTTCCGATCTGATGCGGCCCGCGTTCCTTGCTCCATTTTCAAATCGAAATTACCGGCTCTATTTCAGCGGTCAGCTCATCAGCCTGATCGGCACCTTTATGACCTTTACCGCCCTCTCGTGGGTGGTGTATGTGCTGACGAACTCGCCGCTGATGCTTGGAGCCTTGGCCTTGGCGAGTCAGGCTCCAACACTCATCGCCAGCCCCTTCGCCGGAGTCTGGGTCGATCGGCTTGACCGTCGGCGTTTGCTGATCGCGACCCAGTTACTCTCGCTGTTGGAGAGCCTGGCCCTTACGGTTTTAGCATTCACGCACACCCTCAACATCTGGTTCGTTCTGGTATTGAGCGTGTTTCAGGGGCTCGTGAACGCGTTCGATTTGCCAACGCGCCAGGCGATGGTCAGTCAGATTGCCGAGAAACGAGAGGACCTGCCGGGCGTCATTGGCATGAATTCGACGATGTTCAATCTTGGCCGGATGCTCGGTCCGCCTCTGGGTGGGATGATTCTTTCGTCCCTCGGCGCCGGAGCCTGCTTTCTCATCGACACAATCAGCTATGTTGGGGTGTTGTGCGCCGTTTTCGCTATGCGGGTGCGACCTCAGCAGTTCGAAGCAAAGCCTCGACCGGTTCTTGAAGACCTCAAGACCGGGATGCTGTACTCGATTCGTACTAGGCCGATTCGAACGCTGATGCTAACCCTTGGATGGGTTAGCTTGTTTGGAATGTCATACGCAGTGATGAACCCCGCTTTTGCCAGGGACGTTTTCCGCGGCGATGCCCATCTCCTCGGTTGGCTCATGGCCGCCTCCGCGTTGGGTTCGATCTCCGGCGCCTTGCGTACCGCTTCGCGTACCGGTATCCGGCAACTCGCTCGCGGTATGCTGATGGGTGTTAGCCTCCTGGCTGCCGGGATGCTTGTTTACGCGATGTCGAACAATGTTGCGCTCGCGATGGTGAGTCTCTTTGTCGCGGGCATGGGCAGCGTGACGTTCATCACCTCCTCTAATGCCTTGATTCAGAACCTGGTTGAGGAGGATAAACGGGGACGGGTCATGAGTTGGTATGGTCTGTGTTTTCAAGGCGGTTTTCCTCTGGGCGGCTTGATGATTGGGGCGCTGGCGACACGCTTTGGAGTTAGCCACTCTGTTTTTTTGTGGGGTCTCCTAACTGGTTTCGCGGCCCTCTACATCTGGGCTACGCAATCACTCTTCGTTAGCCGGGCGGAGCAGCTTTGGCTGAAGCAGTCCGAAATCGTGTCTATGCATATCTCCGAAACTTCAACTCGACAGAGATGACTCTTCAGGCGCTCATTTTTGATTTCGACGGCCTTATCGTAGACACGGAAACACCCGGCTTTATCAGCTGGCAGGAGCTTTACCAGGAATTTGGCCAGGCGTTAAGGTTGGAGGATTGGACCCATGCAACCGGTTATGTCGGGGGATTTGATCCGGCACTGCATCTTGAGAAGTTGCTAGGTAGAAAAGTCGATTGGACGGAGCTCGCACCGAAACGAGACGCCAGGAACTGGGAACTCACGCTCCAGGCGCCCGCGCTCTCCGGCATCGCGAACCTGATGCGTGATGCTAAAGGAAACAAACTGCCGCTCGGAGTCGCCAGCAACTCGGGGACGGGCTGGGTCGAGCAAGGGCTCGTCCGTCTCGGCCTGCGGGATTTGATCGACGTGGTCATAACCCGTGACATGGTGCTTAGTCCCAAACCAGCGCCAGATATTTATCTCAAGGCCGCTCAAACGCTCCGCGTGGATCCCGCGTTTACGGTCGCGCTGGAGGATTCCGAGCCAGGATGCCGGTCCGCAAAACGATCCGGGCTCTCGGTCGTGGCGATCCCCAATCGATTCAGCGAGCGGCAAGAACTCTCAGCAGCCGACCTGATTGTCAAAAGCGCCGAGGAACTGACCCTCGAGCGCTTGAACGAACTAGTTGCCGGCTCAGAGGAGCGCTTCATCGCGAACTGAGATTATTCTCGTGAAACTTGCGCCGTGAAACGTTAAACGAGAAGGATATTCTATCCAGGACATGAAACTACCGGAACTTCGCGGTATCCTGCAGTACGTCACGCGATTTCGAGAAAAGATCTTCGTTATTGCCGTCGATGGCCAAATCCTCGCATCCGAAAACTTCTCCAACATTCTTTTGGACATAGCGGTACTGCGCTCGTTGAACATCAAGGTTGTGCTGGTCCACGGAGCCGGCTGGCAAATTGAGCAGGCAGGCGCGGAGCAAGGGGTTGCGATCTCAAACGCTGATGGCAGCGGTGTAGTCGACGAACGAACGCTGCAGCTGTCGATTAACGTCGCAATGCGCCTGACGAACGAGGTTATGGAAGGGCTCACCCAAGTCGACTTGCGAGCGGCTTATGCAAACTGCATCATTGCCCACCCAACGGGGATTCTCCATGGAGTCGATTACCAATATTCCGGAAAAGTCGAGAAGGTTGATACCAGAAGTCTCGAGCTATTCTTGAAGGAACAGATTGTGCCGGTAATTCCTCCGCTTGGCTTCGACGGAGAGGGACGGACCTTTCGCGTCAATTCGGATCTTGTGGCTTTGGAGGTCGCAGAAGCCCTAAATGCCGCGAAACTGATCTACCTCTCACCTTACGAGGGAATCGTTGTCGGCGGCCAACGGGTCGGGTACCTGCTGGCCGTTGAGTTGGAAGAGATTCTAAAGAAACGCCGAACCCAGTTGCCACCGGGTTTATTTTCCAAACTCGAGCACGCCGTTCGTGCCTGCCGATATGGGATTCCGCGCGTCCATCTGCTCAATGGAAACATCAACGAGGCGCTCTTGGCTGAGGTCTTCAGCAATGGAGGGGTCGGAACGATGGTTTACTCCAACGAATATGAGCAAATCCGGCGCATGTATAAAAAGGATGTGCGCGCGGTCGTCTCTCTGATCCAGCAATCGATTCAAAGTGAGGAGCTCGTCCGCCGCGAGCGGGCCGAGATCGTCGCGGATTTAGATGCCTATTGGGTACTCGAGATCGACCGACACATCGTTGGATGCGTGGCGATGTTTTCCTACCCGGAGGAAAAGATGGCCGAACTTGCTTGTCTTTACGTCAGCCGTTCCTCGGAAAATCAGGGCTTGGGGCGAAAATTGATGTCGTTTGTGGAAAACCTGGCCCGGCAGCGTGGCTTTTCCAAGCTCATTGCCCTTTCGACTCAGGCCTTCGTCTATCTCCAGCAAAAGGGTGGATTTGTTGAAGCGGATCCGGAAATTCTGCCCCGGGCGCGAAGAGCCAGGTACGAAATGAGTGGAAGAAACTCGCGCGTCCTGGTCAAAGATCTTTCGGCTAAGCCGGCCGCGGTCGCGGTCCCCGTATGAATCCACCGTCCACCGTTCCTCAGAGATGTTAAATCCCGCGATTCGACCGGCTCATCTGCTCGTCGATGGCGTCGTCCTCCTCATCTACTTTTTCGGGATCGTCGGTATTGGCCTCTGGGCCGGACGGCGAAATCGCAATCTGACGGAGTTTGCCCTGGGGGGACGTTCTATCCCGTGGTGGGCTGTACTGGCGTCAATTGTTGCCGCTGAAACAAGCGCTGCGACGTTTCTGGGAACGCCGGCGGAAGGATTCAAAACCCGGAGCTTTATCTATGGTCAACTGGCCATCGGCACGGTTCTGGCCCGCGTGATCATCGCCTTCACTTTCATCCGGCCCTATTATCAATATGGAGTACAGAGCATCTACGAGTTTTTGAATATCAGGTTCGGACCCTGGACGAAGAACCTGGCGAGCGCGATTTTTCTTTTTACGAGAGTCCTCGGAATCGGGGTGCGGCTCTATCTGGGCGGAGTCATTATTAAAGTTGTCTGGGAATATCTATTTCCGGAGTTCCCGGTGAATCTCGGGATTTACTTTTACGGGGTACTCTTTGTCACAGTGCTGACGACGGTCTATACCGCCGTGGGAGGAATAAAGGCGGTCGTGTGGACCGACTTCATTCAGGCGACCCTGATGTTGAGTTCGGTATTGGTCGCGATTGTATTGTTAGTTACCCAGATTCCAGGCGGTTTCCACACCATTGGTGAGAAGTTAGGGGGCTTTCCCTTGGTCTTCCAACTGGGGTTGGATTTCAGCCGAGGGTTCTGGCCGGCGATCGTTAAGATGTTAGCAGAACCATACACTCTGTTTACTGCCATAATTGCTTCGACATTCCTGACCATGGCAACCCACGGCACAGATCAAGATATGGTCCAACGAATGCTAACGGCGCCCAACTTTCGCAAGTCGCAGTTATCCCTGATCTTGAGCGGGCTGGCTGATTTGCCCATCGCAGCTTCCTTTTTGTTAGTCGGCATTTTGCTATCCGTTTATTATCAGATTAAACCTGACCCAAATCTTCCGGCCGCGGACAATGAAGTATTTGCCTATTACATCGTTACGCAGATGCCAATCGGGCTCCGCGGTTTGATCGTCGCCGGGGTTTTCGCGACCATGATGGGATCGACCTCAGCGGCGCTGAACGCGCTGGCGACAAGTTTCACCAAGGATTTTTTTTTGGCCTATGTGAAACGGGGCGAAGGTGACCGTTCAGCTATCTATGCGGCTCGGGCGGCGACGGTCGGGTTTGGCGCCGTCATGGTGGGGGTGGCGACCATGGCCGCGTCCGCAGTTTTGAGAGATTCCCGACTTACGATAATTCCCATTGCTATTGGGAGTTTGGGGTACACCTACGGAGCGCTCTTGGGTGTGTTTCTGCTGGGTATGTTGACGAAGACGCGGGGGCGGGATATCACCAATGTGATCGGAATGTTAGTTGGGATCGGGGCGGTCGGCGTCTTGGGGAGAGTTAGCTTGCCGGGATTCGATCTTAGTACATTTCTTAGTAGCAGGCAGTTCGTCTACCAGGACTGGACAGTTAGTAGTTGGCTCCCAGCTTGGTGGCCGACGATTGCCTGGCCCTGGTATGTGCTGGTGGGTACGTTATTCTGCTTTGCTGTTAGCTGGCTTTTTCCAACGCCGACCGATCGGATTGTCATGGCAGAGCAACACGTGGCAAACTGGGAGGATCAAGTAAAAACCGGGTTGAGCAAAGAGAGACAAATCCGTCAAGCCTAAGTTGATATTAACAAGGAAAATATTTCATCGTTCGCGGCGACTTTTCGCTTGCTGAGGCTTGCCGCCAACACTATCCTCATCTTCGCTCGACGGGAAAGTGGTGGGTAGGTGTGAATAACCTGTGAACAATTATGTTGGGCAAGGGATCTCTTCGGTCGATTGGCGAAAGGCGGATCCCGGTACAACTAGTCTCAGTGATGGGCATACTTAACTCGGAGAACTGCCCTGCGGTCGTAAAGGCCTCGTTTGGTGTAACTTGAGCCGCTCCGAGCATAAATTGTTCCCCTAATTAAGAGTAAGGTGGTCTTCCCTCTTCTCGCGGCACGAGAGCGCGAGAACAGGGTAGAGGCAACGGATTCGTAACAAAGCTGTGTGCATAAGTTGCTTATGGATGAGAACTTGAAACGCATCTGGGGGGAGATTGCCAACGGTATTCGGCCCCATGTGAGCACGGACGCATTTCAGCGCTGGTTTACGTCGATCGAACTGGTCCACACGGACGAAATGTCGCTAACCCTGCAAGTGCCCAACACGATTTACCAGCTCTGGATTGAGAGCAATTACTTCAACCTTGTTCAATCGGCGACGCTCGGGGTGTTAGGAAGTGCTCGAGAGGTTAAGTTCCGGATCTCGGATAACGGCAAACATCCGGCTGCTCCCGAACCACGGCTGCAGCAGGTTGCCGAGCCGGCCCAAAACGGCGCGGCGGACAAAGGGGCTGAGACATCGACGAACCATGGGATGAACCCGAGGAATACGTTTGAAACGTTTGTCGTAGGTTCAAACAATCAATTCGCCCACGCTGCGGCGCTGGCCGTCGCCCAGGCGCCGGCGAAAACCTACAACCCCCTGTTCATCTACGGGGGAGTGGGCCTTGGCAAGACGCACTTAATGCAGGCGGTGGGGCAGCAAGTGGTCGATCGGAAAAAAGCCTTCAAAGTGATGTATCTTTCCAGCGAACGTTTCACGAACGAGTTCATCGACGCCATTCAGCACAACACCCTGGTCAAGTTTCGGAAGCGGTATCGCCAGGCCGACGTTCTTCTGATCGACGATATCCACTTTCTCTCGGGCAAGGAGCGTTCGCAGGAAGAGTTTTTCCACACCTTCAACACGCTGTTCGACGGCCGCAAGCAGATCGTTCTGTCCAGCGATCGTCCGGCCAGTGAAATCAACAACCTGGAGCAGCGGCTCGTCTCCCGGTTTGAATGGGGCCTGACGGCAGAACTCCAGCCCCCGGATATCGAAACCAGGATGGCGATCCTTCGCAAAAAAGCGCAGGCTCTGCACGTTCAACTTGCTCCTGAAGTGATCGAATTTCTCGCCCAACGGGTTCGGAGTAACGTTCGAAGACTGGAAGGCGCCCTGATGCGAGTCGCATCATATGCTTCCCTGAGTGGCCGAGAAGTTTGCCGCGAGTCGGTGGAACAGCTGCTTCGGGATATCCTGCAGGAAGAGGCAAAGAAAACGGTCACAATCGACCAGATCCAGAAAAAGGTTGCGGAACACTTCGATGTGCGACTGGCCGACATGACAAGCAAACGGCGGCCGGCCAATATCGCTTTTCCGCGTCAGGTCGCGATGTATTTGTCGCGTTGCCACACCAAGGCGTCGCTCAATGAGATCGGTGATGCTTTTGGCGGGCGCGATCATGGCACGGTTCTTCATGCTTGTAAGACCGTTCAGAACCGAATGGGTCGGGAGGACCAAGTCCGCCAAGTGGTCTCTTTGCTTGGCGGCCAATTGGAGCGTTGTTAGCGAGCAGATCACCTTTGAGTCCTCTAAAGTTCTATTCATAAGAATCTTGCATTTCCGCGAGGATTTTTGCTGCTGAAAACGGTAGGGCGAATTCGTCCCGTGAAGCGGGACAAATGAGCCTCAAGGGGCTAACAGCATTGCGGGTTAGGCTCATCCGCCGCGGCGGATTCGCCCTACCGTCATTCCTTAGTTACGCTGACCCCCGATCACCTCATTGACAGGAATCACGTTTGCTTGCGGCTCCGCCATGCTGTCCTGATATAGCTGCGGATCTTGCCTTCTTCGCCAAGACTTGCATTTCGCTCTCATAGGCTGAGTCTCCTTTGTCGCTGGTTCTTCTTCGCTGATCTTGACCTGGTGCGAAATTTTCTCTAATGACCGGAGGTAAATGTGCCCTCCGACTATCGGCCGGCTGACCGCTGTTAAGAACGTTTCGTTGTCGCCTGTCTGCCTGCGACTTGCGTAGATTTGTTGGCCATGATTTGATTACTGCACACCATGAAAT
>JBAUZZ010000183.1:0-24457 GCA_049585495.1 Chthoniobacterales bacterium | reverse complement strand
CCATGCCAGAGCAGCCCACTTACGACGACATTAAGAAGTTTGCCGACGCGTTGACTGACAAAGCCAAAGGCATTTACGGCATCACCTTGCGGGGCAAACCGGGCTGGGGCGAAAACATGGCCTATGTCGACACCCTCCTCAACACCTTTGGGTGCACCTGGTTTGACGAAAAATGGAACCCCACCATCGATACCCCGGAGTGGAAGAAAGCCATTACGTTTTACGCGGACCTCATGAAAGCCGACGGGCCACCGGGAGCCAGCGCCAACGGCTTCAATGAAAACCTGACGTTGTTTGCCAGCGGCAAGGCGGCCCTGTGGATCGACGCTACTTCAGGCGCGGGCCCCTTATACGACAAAAGCCAGTCGCAGGTATCTGACAAAGTGGCCTTTGCCAACGCGCCCATTGCCGTGACGCCCAACGGCTCGCGCTGGCTGTGGAGCTGGGACTTTGCCATCCCCCAAAAGTCCAAGCAGCCCGAAGCCGCCCAGCGCTTTGCCGAGTGGGCCACCTCCAAGGACTACATCAAGCTGGTAGCCGAGGATGAGGGTTGGGCCACGGTGCCGCCGGGCACGCGCAAGTCGACCTACGACAACCCGGACTATCAAAAAGCGGCCCCCTTTGCCCTCGTGACCTTAAAAGCCTTGCAGACGGCCGACCCGACCAACCCCTGCATTAAGCCGGTGCCATACACCGGCATCCAGTTTGTGGGCATCCCGGAGTTTCAGTCTTTCGGCAGCGTAGTGGCCCAGAATATCTCGGGAGTGTTGGCCAGTAAGATGTCTGTCGATCAGGCTTTAAAAGACAGTCAGGCTGCGGTTGAGCGAGCCGTCAAACAAGCCGGCTACTTGAAGTAGACTTAATTTGAACGGAGGCCGGCTCGGCTGTGCGCTGCGAGCCGGTCTCGCTGAACTTGACCAAAGCTATTGCGCGTAGCAACCCCAACAACCAGTAGGGGTGCCGGTAGCAGCTCTCATGCCCAATTTTGGCTTCCTTCACCGAATTGATTTTCATTCTCTATTAAATCTATGAGCTTCTCCCCCCTAACCCCCTTGGATGGTCGAGTTGCAATCGTTACGGGAGGCGCACGCGGAATCGGGCTAGAGACCGCCAAGGCCCTAAAAGAGAACGGTGCAAGGATCGTTATCGTAGACATCAACGCGGAAGCCGGCGAAAAGGCAGCCAAAGAATTGGATGCCGATTTCGTGCGCACGGATTTGACCCGATCAGACGAAGTCAGCAGACTGGCAACGGAAGTCCGATCGAAGCATGGCCGGATCGATATCGCATTTAACAACGCCGGAATCGCGATCAATGCGCCGTCGGAGGAATGCAGCGATGAAGACTGGCACAAGGTTATCAATATTAACTTGCACGCCGTTTTCTACTGTTGCCGGGAATTCGGCAAAGTGATGCTCGAACAGGGCAAAGGGAGCATTATCAACACAGCGTCGATGTCCGGTATTATCTCAAATACGCCGCAGCCACAATCGGCCTATAACGTCTCCAAGGCTGGTGTGATCATGCTAACAAAATCGCTTGCCGGAGAATGGGCAAAGCGTGGTGTCCGCGTCAACAGCGTTTCTCCCGGTTACATCGGCACGGAGATGACAAAGTCGGAAATTGCCAATCCGGAATGGCATGCGGACTGGCTTAAATTCACGCCAATGGGCCGCCTCGGCGAACCGCGCGAGGTCGCGACCGCCGTGGTGTATCTTGCATCCGATGCGAGCAGTTATTTCACCGGAAGCAATCTCGTCGTCGACGGCGGATATACTTGCTGGTGATTTGGGAAGGCTAAAATACGATGGGCGGCCGCGGCCGCCCATTCTGTAACTCCGCTAACGGCGGTTCCCTAAACCTGGAAGACTGCGTTGAATTTCATGATGCCGATTTTGCACTGTTCTCCGGCGTTTGTACCTTTTTGCTCAAAGCAGCGAGACTCGGACATAGGGACGCTCGCGAAGGAACTTATTAAGGTCCCCGTGACTTTCCTATTTTCAGATTAGTAAGGAGCGGAGTCTACAGGTGTTGGCTGGAACTCGTCGACTTTCGAGCTCATTTAGGAGAAGGATAGTCTATGGTCGAGCCAACGAAGATTCCCGCTTTCTCGGGCCGGCCTCTTAACAAGCGCCCCTAATTGCTCCGGTAGCCAGCCCTCCTGGTGGCGCATGGTATTGGACCGTTGACTCACGCACAATCAGTGTGCAGTGCACCTCTTTACGGAACGTGGGGGAGCGGTCATTATTGAGGCGTGCCATAAGCATCGACCAAGCCTGATCGGCAAAATCTTCGGCTGGCTGGCTGACAGTGGAGAGAAACGGCCTCATTGCCCGAAACCACTCGCAATCGTCGAACGCTAAAAACGAAATGTCTTTCGGAATAATAAGCCCGGCTTCGGCAACCACTTGAAGTGCTCCGACGGTCATTTTCTGCGTTACTGCGAACAGGGCGGAGGGTCTGGATTCATTTCGCAGAAGTTGTTCAAGCGCTGGCTTGACAAAGTCGGCTTCGTTCGCTCCGGCGACCACGATATTCTCGAGATCTGAAATGCCCGCTTCTCTCAAAGCTTCGCGATATCCCTCAATGCGTTCTTTAATGTTGCGCAGGCCGGCCTCGCTCGCCAATAGCATAATGTTGCGGTGTCCAAGGGAAAGCAAATGGCGCGTCCCTTCACGGGCACTCAGACAATTGTCCGCCATCACGCTGTCAAAAATTGCGCCTTCGGCTGCACGATCCACAAGAACTGTCGGTATCTCGCTTCTTCTGAGATCTTCGAGAACCGGCGAGTCGTCATGGCATGGAATCACGATTAATCCGTCAATTTTGCGCTTGATCAGCGCTCCAATCCTTGCTCTCTCCGCTAAGACATTTTCTTCAGAATCGGCAAGAATAATCTGGTAGTCAGTACAGGCAGCGCGCTTTTCAATGCGCCGAACGATTTCTGTGAAAAGCCCGGTTGTAATATCCGGAACCGCCACCCCGATGATTCTTGTACGACGGTCCCGCAAGCTGGCGGCCACTTGGTTGGGAGTGTAGCTCAGAGAATTAATCGCTTCCTGAACGCGCTTCTGAAGGTCTGGTCCCACATATCGGGTCCCTCGCAGGACATTTGAAACGGTAGCAGTAGAAACTCCCGCTGCATCGGCCACATCCCGAATCGTCGGACCCCGATTTTCGACCGGGCTTTTGCTCCTGGTTCTCACGAAGTGACACTGATTCAAACACTAAAATTATGCAAGCGGTTAAATAATTTATTATTTATTATTTTAGTATTTGACTTAATATATTAGTTAAACGATTTTTCGGGCTACAAAATGAATTATCCCTCCTTGTCTCTTGTTCAAAACCCTGTTCGTTCCCGGGAATTCGTCGAAGCGACCCCAGCATTAACAGTCCAGGGAGATTTCCCTGCGGTGAGCCCGTTGAGTGGGGGAAACGGAATGAAGCCAACGCCGCCTGATATCAGCGGGATCCTCCTGCGAATTCGCTCGCTGCTACCCACATTGACGGCGTTGGAGGCCGGGGTCGTCACGGCACTCCTCAAAAAGCGGTTCATTAGCGAGAAAACATTGCTCAAGTGGGTTGCCGACGAGATGCGCGTCTCAGAGGCGATGGTTGTCAAGATCGCGAAGAAGCTCGGTTTTAGCGGTTTCCGGGCGTTTAGATCGGCACTTGCTGAGTACAACAACTTTCCAACTACTCAGCTGCACGCGGAGCTATTCGCCAATGATTCGGCCGGAAATATTGTCCAGAAGGTAGTTCAGGCCTCCATTAAAGCCCTGGAGCAAAATCTGGCGGTAATCGAACAAGCGGCTATTGAAAAAGCGGCGAAGTATCTTTCCTCTTCTGTCTTCCGGGATTTCTATGGGGTTGGCGGGTCCGCACAAGTCGCCCGCGATGCAGCCTTTAAATTTTTGCGTATTGGCGTGCGAGCCTCTGTTTTTGATGACAGCCAGATGATGTTAATGTCGGCATGTCTTTTAGAGAAAACGGATGTAGCAGTGGCATTTTCTCATTGCGGACAAACTGCGGTCGTCATTGACGCAGTGAGACAGGCCAGAAGAAATGGCGCGAGGATCATTGCGGTGACCAACTGCCGGACGTCAATTCTCGCCCAGGAATCAGATGTTATACTTTGCCCCAATGTTGAGGAATCGCTCATCACAGGAGAAAATGCTGCGGCGCGAATCGCTCAGCTAAATATTGTGGATGCTTTGTTTCTCGCCGTCGCCCAGAAGAGCTCCGGAATCGCAGAAAGGAATCTTCGCCGGACGACGTCAGCGGTCAGAGGACAGCGAAACGTTTGGTAGTGGGCGAGGGGAGAGTGGAGGAGGGGGAAGAGGAGCTGAGGACGTCTGACTGGCTGCCTAACTGATCAGCGTCGAAAGCACAAAGGATCCGAGCGGCGGCCTGCGTTGCGCGGTCGCGCCACGCCGAGAATTGGGGACCACTATCCAGGATCCAGCAATCGCCGTGCTGGCCGCGGTCATGGCGCACGGTTGCAACCTTGGCGCCTACACGATGGCGCAGCTGACCTCGGACGTCACTTACGAGCAGCTCAAGCGGATTGGAGACTGGCATCTGACCGAGGAGGCGCAGCGGAGCGCCTTGGCGGAATTGGTGAGCGCAATCACGGACCTCGACACCTCCTCACGATGGGGCGAAGGCAAGACCGCCGCAAGCGACGGGCAGCGCTTCTCGCTGCCCCGCCGGGTCCTCCAGCAGACCTACAGCACCAGATTCAGCGACTTCGCCTTGGAGTTTTACACCTTCGTGGCCGATAACTATGCCCCCTTCTACAGCCTGCCGATTGAGTGCACCGACCGTGATGCTGCCTTCATACTCGACGGTTTGCTTTACAACGAGAGCGAGCTCGAGATCGAAGAGCATTACACCGACACCCACGGCTATACCGAGATCAACTTCGCCGCCTTCGCCATGCTGGGCTTGCGCTTCTGCCCGCGCATCCGTGGAGTCCAGCACCAACGCATCTACCGGATCGATCCCAATTGCGACTACGGTTCGCTTGCATTTTTGGTCAGCCGCGCCGACCAGACCATCGACACCGAGCAGATCGCCGAGCAGTGGGACCGCATGGGTCAGCTCTACGCCTCGCTCAAGACCGGCCACGTCACGGCGTCAGTGGCCCTGAAACGCCTGGTAGGCTTTAGCGCCAAGAACCGTTTCTACCGCGCCAATCGGGATCTCGGGCGGATCTTCAAGACCGAGTTCATCCTCCAGTATCTCTCGGAGCCGGAATTGCGCCGCCGGATCCGGCGCGGCTTGCTTAAGGTCGAGCAACTCCACGCCTTGGCCAGGGACGTCTTCTACGGGCGGCGAGGCCGGATTAATGCCCGCGAGCTGTGGGAGCAGATGAACACCTGCAGCTGCCTGAATCTGATCCTGGCGTGCATCGTCTACTGGCAGGCGTCGGAAATCTCCCGGGTCCTCAGTCAGTGCGACCCGGTCGCCAATGGAATCGATCTCTCGCTGCTGGAACACGTCAGCCCCATCGAGTGGGATAACGTCGTGCTCTACGGCCAGTATATCCTCGATCGAAAGCTCGTCCGCCAGCGTCGTCGCCCAAAAAGGGCCGTCCTTAGCGTATAAAATTACACCAATCTGCCTAGTACCCTATAAAATCAAAATCTGGCCCTCAACCAGACGACGGATCTTGGGTCGCTTTCGGAAGGTTTTGCCGGGCTTTCGGAAAGGCACGGAGAAACTCAGTCCGCTTGAGCAATTTCTGAGCGAAGCGTTCGGCAGCTTGGAGATTGTCCTGAGCGATGTAGGCAAATATCTCGTTTAAATCTTCTTCGGCTCGCTTGGTCAGCCTAATTTCCAACCCCATTTTTCCTCCAGGCGTTTTCTAACGTCTTCGAGTGAACTCATGGGTTCGTTTTCTGCTGACCAGGTCCCTTCGTCGATGGCGGCGAGAAGCTCTGGCGTTTCTTCGATATCAGAGCTGTCCTTCCATTCCAGAAGATATAGCAAGAGCTCATCCCGTTCATGATCAGTAAGCTTTGGCAACTCTTGCAAGATTTCAGTTAGACTCACAGCGCCTAAAGACTATCCGCGTTACGTCGACGCTTCAACTTCGGAGATACGAGGGTCAAGCGGCAATAACTCATCGGCAGCGAAAGAAACCAAAACTGCTTTCGCCTCAGCGGACGATGGCGGTAATGCCATAACAGGAGATTACGATTCTGGCCACCGAAAGCGAAAGTTGTTTTGGGGCTCACAGGGGTGCGAGGGGTCAAATCGCCGTTCAAAATTGTTTCACCTCCGCTCAACTCCCTCGCGGTCGCAAACGCACGCGCGCCGGCCTCCAGGATCGCCAAGCGGCCCGAAAGCGCTTCGACTAGTTAGGCCTCGGCTCACGGGAAATTTGCTGGAGTTGATTGCGCTGGCCCTCGCTCACGGCGCGAAGCCGGAAGCGTTCCGGTATCATTGTTTTAGTTTACTTGGTGATTGTCTCGTTGATGCGTTGTTTCAGATCCTTGAGGTAGGCGCCAAGTACCATGCCGTTCACCGCTCCATCTGCCTCCACTTCGGCATGGAACTGGATGAAACGGATGGACTTGACCAGAAGAACAATAGTGGATGGGGGATTATCCTCATCAACTTCAAACTGTCGTACTCGGCGGAATCCTCTGGCCTCCAGATTGGTCACTACCTCATCCTGGAGTGTTGTGGTTATTATCATTACACTTTCAACTGGGGATTGCTTGGGGTCTCTTTGAGCAATTCGCTCAGGAAAGCAAGCGCCTCATCCGTTGAGACAATGTAATCGCAGGCGCTTTGCGGGTCGGGGAGGATAGTGTCCTGATTGAGCGTTAGCGTGACCTCGCAGGCATGATGAAGCACCTCGATCATCGCACGTGATAAGTTTACTTGCATAGGTTTGGACTCCAGTGAGCAAAAACGATCATGGCCACTCTGGCCGGGGTAGCGGCCCGTGTGTCAAGCTCGTCGGCGATTGTGGCCAGCATTTCCTCATCGGCGGCGATGACTAACAGCGCACGGCGTTCATAGCCGCAATTCCAGCGCTGGGCCATCCTCTCGACGACTTGGCGTACTTCGTCCAGGTGATTCGTAAAGGAATGTTCGCGATTCATTATAGGATGAGCTTAAGCAGTGATGAGGGCAACGATTAGCACTGCGATCATTACTAAGATTATTGTATCCATCAGAGGTATTTCGGTTTCATCCAGGTTCCAGCCGATAGAGGCTTGAGAAGTAATCGCAGTCATTGGCAGGCTGCCGGTTGCCGTCAGTGTAGTATTTCCTTGGCGCACAGATTACTCCACTCGCTCGATGAAGCTGGTCGGTACAATAAGGAGGGCTCCGCTCGCGAGCCGGACGGTGTGGAAGAACAGCCCATGCTCGACGATGTGCCCGATGTAGTTGAATGGCAGTACCTTGACTTTCATAGCTTTTCTCTTGTGTTATTTGATTTGGGTTAGTTGGTCTGCGTAGTTCCGAAGGACTTGAACGAACACTTGTAACCGGTCGAGCGTGTCCTTCTCATCAACGATGATGTCTTGCGCCCTGATCAGCTTCCAGCAAGCGCCGTAGATCGACTCACGCGCATCACTGATTGCGCTGTGTAGATCCGCCGTTTGCGGTAGTGTTCTTTCCTTTTTCGCTGGTCGTCCCATACCTAGTCCTTCCGAACTCGAAATCGCTCACGTCGCCATAGGCGTTCGCGATCGTCATCATTTGGTTTGCGTAAGTGCCGTCGGATTGTCGCTCTTTCACAAGCGTCCCACGCCCCCCGCCAGAAAGGAGGGCTTTTGTCACGATGTGCCGGTTGTCTTCGTAAACCGCCACCTCGGACGTCATCTTCGTGAATCGTCCATGTCCTGCCGAATGTCGCGCCGCGACATAACTCATGCGCCGCAAGGTCTCCGCTTCCGCGAGCGCAGCTGCGCTGCCGTCAAAGATGAACGGCTGACAAGTTTCGCTTTGCTGCTGTTTAGTAGTGTCTTGGGTTTTCATCCCCTTGCTTCTCCTGATTAAACATCTCCGCTCTGAGGGTGCAGTTCTCAATGTATTTCGCCTCGTAAAGGCCCGCGGATCCGCTCTGGAAGCCGTTTCGCTAGGCGCGACCTTGCCTGGCACGAGATCGAAGGCTCCATTCAGGAATTTAAATTTCCTCAGGGGAGATTCCCTGCCTCGAAACGAAATGATAAGATTTCTGCGGGCGAATTGCGCCTTTTTTTTAAGCGCGTGACTGGCGTTGACGTGCCGGCTGTCGCAAATCGGACTGGAGCAATACTTTCAAGCCGCGCCGTGCCGTAGCGGCGCTTGATCCGGGGAATCCCAGCTCGGTTAGTTTCGGGGCGCCCAGGCGTCCCGAATGAGTTCGGCGATTTGATTCATCGGGAAGTTAGCCAAGCCCGGCAGAACCGAGCCAAAGTAGTTGCGAACCGGGATTCTCAGAGGCCGGTTTCGACGATAGAGCATCGCCGCGGCGCAATCTGCTGGTTATTTGATTTGGGTTAGTTCCCGGTCTGCGTAGTTCCGGAGGGCTTGAACGAGCTCTTGCAGGCGGTCGAGCGTGTCCTTCTCATCAACGACGATGTCTTGCGCCCTGATCAGCTTCCAGCAAGCGCCGTAGATCAACTCACGCGCATCATTGATGGCGCACTGTAAATCCGCCGTTTGCCGCAGCGTTCTTTCTTTTTTTGCCGGTCGGCCCATACCTAGGGTTTCCGCATCTTCGGACGATACGGTTCGACAACTTCGACGGTGCCGCATAGCGCCGCTGCCGCGAACTCCAGGTCGCTCGCGCATTCGTCGCACATGAATTTGTCTAAGTCGTGGTCAAAGCACGTCATGTCATGTGGGTTGCCGCAGACTCCACAATCGTCGCTAAAACTAAAACCGTACTGCTCTGTTTTCATTGGCTCCTCCTGATTAAATATCTCCGCTCTAGCGGTGATGTTCTCAACGTTTTTGGGCTCTTAAAGGCCGCCGGAAGCACTCTGGGAGCCGGTTTGCGGGCTGTGCGCTTGCCTGACACGGGAGCGAAGGACCCCTTGAGGAATTTAAATTTCCTCAAGGGAAATTTTCTGCGTCAAAGCGGGATGATGAGATTTTTGCCGGCCAATTGCGCTCTTTTTAGCGCGTGAGTACGGCCAGTTCTCATGGCCCAGTATTTACGCCCACCACTTTTGGGCTGACGATCGAGGCAGCGTAAAGGCTGGGGTTGTACCCGGCTTGAGACCCATAAATTGTATTCGACTCTGTGCCGGAAGTGACGGTGCCGTCGTTGAAGCCGTTTGAGACCCAGACGGCCAGGTCGGTCACGATCGAGAGATTCTGGCCCAGTACCCCTGCGTGCTTAACCAGAACAACCGCCGTTTTGTCTGCCGATGTGACGAAGTAGGATGTCAAGCCGAGCGTCCTGAAATTATTAAAGTCAAAAACGATGATTCGGATAGTGGGAAAACTCTTAGAAAGCCAGCTCGTCTGGTCGACCGTCATCTGGGAGCCAATCAACGCAGCGGTTGCGGGATCCGTGCCTTGCTGAGCGACGGCGGTGAAGCTGGCCCCAGCCGGGCTGAGTGTAATCGCGATCTGGCACTGGACTGACAGCTGCGCCAATAAATTGGGCACGATTACCTCATGTGAATGATTTACGTCCTGGTCCACGATCACGTTTTCAAAGGCTCCTTTGAGATCGTTAACGGTTGAGTTAGCGTCAGCCGTATGCGCGTTTTCGGCGGGCGAGCGCTGGGCGGTCAGGGTCGCACCGGGCGAAAAATTGAGCCGACCGGTTGCAGTGAATGGATAGCTTGAGCTCACATGACCGGAAATTTGTGCCTGGCCCTCGATATGGACTCTTCCCAGTCCGTTTGGGAAGTTGACAGAGCTGATCAGCGCTGAAGTATTTGAAAACACGGTAAACACACTCAACGGTACCTGCCGTATACCGACGGTTGTCACCCGCTGCCTTTTTGAGTACTCGGTTTCGGCACTACTGACGGGGCGCGCCGCCTGGGTAATAATAAAGGTGCTGGAGAGTGCTCTCGCTCCGTAGAAAGGATCAAAAAGACTCGTTGCGGGGTAGGTTAGCGATTGAAGCAGAGTTGTGGGATAAGTGAGCGGACTCAAGCTAATCACGCTGGCAGGCGCGATACTCGGTGTGCTGTAGCTGTAGAGGCTGACCGGGGCACCATCAAATCTGAGGCCTGACTGTGTGCCACCGGCAAACGGTCCGTTGGTTCCGGTAAGAGTGCTGGGGTTAAAGGACAAACTGGTCGCAATCTGATTCTGGATAAACCCGTTTAACTGGTTCAGGCTGATCTCGGAGTCCAGTTCAAAGAAAGTGCGGATAAGGCGCCGGTTCTGACCTCTGAGCCATTCTTCCCGGGAACCAAGAAAGGCGACGGCAAGGAAAACCGCAACGGTAACAAGGATAAGTGTGTAGACCAGGACCGAGCCACGTTCTCTATCCTTCGAATGGTGCATATTGTTGTCACCTCATCGATAGAGCGTATGAGATCCCGATATATGAAACCCTTTCTCTCTCGTAGGTTATAGAGTACGAAAACCTCACAAGTCCGCTTGGCTGGCCGGTGGTTGGATCGCTGGCCATGGAAAATAGATCGGTGTTCACCACCGCCGTATAAGGGGAATACTGCGAATCATGAAAGGTTGCGTAAACGGCTGGCAATGATGGCTGGCCCGCTGTGTCGACTTCACCGTAACAGAGCTTTCCCTGGCCCGATCCGCTCTGGTCCGGCTGGAACCAGAAAAACAGGTACTTCGTCGGGCCTAGGCCCATGGTGCACATGAGCAGATTTCCAGAGTTCGCAGGCTGCCCAGCCGCGGAGAACACATCCGCGCTCGAATAAATTTTGAATTCCTGGCAATTTTTTAGCGCATAATCAAATTCTGTCCTAAAGACTTCTGCCTCCGCCTCTCCCATGTCGCTCAGGTAGGTCGAGCTGTATACCTTCGACATGCTGACCAGTACGTTCGCCACGGCAACAAAGAGCGAGACCGCCAAAGTCATAGCGACTATCCCCTCAAGAATCGTAAATCCGTGTTGCCCGTGTCGTGCCTGCATCAGGGATACCGGTTGATGGTGTTGATTTGCGCCTGTTTGGTGATCGGACTCGGGCTAATCCAGAAGTCTGGGTTCGGGTACTGGTAGGTGATCGTGATATTGATCCGCTTGGATTGTGGACTGGGGAGTGTCGTGTACACTCTGAAGACCTGAACGCTGAAGAGCTGGGTTACTGCGCCTCCCTGCCCTATCGGCTGGTAGAGGTATTGGACCGGGGGTTGCTCGGTCGTATTGTCCGGGATAAGGCTATAGGGAATGTACTGGGCTCGCTGCACCTCGTACCGGATCACGTCCGCAATCCTGGCGTCGCATCTCGCAGTCAGTCCCTGGTAGATTACGCCGGAAAAAAGGCATGCGGCCGCGTAGACCCCCAGCAGAAGAACAAACGTTGCGACGATGAGCTCGAGGAGAAAGAAACCTTGCTGGTGCCGGTGGTTTGCCTGTGTATACTCCGGTGTTAAGGATTTCTTCATTTTTGCGGGCCCTTTATTTGTGACGCCGGGGAACTTGCAGGTCCGAGCTGCGGGTTCAGATTTCGCGGAGGAGTCATGCGAAATTTTACTGCGCCTAGTCCGTCTCCGTTCGAGATCACCACTTCAACCAGTTTCGGGTCTGGGTTGGGATGAATCTCTACGATCCGGAAATTGCCTTTGTTGGGTACGGAAGTGATCTTCTGCACCTCGTTCGTCTCCGTATTCTGGACATAAACCACAGTCCGTCCGGCGTCGTTCAGCCAGCTGACTAGAATAAGATTATCAATGACGCTGGGTTTGTACGCGTCCATGATCGTCGTTGTGACTGATTTATCCAAAAACGGGTCACGAGGTGACTTAACGTAATCATACCGAGTAAAATCCGGCAGATCCTTAAGCTCTACCTCGTGCAGCTTTGGCGCCGCCGCCTGCTTTGGCGGTTGGCGCGGGATCCCCTGGCCGTAGCTCACGCCGGCGCACAAGAAAAACATCAGAACATAAGGCGCGCTCTTCATAATGGGTCATTGGCGTCCGCGCAAGATCGCGAAGCGCCCGGTAAAATTGACCGGTCCGGGGCTCAGGGCGAACGGCGGGTGTGTTGATTTAAGGTCAATCTCGATGAACCGGCCGATAGGATATTGATTCTCTAACGCCGAAATGGCCGGCATCAGGCGATGGTATTCGATAGTCGAACTGCTCAGTTTATAGGTCCAACTTGTGGCTGCCTTGTTTGCCGGTTCGTCCAGCACAGAGATTTGGGCTCCCAATAAAAAGAGGTCCCCGAATGTCTCCTGGCTGATATTCAGTGGTTCGGGCGTGTAGCCAGCCAAGAATATCGAAGTTTGTGCCTCGAGTGTTCCTCGCATTCCTTCTATCCGTTCGAGCGTCGCCTCACGCTCGCCGAGCGCCAGCGCATCTTTGGTGTTTTGCGCCAATTTGAACTGGATACGTTCGAAGCTGAGCAACAGAAACACGCCCTCGGCTATGACGATAGCGGCCGCGGCAAGTAGAAAGTAAAGAAATATTGCGAACGACTTTCTCATTTTTCGGGTGAATAATGGATTTTGACGTCGAAGGGTACAAAGGCGCCGCCTCCCTGAACCACGGCGTTCCTTAAGACGTCGACCTTTGAGCCCCTGGGCAACTCATTAGTTAAGGATTTGGTAAAATCACGAAGGATAAGCGTCGGGGTCATAAGCGGTGGGGCTTCAGTGACGGGCTTGATTGATCCGGTCAAAATGATTGTGAAATCGTCTTTACTGTTTGGGTTATTGAAATCGAAGCCATTCGAGAGCTTTAGCTCAGTTAAGCAAACTCCGCCGTTTTGAAAGAACGCTTCCTCGATATTCCTGATGAGCGGCGCGGCCGGAATTCGATTAGCGATCAGGGGTTTGAGTGAGATAACCGTTTCGAGTTTTCGCAGGAGCGCTGTATCATGCGCTTCCTTTGCCGCCAGTGATTTATCGCGCCGCTCATTCTCGCGGGCTTGCGCACCTGTTTTGCCGTCCAGAGAAACGAGGGCACCGCCGGCTATGGCAGCGATGATCTGAGTAAGTAGAAAGATTAAAAGAACCCCGAAGGTTGCCCTATAGAACTTATCGATACGGTAGAGCTGGAGAGCTCGTTGTTTGCGGCTAGTAAGAAATCCATAGGGGACCATAAATTTAAGTTAGCTTTGGAGATGCCACTAGGCACAGAGCGCGATAAAGACTAACGGCCTCAATAGGTGAGCTGCTGGCGCCCGAAATCATGTCTAATGCATCCTGGAGCTCCTCAGGACGGGTTGGCACGGCATCGGCGGAAACAGCTTGGGCGTGGTTTGTGAGCTCTAAGCCCGCCAGATCGCAGCTGGTAAGGCGCGCCGGGCTCTTACTTATTTCCGGGAAAGCTTCACCTAGAGTTTCCAACGTAGCGACAATCCGGCCAATCCCCAATTTGTGAACAGGCTCAACCCTGGTAATCAGTTTTACTTCCTTTTCCTGCGTGAGAGCAATGACGGTATGATTGGTGGTTAAGACGATATGAATTCCGGTCGGACTCAACGAAATGGACTCCTCAAGCAAGACGAGTGGCAGAGGGATGATGGCGGTAACCCTCGAACCCAGGTAGTTCGCCCAGTCCTCCAAGTTTCTGGCGGCACTTTTAGGCAAGCCGAAGAGAATAGAGACCGAAGTCACTTCCGTGGCGTTTGCACCCAACGTGGCGCTCAAGAGCTCCCAGTACGACAGGCCTACCATGGGCGCGTTTGGGACCAGGCGGCCGACCCCCGCCGGGGTTAATTCTCTGCCGATACCGTACCGGTGGGCATCGACCTGGTGAATTTGCGCATCCGGGGTGTCAACCACGAAAACCCATTGGAACGCTTCGTTAACGGTGCGTCCGCTCAGCACTTCGGAACGAAAGGCGGTCTCCGGGCTCGGCCTACTGGATGAGTTTAGAAGAGGGGCGCCTGCGAGATCCCTGAGACCGGCACGAAACGATAACCTGTCATTTATAGGCGAGAGGATTGAAACCCGGTCTTCCTTGACCAGCATGGCTCCGCTGACCATGTGCGGAGTCCTAAGAAAGGTCTTAAGGTAAAATTTCCAGGGGTAGTTGAGCAGAAACTTTAACATCTTGTTTTTCCAGGACCTTTGTTTTCATCGCGGGGCGGCGACGTGCCGGTAGGCTCCGTGCACGGTGCATTGAACGCTCTGGTTAATGCCAAAGCCCGAATAAGTTCCATGATCCGGACAAACGGGAAATTCTTGACCCGCCATCAGGGATGCCAGATCGCTCTGCGTAGGGTCCCCTTCTCCGTAGTGGCTTTTAAGCCATCGATCCTTAGCGCTCTCGATTAACTGCATATTAGCCCGGCAAATCTGAGCCCGCGCGTGCTCCTGGGCCTGGAAAATGGCGATCGCTGAGACGGCAGACAGGATCGCCACGATGGCTAGTACCACGATGAGTTCGACCGTCGTAAAGGCCCGTACAGCATCCGGGTTTTGCCTGCGGGTTAAGCGCATCTTACGGTAGTGTCTCGCCTCCCCCGAGTGATGATGTAGGCTTTTCGTAGACGCTCCCGATCGTATATGTCCCATTATTCGGGCATACAGGCATGCCGTACTTGAGGTAATGCCCGCTCACGAGCGCGCTCTGCCGGCCGGTTTCATCCAGCGGTAGATCCTGCCCTGGGTGATCCATCATCCAGGCCATTTTGGCCATATTGATTTTAAACAGATCCGCAGTTGCCTTTTGTGCTAGAGCGCTCTGTTGCAGAGAGTTGGCGCTGACGACCGCGAAACAAGACAGAAGCCCGAGCACTACGATCATGACCGCAGCCTCCAGGGCGCTAAAACCGGCGTTGGTCCGTTTAAGTTTCATCGTGCCCTAGGGATTAACCGCATGCGCCCAGGGCTTAGCCGGCTCATACAGACTGCAGGTAGCCAGGTGTGTGCGGTCGGTGAGATTGCCGTAGGTTCCCCCACTAGGACAGGTGGGCAAAACGCCGGTCTTCAAGTAGGGAAGCAAATCGTTGGTAGAGGTAATATCCTGCCCTGGATGATCGTGAACCCACGCGGTCTTGGCGGCCTCGATCGTTCGCAGGTTTGCCGAGCAGGTACGGCCTCGTTGATCAGTCAAGGCGTTTAGGTACATGCCGCAGGCCAGCACGCTGACTATGGCGATCACGACGGCGACCAAGGTGACCTCGAGAATTGTGAATCCGCGCTCCTTCATGGCGAAAGGCCTTCGTCTGAGCTTATGATCCGCACATCGAATATGTTCGGCGTAATTGGCGGGATCCTGGTTCCGCTTAAGTAGCCTGGATCAGGTATTATAGTCAGCAGTGGGCTGTTATTTGGGCCTGTCCTGGTTAATGTAGAAGACCCGATAGCCGCGACGCCGCCGTTAACCGTCATCGAATCAACCATTGAGGCGTCTACACTCGTCCAGGGATCGGCGGCTCCGCCTACGATCACCCCGTAGATTGCCACAGATTTTTTTGCGGGCTTATCGTCCAGGATTTCGACCGTTGCGCTTGGGTTCGCGATCTGGTAATCGGGTGTGGAGGTCAAATCTAGGGTGATGAGGCGCGCGCCCCTCTGGTAAGGATTCCATTGAGGGTTGACCCAGACCGTGAGGTTCTGCTGGCCGGCCTGGAAACTGACTGAGCCCGGACTAATCAGTGGCGGCGCGGATGTGTAATCGAGATTTTGCACGGCGCTCGTGGACGCGCCGATCGCGTAGGAAACATTTAGCGCTTGATACGTCCCGGACGCGCTCGTTCGGCTAAATGTAAACGCTGCTGGAGTGCTGGGTCTTTGAGCGGACCCGCCCTCGATAGAGACAATATTGTCGCTTGTTTGAGCAGAGAGTTTCAGGCAGGCCAGAAAACACAGGAAAAGAAACAAAGGCAAAATTTTTGAACGCCCGAACATCATAGCTTACCCGGACTGGGCTCGAATTGCCTCCGAGATATTAAAGATTGGCAGGAACAGCGCCAGCAGAACGCCACCAAGGACGAGACCGATCAGCACGATAATTATCGACTCAATCACCGGTTTAAGTTCATCAACCAGCGTGTTTAGCTCCTCGTCGAGCTCATCGGCGGCCGGCACAAGCGCGGTGGATATTTGACCGGTTTGATCAACAAACTCGAGCAGCTTGATAAAGTCCTTCTTGAAGACGTCGGCGTCATTTAGAAGCGGCGCCATCTTGCGGCCCTCGTTAACGGCCAGGATGGCGTTACTGATCATGGCCTTGTAACAGAAGTTCGTGGAAATCTCTTTAACTAGCGAGAGCGCCCGGATTAGGTCCACCTGCGCGTCAATGAGGTTACTGAACGTGCGAGCAAAATTGGCCGTAATCACTGTGCGCTGAATGGCCCCAATGACTGGAAGCCTGAGGGAAAACCGGTGCAATTGGTAAAAATGGTTAAAAATCCGCGGAAACTGGATAACCGCATAAAGAAAGCCTCCGACTGCGAGGAGAGTCAGTAGCGGATTAGCGGTCGCTATTCCTGAGACCGCCATAAGGATCTGGGTAGGAACGGGCAGGCTCAGGTGGGCTGACTGGAAAATCGTCGCGAACTTCGGGATGACCTGAGTGGTCAGAATGTAAAGGGACACCGTAAGGGTAAGGCAGACGATCGCTGGATAGATCATGATCGAGGTGACTTTTTTGCGCACTTTCTGATTTCGTACCATCAGCGCCTTGATCTGCCGGCATACTTTCTCCATCGCGCCCGCCTCTTCACCTACCGCGATCAGGGAAAGAGTGACATCATCAAAGATCTTCGGGTATCGAGCCAGGCAGACGTGGATTTTGGAGCCATGCTGAATTTCTTTTTCGATATTGCTTAGGATCTTTTGAAATGTTTTATGAGGGCAACTATCCCTGATGATATCAAGGGCTCTTGTCAGATGAACCCCCAGCTTGTAGCAGGTGGCCATCTGCTGGAAGAAGTTGATCTTGATTTTAACAGGAATCTTCGCCCGGCTCAGCCTTCCCTCGAAGGCTTCTCTCTTGCGCCAAACCTTTAAAAGCGCCAGGCGTTGATCTAGCGCGGCGGTCTCGAAATCCTGCAGGCTCGGCATGTCGACGACGCCTTTCCTGATCTTTTGTTCGCCATCCCGCTTTGCCAGATAAAAGAATTCAGCCATAACCTCTTAACAAAGAAGTCTCTCTGACCTTATCTGCGAATCGCTTCCTCACTGCGGAACTGGATAGCGAGATTGAAGGGGATTAACCCGCGGCCGCAGGCTTCTATCGCTTTCTGGTAAATGGATTTACCACCTTGCTCCAGTTGTTCCTCTAAGATGTCCCAGGACGGGTTTCTATTGGAGATAAGCTGCTTAAGCCGCGGAGTAGCGACAAAACTCTCTGCTAACAGGATTCGGCCGCGGTAGCTTGTATGATTGCACTGGGAGCAGCCGTCAGCCGACCTGAAAGCGGGTTTTGCGCCAAACCATTTCGGATCTATGTGGTTTTCTTTTATCTCCTTATCGGTAGGTGCCGGGGCTGCAACCGAGCAATTCGGGCAGAGCCTGGGAACGAGCCGCTGGGCGATGACGCTAAAGAGGGTGTCGGCCACCATGTAGGGTTGCACTCCGAGGTTAATGAGCCGGTGAGCGGCGCTCGCGGCCGTATTGGTGTGGAGGGTAGTATAGACTACGTGGCCTGTTTCGGCCGCCCTGATGACCTCCAGGGCTGTTTCAGCTGTCCTGGTTTCGCCGACAAGAATGTAATCAGGATCTCGGCGCATCGCGTCGGCGATGTAGCGATCGAATGTCAGCGGTGGGCTGACTTCCGTCTGGATCACAAGCGGGATTTCGCGCTCGACGGGGTCCTCACCGCTTAAGACCGAGTATTTGGCGCGATCAACGCAAAAAAGTGTTGCATAAAGGGTCGTGCTTTTCCCGCACCCTGTTGGGCCGCAAACCAGCGTCAACCCGTGGTCGCTGTCGATGGAGCGCTGCAAGATCTTATATTCGTGCTCATCAAAGCCTAACTCGCGAATGGTCTTTTGGGCCGCGCTAGCCTCTGCCAGGCGCAAGGACAGGTGATCGCCATGAATCGTGGATTGAGAACAAACTCTGACCTCAATCATTTTGGATCCGATCTTGACGCTGAATCGGCCGTGCTGAGCTGTGGACGTAGGTTGAATGTCGATGGTCGACATCAACTTTATCCTGTTGGTGATCGCATGGCAGATCGCCTTGGGGATTGGATCCGGAAAATCGTGCAAAAGGGTGTCTGTCCGGAACGAGACGCGCACGGTGCCGCGGAACGGAATCAGGTGAATATCGGTTGATTGGGTCTTGTCCGCGTGACTTAAGATCGCGTTAACAAGATCAATGATCGTCGCGTCCTCGCTGGTTAGTCGTTCTTGTACCTGAGCAGTGTCGATCAGGTTGATGTTCTGAGATCCGCTCTGAGCGTAGCCTTCAGCCCTTTGCGCGAGTCGCCGGGTGAGAGAGGTTACCTCCATCACTGTGCTGCCTTTTAGCGCCCGATCGAGTTGCTCGGGAACGACTTGCACAAAATGAGCCTTGATCCTGCCGCCGAGCTCCTGCGT
Source organism: Chthoniobacterales bacterium (assembly GCA_049585495.1). GTDB lineage: Bacteria > Verrucomicrobiota > Verrucomicrobiia > Chthoniobacterales > JAFAMB01 > JBAUZZ01. The sequence goes on along the minus strand of JBAUZZ010000183.1, from coordinate 5,844 downwards.
GATCCGGCTAAGCTGATCGGACCGCGGACGCTCCTCCGCGATCGCTATTGTCAGGTGCAGGTTTTGGTAGAGATACAGGGGCAGGACTTCGCATTCCTGGCGGGTTTTTGGAGAAAGTTTCTCAGAAAGCTCTCCCGACATCCTGAAACCCTCCAGAGAAAGCAAAGGGATCTGCCGCCGGGTTGGCAGGGCGACAGAATCGAGATCACCAAAACTCTGAAACGACTCCTTTAAAAACCCCTGTCCTTTAAGTTTTGCCTGGTAACGCTTGAAGAGATACGGGGTGCAGTATACGAAGTTTAAGGAATAGCCAGGGAGCGCGCTGGCGAACATTTTAAGGTAAAGCGTGCTGGGACCCACTGGGGGAAGAGGGCAAACCACTACTGCCGCTTTGAGTCGCGCGTTCACCACCAAGGGCAAGAGGAGCCCGGCATTCGTTAAGGGCCAGTCGTCCGCCAGCTCTGGGCTTGGCAGCAGCAGCGGGTCAACCAGCACACAGCCGCGCGACTGTTCAAGCGATAGGTCAAAGGTCGTTCCCGGGGACTGACCAGAGAAAGCATCAAAGGCGGCATAAAGGTCGGCCTGGGGAGTGTAAATGCTTAAATAAGCGCCAAGGTCTGGATTCACCGTGTTTACGCCATCCAGATCATAAAAGCGCCAGCTTTCGCCCTGTTCCGAGAGGCGATCTTCTAGGGCACCCACGCTTTTCTTGGCCAGCACTCCTTCGTGATTAGACATTAATCACTTCCCTTCCTGTTTGGCGGGATAAAACTCGCGCCTTTCCAGCGATGCGCTTGAGTTTAACCCGCGATGAAAGAGATAAGCATTGGTGTCGGAGACGCCGCGAAAGTCCACCCGCCGTTCGCTGTGCTGCTCGACGTATTTGACCACTTCGGACGGCGCGCAGCCACGGTAGAGAATAAGCGAGCCAAAGTTCGGAAGCAGATTGCGTATGTTTTCGCTTCCATGAAGTTTCTTATCAAGCTTCTCCGAATTCCTGATAGCTAATAGAGGATAAAGCTTGAGGCTTTTTGAAGCGCTGAAAAAGCCGACATCCGCCGGCGACGCGATCTCTGAATAGTCGTCGCATACGAACAGTATTTTCTTGGTGAATTCGAGCTGAAACGACCTTATTCGCGTCTTGTCGCGCACGACAGACTCAAACTGGCTCTTCAGGGCGAGCGCGCTTAAGAGGTTGTGCTGTCCGAGTTCGAAGATGACGTATTTCGCCTCACTGAAGATCGGATCCCAGTCGAGCTTTGCGTATTGGATGCGGGTTAATGGATCCAATATCCGCAGCAGGTTCTTCTGGTCCTCGGCCTTGTAATTAGGTTCCGGATCAAGCCAGCTTTCCTGCACGGCTTTAACCTCCTGCGGAAACTGTCCGGCGGCGGCATTCGAAGAAAGGAATTTTTTGAGCGCCGCGTCGCTATAAACGATCTGGTAGAGCTCCACAGTGCTTAGCACATCGAGCCTGGCCATTAGTTCGAAGAGACTTTCCAAAAAGCGATAGCAATGCAGCTCCCGTTCAGGCCATAGAAAGTTAATGTTCTCAATAAACGCGCTCGCCACCTGCCTGGGACGGGCTGGCAGACAGAGCGGGTCATAGCCTTCAATCCTTATGATTGTCTTGCCTTTGCGGGAGAGAATCTTTTCGTAACTGACCGGCTCCGCGGTGAAAATCAGGCCAAGGGAGTCTTTCTCGGCCAGGTGCATGACGCAGTCCTCTAAGAGCTTGCTTTGGTCGCAATAGACAATGACTCCACGCTCGATTTCCTGACGCGTAAGCGGCGTTGAGATCGTTTCCCGGAAGGCTTCGGCCCATTGGAACGGGAGCATGCGCTGCTCCGGCGGGATTTTTTCAAGGAGCGCCGCCAGGAGTGAGATCTGGCCCAGCTCAATTTCGCCATTCTTGTATTTTGAGAGCGTACTCGGCGTAATTCCAAGTTCGCCCGCGATCTGTTTATCGGTTATTTGTCGGCCGTTGAGCGAACTGTAGAGGTTAATCGCAGAATTTAGAACAAAATTGCCTTTCTTAATCGCCCTGCTCTTGGTAATCGTAGCCATAGGAAATCAGGCGAGGAACTCCTCAAAGTCCCACCCAAGATGATAGGAGGCAGTTTCTGAACGGGTCTTCATTTTTTTGCCTAAAGCATTGCATCTGTTGGTGCTATGCCAAATCGAATTTCCGGGCCGGACTCGTTGTTTCCTTACGGGAAATTTAATTTCCTGATGAGCACGAAAATAGCCCCTGCGGAGCCTCTTGTCGCCCTAAAAAGGGCACACAATCGGCTCTGGGAGCCTGGGTTATCTATGAAAGGTTTGGCGCATGGATGATTTCGGGTCATTGTTTGAAGAGAGCTGCGTTGAACGGTTCTGAACCGGCTCGAAAAAGAAAACGCTCGAGGAATATGAAGAGGAACAACAGAACAAGAAAAAATCAGGGTTTTACGATTGTAGAGCTGATTGTGGTCGTGACCGTGATTGGCTTATTGGCTGCGATTGCCGTCGGGGCCTACAACAAAGTGGTTAACGATGCCAAGGTGGCAAAAAGCACAGCCTTAGTGAATACGCTCTCGACAGCGAAGTCCCTGTTTGTGGCTGATCCCAAAACCACCCCGGATCAGATTAAGGCCTATAACGCTGCCCCAGACAGCAATTTCGCCATGATCGCACCATATATTCGCGTCAATGGCGCTCAGCCGGCGTCTACAGCGGACCTGCTGTCCATGTCTGGATTACCGTCAACTGTCACCATCAGCCTGGGTACCGTCGACGATAGCTCATTCGGCGGCGGAGAAAATCCCGACGCGAAACCAACGGTGAGCGGTTATGGCTTATAAGCTGCTGCCGGACGCCCGAGATCTTGAATCGGGTTGATATGCGGGTGCGGATTGCTAAGCCACGGAACGGGCGCCTCGGAAGAGTATTCAAACCATAGCGTGAGCGGCTGGGTCATTTGCCGCAAGGCGGCTTCACGACCACTGCGTTGATCGTCGTCGTCACGCTCATCATCCTGTTGGCGGCCCTCGCTATTGCCGCATTACAACAAGGTGGTTAACAACGCGAGGATAGCCAAGAGCGCTAGCTTAGTAACGACGCTCGCCACGGCCAAATCGATGAATCGATGTTTGTGGCGGGATAAGAACACCACTCCGGCACAGATTGCGGTGTTTAATTCTGCCCCGACAGCAATTTTGCCGTGATCGTTCCATACATCCGGATTAACGGCGCTACCCGCAGGACATAAACGACTTGCTCTCACTCTGCGGTATTCCGTCGAGCGGCGTCACCGCTACAATCGGCGCGGTCGATGACGGGACCCTAGCGGAGGTGACATCGGTCATGCTCCGACGGTCACCGGGTATGGTTATCCGGCCACCTCTCCTACGCCTGGCGCCTGAATCAGCACCACGGAGAGCCACTTTTTGCGGCTTGTTGCTTAAGACACTGTATAACACGCTAGGCGAGCGTGTACGTGAAATCGGCCTTGCACGCTGAAGGATTGAATTGATATGCAGCCTCAGCTGGCTCAGGAAAGTTCAGCGGCTTACTCGAGCGCCGACGATGCCGGCTTTAATGACTGTAGAATTCCCCGGCCAGCGTCTTACCAAATTGCCGGGTTAATTCTCCAATCTGGTTTCTCGCCATTTACCCAGGCATAAGAATCAGCAGCGTTGAAGTAGGTTACCGATTTCAGCAGCGGAAAATTATCGGCGGATTTCTTCAGTCCTGCAATCCAGGATGCCTGATCATCTTGGCGTGATACTCCACATTCCGCCACGATGACGCAGTTCAGCGACAATTGCGGCTAATTCGTTGTCACATTTTCCGCTGGCAACGTTGCTCAGTAGGTCACCGGCTCATCGAGGTTCAATTGTGATTAGTGGCATGCGCCTCTTAGCCTTGGCTGACATAGCAAAATCGTAGACGTTTTCCTCTGTGGTAGAATTAATCCAACCTTTGCCGGTCACCTGATTCACAAACGTCTCATCGATGGCCAGCAATTTGTTACTGAGTGTTCCGGCGAAGTCATACGCTCCAAGCGTGATACCGTGTGCTTTCTGCGCAGCGAAGAGCAGCAACCGGCCTAAACTGCACTTCTTTGGCTTCGGCCAAGGAGCCCGCCATTTGGTCTCGCATCTCGGCTTGGGTGGCCGTGGGCCAGTTTGGCTGCTGAGGTCTTGAGCGTACTGCCACGAGTTGAGATTGTTGTTCGGCCTGGGCCAGGACGAGGTTGGCTTCGGCTCGGGCCACGTCCGCCCGCAGGATGCCCGCGGCAATGGTTTTCTCACGCCATTCCTGTTCGGCTTGGAGCGCAGCGGCCGCTCGCCAAAGCCGCCTCCGTTTGTCCTGGGCTTGGGCGAGTCCTCCGATTAGGATCACGAGGATGATGAATCCGATAATTGTACTCATTTGGCTAGTTGGTTAACTACAGATAGCCGTGATTCTTTGCCTGGTTCAGTCGTTTTTTCCGCGCGCGTTTTCCACGTGTAGAGGTTCAGACGCTACCTGCCTGCTGGGTGCCGTTCGAATGCAAGCGTCCAATTTTTTCGCCAACACCGGCATATATCGGTGTTCAAAAATCGTCCCATGCTTACCTGGCACCTCGCAAATATCGAGGCCGCCTTCTGCGATCTGGGTCCAGCCGCGATCGTGGACCAGTTCGCGGCCGTCGGCGGCTATCGCTCGAAAGAGAACAATCCGCCCAGGGTAGGCGCGAGGCTTATAAGCTGAATTCGCACGCTGGAGCATCAGCCAGACTGGCATTTTGAGTGGCAACGGGCCACCGTTGGTTTTTTCAGCTTCTGGCTTTTGCAGCCTGTAAAGCAGCTCTTTAAAGTCGTAGCCGGCCTTCTGCAGCTTAGAGATCTCCCATCTCGCCCTGTCCTTGGCGCGCTGCGCGAAATATCGCATCTTCTCGCTCGGCGAAAGAGCCCAGGCTTCCTCTAACGCCAGTCGGATTCGTTTGCTCACGGTGGAGTGGGGGCTCGATTGCTCTGGATGGATTGTGTCAAAGAGTGCCAATAGAGCTACTTCCTCACCGGCCGCGCGGAGTTGCTGCGCCATCTCCAATGCGACAACGCCCCCTGTACAATAGCCGCCCAAAAAATAGGGGCCGTGCGCCTGGACTCGACGAATCTCCTGGATGTAGTAGCGCGCGATCGCTTCCATCGAAGTATGCCTGATCGGATTACCGTCCAGGCCTTCAGCCTGGAGGCCGTAAAACGGCTGATCCTCCCCGAGACACCGCGCCAGTTCGCTGTAAAACATCACTTCGCCGTAGCCGCCGTGCACTGCGAAAAACGGTGGCCGCAACCCGCGCGGCTGGATTGCCACCAGAGGCGACCATGTCGGTTTCCAGGCTTGCTCCCGCAAAGCCGCAGCCAGCTTTTCGATTGTCGGGGTTTGGAACAATGTCGCCAACGGGAGTTTCTTTCCGAAACGTCTTTCGATTTCCAAAAAGATCCGCACCGCCAGCAGTGAGTGACCGCCCAGCGCGAAAAAATCGTCGGGGACACCGATTGGCTGGACACCGAGCACCTCTTGCCAAATCTCGGCCAGTTGCTCTTCGAGTTCGTTGCGCGGCGCTACGTATTCCCTGCTCACCGTGCTCAGATCAGGTGCAGGCAACGCGCGACGATCGACTTTGCCACTGCTGGTCAGAGGGAAGCTTTCCAACTTCACAAAGGAGGTGGGCACCATGTAGGCAGGCAGTTGGGGTGTCTTCGATCTTGCGGACAGGTGTAAGCTAAGCCTGAGGCCGTGGAAAAGAAGAATCAGAAACCAAGGAGTAAATTTGGCCGACGCTTTGACGAAGAGTTTAAGCGTGACGCCGTTAGC
>JBAUZZ010000182.1:0-5451 GCA_049585495.1 Chthoniobacterales bacterium | reverse complement strand
CTCATCCGCCGCGGCGGATGAGCCGCCGAACATCCTTAGCCTATACGGAGCTCCGCTCTTTTGGTTGCGGCTCCGCCGAGCCAGGAGCGATGCAGGCTAGTGTGAGCATAGGCTCATCTTCTGTTGACAAATATGAGGTACGGCTCATATTGGCTGGATGAAGAAGGGAATGCCGGTGCCGATAACCTCAAAATCTACAGTGCCGTGAAACCTTCATCAGCTACGGATGCCGATTCAAGAGCTATCGGGAAACGGCCGAGACGAGCTGATGGGAAAACTTGTTAAGCCTCGCTACTCCGCGACAGCCGTTCCGAGACCGCGCTTGACCGCGATAGGCGTTGGCTGACGCGGGCGTACAATTGTCTGCAATCATCTTTCATTAGTCCGGTCCTCGGGCAGGGAACGCAGACCGTGTCCTCCAATTCTCAGTTCTTCGGCACGCCAGAGCCACTACTAAAGTACCGCAGATGCTACCTGAAAGACTCACACCTCCGCAGTTAAAACGCCGCTTTTATCGGGCGACGGAGCAAGGCATTACGTCGGCCAAGCGACTTCAGATCTATACTGAGAGGTTGATTGTTGTCTTGCTAACTCTTTGGCTGACAGCCTGCCATAACCAGCAGCCGGCAACGCATGGCTTACCGCCCACCGAGGTCACGGTCAGCAAACCGGAGCAGAAGGAAGTAGTGAACTGGAACGAGTTCACCGGCAGAACGGCGGCGGTCAAGCTGGTAAATGTAACGCCCCGGGTCAGCGGTTATATCGTGGATATTCCCTTTAAGGAAGGCGATATCGTCCATAAAGGAGATTTGCTCTTTCAAATCGATCCGCGCCCGTATCAGCACGCTTGCGAACAGGCGCTTGGCCAGCTGCAGCAGGCCCAAGCCAATAAGCAACTGCAGGATGTGACGTTCGCACGCCAGCAGCGATTGCGCGAGACGGGGGTCATCGCGAAGGAAGACTATGATACGGCCTTGTCAAACAAGGGCCAAGCCGCCGCTCAGGTGATCTCGGCTCAAGCGGCACTCAATTCGGCTCAACTGAATCTCGAATTTACCCACGTTACATCGCCGATCGATGGCCGGGTCAGCCGCCAACTGGTGAATATTGGCAACCTGGTACAAGCTGACTCCACTCAACTCACGACGATCGTCAGCATCGATCCGATCTATGCTTACTTCAGTATGGATGAGTTGGCTGCGTTGAGATATCAGCGACTCATCCGAGAAGGCAAACTGGCCAGTTCTCAAGACGGCAAGGTCGCCGTCTATCTGCAGTTGCAGGATGAAACCGAGTTTCCTCATGAGGGAACCATCGATTTTTCGGATAACTCCTTCGACTCATCGACCGGTACGCTCCTCGTCCGGGGATCATTTCCGAACACGGACGGTTTTTTGACGCCGGGAAACTTTGTCCGGGTGCGGGTAGCCGCGAGCCCGAAATACAACGCGCTCCTGGTGGCTGATCGGGCGATCGGCTCGGATCAGGACCAGAGCTTTGTGTACGTCGTGGATTCCAAGAACATCGCCCGGCTTCGTCACATAACGACGGGACAACTCGCCGATGGACTCCGGGTGGTGAAATCGGGACTGCAACCAGATGACGTAGTCATTATCAATGGAATTATCAAGGTGCGGCCCGATAGCCCGGTGAAGCCGAGGCCAGGAGCGATGGAGCAATTCAGTTCGAACGACATTTCGATGCCGCTGACCAACGCCAAAGCCAGCGCATCCCAGGCCGGCACGGATCCTAACACAGCCACGCGTTGATAGGTCGGGGAAAAAATAATGAAGTTATCTCATTTTTTTATCGATCGCCCGATTTTCGCGATTGTAATATCGATTGTCACCGTACTCCTGGGAGCGATTGCTTATACGATCTTGCCGGTGGCGCAGTATCCCGAGATCGCGCCGCCGACGGTGGTAGTGCAGGCACAGTATCCGGGTGCCGATCCTAAGACCCTGGCGGAGACAGTGGCCGAGCCGATCGAGCAGCAGGTCAACGGGGTAGAAAACATGTTATACATGTCCTCCGTCTCTGCCATGGATGGCACAATGCAGCTGACGGTAACATTCAAGTTGGGCACCGACCCGAACATAGCGCAGGTACTTGTTCAGAACCGGGTTGCGATTGCCGAGCCGCAATTGCCTCTGGAGGTCAGAAATATCGGGGTCACCACGCAAAAACAGTCGCCGGATATTCTGATGGCGATCGGGCTGACTTCCAAAAGTAACACCTACACTCCTCTCTATCTCAGTAACTACGCTTACACCCAGATAGAGGATTCTCTCAAGCGAATCGACGGTGTGGGAAATGTCCAGGTTTTTGGCGCACAGCCCTACAGTATGCGTGTCTGGTTAAATCCGGATCTGATGTTTTCCCGCGGATTAACTGCGGATGATGTCGTAAGCGCCGTTCAAGCACAAAACGTTCAAGTCGCACCCGGAAGCATCGGCGCCGAGCCGGCACGTCCCAAGACGGAGTTTCAGTTTATTCTCAATACTAAGGGCCGCCTGGTCACTCCGGAACAATTCTCGAGGATCATTTTGAAACGAGGCAGCAATGGACAGTTGGTATACCTGGGCGATGTCGCGAGGGTGGAACTGGGGGGACAGAGCTACACCAGCAGTACCTACCAGGATGGAGTAATACCTGCCGTCGCTATCGGGATCTTTCAGTTGCCCGGCTCCAACGAGCTGAAAACCGCCGACCTGGTAAAAAAACAGATCGCGGAAATGGCAAAATCCTTTCCTCCGGGAATGGAATACTCTATCCCTTACGACCCTACCCTCTTTACTCAACAGTCCATTGACGCAGTCTATGAGACACTGCGGGACGCCATTGTCCTGGTTGTGATTGTGGTCATGGTATTTCTCCAGTCCTGGAGAATCGCCTTGATCCCACTCATTGCGGTACCCGTTTCGTTAGTCGGGACTTTTGCAGTGATGGCTCTCATGGGGTTCTCCCTCAACTCCCTTTCCTTATTTGGGCTAGTATTGGCGATCGGCATCGTGGTGGATGACGCGATCGTAGTGGTCGAGAACGTGGAACGCTGGATCGAGCACGGCCTGGATCCGAAAGAGGCAACCAGGAATGCGATGGATGAAGTGGGCGGAGCGGTGATTTCGATTGCGGTCGTGCTGACGGCCGTGTTCGTTCCGACGGCCCTGGTCAGCGGCATCAGTGGCCAATTTTATCGGCAGTTTGCACTGACCATTGCCATTGCCACCTTAATTTCGGCATTTAACTCCCTCACCCTGAGCCCGGCGTTAGCTGCGCTTTTGATCAGATCGGGCCACGCGAAGAAGGATCTGCTGAGCCGGCTGATTGACACTTTGCTGGGTTGGTTTTTCCGCTTATTCAATCGAACTTTCGATTTGGGAATCGCCGGTTATGGAGCTGTGGTTCGCCGGCTGCTTCGAGTCAGCGGACTGGTGTTAGTGGTTTATCTCGGATTTCTTGCGCTGACCGGGTTTATGTTCCAGAAGGTCCCGGGCGGTTTCATCCCGAGCATGGATCAGGGCTACCTCATCGTGTTTGCGCAGCTACCGGACGGGGCCTCGCTCCAACGGAACGATGACGTTCGAAGACAGATCGGGGAGATTGGCAAGAACATCCCCGGGGTAGAGCTCACCTTCGCGATCGAAGGCTTATCGATTCTGGATTCGACCACCAAGTCGAATGCCTTGACCGTCTTCTTCCCTCTGAAACCGTTTAGCGAACGAATTGGTCACCCGGAGCAATCGGCTACGGCGATCGTAGCGAAACTGCAGACAGCATTTTCATCGATTCAGGATGCGTTTGTTATTGCGATCCAGCCTCCTTCGGTTCGAGGAATCGGGAATGCCGGTGGCTTTCAGCTCGAGATTGAGGATCGCCGAAACGCCGGCTTGAATGCGTTGCAACAAGCGACCGACGCAGTCACCGCGGCTGCGAACGCAGAGCCAGGCTTAAGCGGGGTCTTTACTACCTATCGTTCCCAGGTGCCTCAACTCTTTCTCAATATCGACCGGGAAAAGGTGCAGACTCTGAATGTGCCGATCAACTCGGTGTTTACTACCCTCCAGAGTTACCTTGGAAGCAACTACGTGAATGACTTCAACTTCCTGGGGCGAACGTATCAGGTAAACTTGCAAGGTGACGCTGCTTTCCGATCGGATCCTAATCAGATCCTGAGGATGTATACCCGTAATGGCACGGGCGGAATGGTGCCATTGGGCAGTCTAATGGATGTTCAACGGATCAATGGCCCGGATAGCGTCAACCATTATAACGTCTATCCGGCCGCCCTCATTCAAGGCGCGACATTGCCGGGAGTCAGTTCTGGCCAGGCGATCGAGAAGATGGAACGAATCTGTCGAGAGAGTCTGCCGAGCCAGTTTTCGTTCGAGTGGACGCAATTGACCTATCAAGAGGTTACCGCTGGTAACACGGCCATTTTCATTTTCCCTCTTTGCGTCTTGTTTGTGTTTCTGGCGTTGGCCGCTCAATACGAGAACTGGTCCTTGCCCTTGGCGGTCATCCTGATCGTTCCCATGTGCTTACTGTCGGCCATGACCGGCGTTTATTTTCGAGGACAGGACAACAATATTTTCACCCAAATCGGATTCATTGTTCTTGTCGGGCTGGCCTGTAAGAATGCCATCTTGATCGTGGAGTTTGCCCGGCAGCAGCTGCTATCCGGCAAAGGGCGGATCGAGGCTGCTGCGGAAGCTGCCAGGCTGCGTCTTCGGCCAATCCTGATGACCTCGTTCGCTTTCATTCTTGGCGTGTTGCCGTTAGTGATCGCTAAAGGCGCTGGGGCCGAAATGGATCAGGCATTGGGTATTGCTGTCTTCGCTGGAATGATCGGGGTGACCTTTTTTGGCATCTTTCTTACCCCGGTGTTCTTCTCTGTGGTCATGAAGATTTTTGGCCGGACACCAAAGAAGAAAAGGCAAAGCTCCATAGAGCATCGAGTACGAAGAGAAGAACCGGTTCATTGAGTTACAGGGAAAGGCGGTTGACTTCCGTTCAGAGTTGGACTCATCACTCACGAAGTGTGTCAAAAGCCACGATGCCCTTTAGCTTGCCTTCGCTGTGGGCCTTCCCCGGCGACCGCGCAAAAAGCTGGCAGTCGCAGACTAACTCCGTCGCGTTCCAGGCAGGATCTACAATCATCCGCTAATTCGAAAATCTTAAGGAGTTTTCTCTTCGCGGTCTCTGACTCTGCGATAAACCATGGAAATGGCTGCATAGTATAAAAGCTCCCTCGGTTCGCGATCAACCATTTCTCTGGCAATTGAAGAATAGGCCGGAACAACGGTCCGTAAGCATTTGCGCGTTGCTCCAAGGACGGGCCAATTTATCTATATGTCGATTTAATTGCATTTAGTAACTCCATAGTTAATACCCTCTTTCGTCCGTCCTTATTCCTTGGCGGCCGTGCAGGCAGCCAGGAACTGGAGGGGG
>JBAUZZ010000181.1:0-29106 GCA_049585495.1 Chthoniobacterales bacterium | reverse complement strand
GGGAAAGGTGAGACTAAAGCCGAAGTCAAAGCGCAGTATAGTGATCCGGACCAGGTTTCGCAGGACGCGCAGCACGGAGAGAGTTGGGTTTATGTATTCGGGAAAGACAGACTAAACAACAGACTGCTGATTCCGGGATCCGGGCTGTTTGTCCGCGTCCGCGTACTCAGGATCAATTTTGATCGTGAGGGGCGAGTGACCAGCTGGAGAACAGCACTCGTTACCACGACGCCTTTGTCAGCGGAACGAGTTGGGAACACATTTTCGGCTTACTGCGCAAAAAACGCTAGCCGCTGCGGCAATGCCTCTTAGACCTGAAAGCCGGGATTGCGCTCTCGCGCTCGCCAGCCTTGGTCAAGGAAATCTTCACGTGGTCTTCGGATGACCCAGCCGCGGCATCCGTCTGGAGCTATCAAATTTGGCTCACCAAGTGACTCCAGGTGTTTGATTTTTCCTCTCGTGCACGACATTAAGGTCATGTGGTGCGCGGGTTTGTTGGACTGATCGGCGTGAGCAGTCTCGAACGCCACTTCGTAGGCTCTGGCCTCGTAGCTGACCTTCCTTGCTTTGAGTTCTGAAGCCACATCGTCCGGGATCTCGATCATGAGCACGAAACGCGGTGTATTGGGACGAAGGCTTCTTGAGAATTCGACTCGCGTGAAGTTGGGCATTAGACGGGAAACTCGTCCAGCATTGCCTCCGACTCAAGAAGCCAGTCTGTTTTCGCTGGGCAGCCCGCGGCAGGACGTGCTTCCGCACGTCCTGGGTCGTTTCTCCGAAACGACCCTGCCAAATGCGGAAGCCATAAGCCAGTTAGGGCCAGCTCTCCCGCCTGCGGCAGGGCAAGCCGATCGGGCCAGCACACTTCGCGGCGACGGCAAGCTTTGATTTAGCGGTTCCAAACAAAGCATAGTTGATCTTCTTCGGGTTGAGCCGGGAGTGGTAGCGGAGACCATTCGGTTTCTGGGGATGCAGCATAAGTGAGATCGCCCACTTCCGGGTCGTCTCGTAGTCGGCCGGCGAAGATGACAGCGCTGTAATATCGAGAAACGATGTGCGCGCTGCGCTCGTCTAAGGGAACATGTCAACGGTAAGTCCCACTCAACCACAGAGTCACGCCTATCCAGAGTTGCTGGCGGCGCAAACCTGGCCGACCTGGCTGGAGCGAGAGAAAAAGCATTTTGCTTTGAGGACCGTTGAGTCGTTCAGCGGCTTTCTAAGCGTCGCGTACCAAGCCAGCTTGTTGAACGAGGAGGGCCAACCGGTGATTTGTCGGATCGCTCTTTGTCATGCGTCCGAGTTGGAAGCGTCGAATCTTTCCTTCTATTCCTTCAACGTTTCTCGTCTTCGGAAGCCGCGTCCGTTCGATCAGCAGGAAATTCGGCGGCTCAGCCCCGCAGCGACCTTTTATCGATCCATTATTGCTGTGACTTGGTCTCCGGAAGCGGGGTTTGCCATCTGGGGAACGGTACAGACCGGCCAGTGGTCGAGAGACTTGGTGGCGGATCTCCAGGGAATGATGCACCCGATTCCAAACTGGCTGATTATTCACGTTCGGGGTCCGGGAAATCTTGTTATTTATCGAGGGTCGGAGCGCTTGGCGACGTTGTTGAATGGACGTATTGAAGGGCACGGATTCAATGTGTTTGCGTCCTCGTGGATGAGAGAATGTTATTGGAATGTGAGAAACGGATCGGCCGATCTTCGGAGCTTTGCCGCTGAGTCAGGCCTGGAGTTCCGCCCTGATCTGCTGGAAAACTTTGACGCAAATTTTTTCAAACGCGTTGTTCGTGAGATCTGCGATAAACGTCGCGGCGGCACCATCGTCTCTGGTCCGGAGACGCTATTGGCTCAACTTCTTGATCCCGGAGGCCCCCTCTGTGCGAAATATCGGGTGGACAAGCAGTGGTCGTCCCGGCCGTACCAGGCACTCATGGAGGCGATCATCGGACGGATCATCTCGCTGGCAAAAATGAAAGGGAAAGAATCAATCGGTTGGTTGGAGCTCCTCGAATGGAGCGAAGAAATGCCCTACAGCATCTCGACTCGATATCTTGATCTTGCTGGTTGGCTAGCCGACATGGCAACGGTCGATGGCTGTCTGCTGCTCGATCCTCGTTTCTCAGTCCTAGGCTATGGCGTCGAGATCCAGGTCCCGGGTTTCGAGGAGGAGATCGTCCACCGAGCACTGGATTTGGAAGCCGAGTATACGATTCCAGAGTCCGCCGAGCATGCCGGGACGCGCCACCGCACAGCCTATCGACTCTGTCGCGACTTCCCGCAGTGTCTTGCGGTTGTGGTTTCGCAAGACGGCACAGTGCAGTTTGTCGCAAACCACAATGGACGGGTGACCTATTGGAGCCACCTCAACTTCTAGCTGCTTACTCTATCTCTTCGACGAGAATATCATCGTCCTCCAGCGCGAGAGAGAGGGCTAGCTTGTAAGAATTCGAGTCGCTATATTTGTAGTCCAGCAACTGTTGTCGCAACTCCTCCTGCGACTCGGCAACGATTACCGTATATTCATCGTGTCGGACTGCGCTTCCTGCGATGAAACAGATGTGTCCGACCCATTTACCAGCTTGAGTCTCGTAGATTTCAATCTCATGCCAACTGTGAGAATGCGGGCCTGAGTCTTTTTCCGAGCTCCCTTCCGCGATAAGTTCGCCGGTGAACTTTGCAGGGGCGTCCCCGGTTCTCTCTAGCTTGTAGTCTCGCACAGCAATGTGCCTTTCTTTCCGGATTCATCGGCCCGGAGGCTTGCCGCGTCAAGTTATCGAATCTGGACTTCGACGCTCGTTACGTTAGGCGTATCAGGACCAATCTTGACCGGCTCACCATCGGTAGAGGTAAGAGCCGCTTCCATGAACTTAGCGATGGTCGCTTTCCCGAGACCTTCGACGATTGCAATGGTCACAGCGATCTCTGAAAAGAAGAGAACAATCTGATCGTGCTTCTGGTCCGCTTGCTCCCGGAGTGTTGCGTATTTGAGATCCCGGGCCGGGACAAAATAAATTGTTCCAGCCGGACCCTCTGGGCCGGTCACAGTGAGGATAAAAAGCTTTGCCGGAACCTGATCTGCCATGATCGAACTCCCTGCTGGGTTCTGCTCAAACGGTATCGAAGACAATCTATATCACCGCTGAAAATTTCTCGAAGTGAGATGCATGAAGGCCCGTCTAAGGTTCCGTGATAGCATTTCACGGTTTCTAACCGGATAATCTGGAAGTTCCTACTTATGAAGCGGTTTCTTACTCTTCTGCTCGCAATCGGAGGATTAATATTATTTTCCGAGTCCAAGGCTCAGGCCGGAGTTCACTTCTGGTTCGGGTTCCCGATTCCCGTTCCAGTATTTTACGGCCCGTCATATTACGGCCCCTACTACGGGCCGCCGTACGGCTACTACCCCGGCTACGCCTATTACGGCGGCTATTATCGCCCCTACTGGCGAGGCCGATACCGCAGATATTACCGTTATCGGTACTACCGTTAGGCATCGGACTCGGGCTGGACGAAGTTCCGGCGCGTGAGCCACGCGCCCTACAAACCGGGCCATGAAGTTTCCGATCTAGGAACCAAGCGCCTTCCGTATACCCTCTTCTAATTCGGCGGGCAGGGGACGGCGTCCCATCCAGCCCACGTATCCATCAGGCCGGAGCAGCGCGGCGGTACCCCCAGCGGCGTTCCAGGATCTCCAAAGCAATCCGTCTGAGCCGTCGACGTAAGCATCGGGCTGCTTCAGCACGCCGATGGGCGAAAATAGCGCGACCTTCAAATCGTGAATGTTTTGGAAGGTATGCGCGATTCGAGCAGCGTCCCAGGTCGGCATCCGTCCGTCGTCGAAAAGCAGCAGTACCGGCGCCGGCCCGGCCAGATCCAATAGCCGGACACGAGCGCCGTTCGGCGCGACCAAATCGCCATCGGGTGCCCGGAGTCCGACCCAGGCACCCCGGCCGGACACAATGGGTGAGCGCGTGTAACTCGTGTCGAGCATGCCGATCTTGGGAGCGAGATGGGACATCAAGCCGAGCCTCGAAAGAGCAAATACCAGCGCCCGGAATGCATTCTGCGCCAGACGAGGCGCGAGCAACCCGAAACGGGTGAGAAAATCGGTGTAACGATCTACGTTCTTGATGACCGCTTCGCGGCGCTCGGCTTCGTAAGAAGTAAGCAGGAGTTCCGCGTCTGCACCAGCCAGCACTCGAGCTAATTTCCAAGCCAGATTATGCGCATCCTGGATTCCGCTGTTCATTCCTTGACCACCGGCTGGACTATTGATGTGCCCGGCATCTCCTGCTAGAAGCACGCGATCCTGGCGAAAGTGGGGGCTGGTCCGACAGTGGATCTGGAAGACGTTGGACCAAAGATGTTCGTAGGCGCGGGCGCCGAACAGTTGGTGGACCCGGCTGTCGATCGCCGATCGTTCTAAGGTCGCCTGCTCAGCTTCGTTTGGATCGAGTGTGGAGATAATCCGCCAGTGTTCAGCCTCGTAACGCAAGGCTGCCAAGACGCCCCGCCGAACAGGTGCGAAGAGTGGCCCGGATACTTGGTCGCGGACGTCAGGAATCCGAACATCAGAGAGCAGCACACGAGCGGGATAAGTTTTTCCCTGCAGCTCCCAGCCCAGTGTTTTGCGCACGACGCTATGTGCGCCGTCGCAACCAACAAGATATTGACCGCGATAGACTTGAGCAAGGCCGTTAGAAGCTATTTCTGCGGACACACCGTTCGTATCCTGATGGAAGCCCGTGACGGTGTGTCCGAGAAGGAGTTCGGTCAACCCGGCCGCTTTAACCTCATTCAGTAGGAGAGCTTCGGTGCGATTTTGCGCCAAAATCAGAACTCCAGGCACCGCACTGAGTCGGCCAAAGGCACTCAGATCAATTTGTGCGATCGGCTCTGAGCGACCGACAAGCCATAGATCCACCTTCGTGCGGAGCTGACCCTGGGCGAGAAAGCGTTCATAAATGCCCCAACTACGGAATATTTCCAGCGTGCGGGGCAGAATGCCTAAGGCGCGCGAATGCGGGTCGATTTCAGATTTTGTCTCGAACAAGGTCGACCGCACGCCGTAGCGGGCAAGCCCGAGCGCAAGGGACAACCCGACCGGGCCACCTCCGGCAATGAGGACTGGTGCTTCATTCATGGGCTAACTGCTTGGCTGAGGAGGTTTGTTCCGCTAGCGAGTGTAAGCGATGGTTAATTGGTCGAAGCTGGGCGAACAGCTCGCGATAGACCGCTTCATACCGCGATTGCAATCGTGTGGATTGCTCCGCGTTGGGCTCGAGGTCGATCTCCGTGCGACGAGCTACGGATGCTGCCTCAGAAGCATTCGCGAAAATGCCTGAGCCGATTCCAGCCAGTAAGGCCGCACCAAAGCTGACGACCTCACGAATTGGGCTAATTTTTAAGGGAGAACCGTAAACATCCGATTTGATCTGAGCCAGAAGCCTGTTCTGCTGGGAACCGCCAATCGTAATTATTTGTGCTGGGTGCGGCTGTCCCGCAACTGTCACCATGGCGTCAAGAATTGCGCGTGCCTCGAACGCGAGGCCTTCCAGAACAGCTCTGAACATGGCGCCGCGTGTCGTGGTGGGTTTCAGTCCGACAAACGCGCCCGATACTTGTGCATCCGGATATGGAGTCAGACTGCGCACGAGATGCGGTAGAAAAACGGGGACCGCCTCCTCGACGCCCGTCGCTTCGTTTATTAGTCCAGCGAAATCGGCATTTCCTCCCAGCTCCCGGCGGAACCATTCAATAGCGGATCCAGCGGTGAAGATTCCGCCAGTGAGATAGTAAATCGGCCGGTCGATCCAGACCGCGCCTTGAGCCAAGCCATGTTCGGCGATTCTTGGATTGAGCTTTGGGTGATCGGATACCGTAAGAAGCATCTCTGAGGTTCCGATACTGTCGACAAGGACTTTTCCAGCTAGTCCGCTGGCCGCGAAGGACCCGCTAATGTGATCGTGGACTCCGACGCTTACGATTGTGGTAGTCGGAAGATCTGTGTCTGAGGCAGCGGACACCGTTACCGGGCCCAGGGGCGTTCCACTTCGGAGAACTGGCGGAAACGAGGACGGCTCGATCCCGATGTCTTCCAAAAGCCCTCGTTCCCAGCTTCCTTGGCTTAGATTGTATGCAAGCGTACGGCAGGCGAGGCTAGGATCGGTGGCCGCGACGCCAGAGAGTCGAAAAGCTACATAGTCGGCCAGACTCAACCAAGACTTGGTCCGCTGAAATGCCTCGGCCTGATGATTCTTTACCCAGAGCACCTTGCAGAGCCCGAACATCGGATCCGGATTAAGGCCAGACACTTGAAATAGCTTGTTGTAACCGATCCGATCGCAGATCCACGCGTACTCTGCGACGGTTCTAAGATCGAACCAGGCTATTGCCGGTGCCAAGGGCTTGCCATCAGAGTCCATTGGGACAAGAGATTCCCCAACACTTGCGACCGCAATCCCCCTCACGACCTCTCGCGACTCTAATTGTGAGACGACCGCCCGGATCGCGCCAGAGACAACATTCCAGATCTCCTCTGGCTCGAAATCGGTCCATCCGGCTCGGGGATGCGAATGAGGGGTGCGCAGGGCCGCATGCGCTACGATGTTTCCAGAATTATCGATCGCCAAGCACTTGATGTTGGTCGTTCCAACATCCAGGCCGAGGACCAGATCGTGTTGCGGCATGTGTGTTATGGGACCCTTCGTTACCTAAGCAGTCAACGTTTCGCTTTCGTCTCCGAGGCAACCAGCGACCAGAGCTTGAGCAACTCGATTCTCATACCGATGATTTCCTCGTTGAGCAAACTTTCTGGATCCGCGCCGAAGCCATAGCAGGTTCGGAAGCGTTGAACAGAACGCTCAATTTCACTCAATGACTCAGCGACCTTTGGCGGGAGTAAGGGAGGCGTCATATGTTCATATGAACATATCAAGCCGGTTTTGCAATAGGAAACGCGTCCAGGGCCGCGAGATTCAGCCTCCATTTCCGTGCAGCGTCTTTGCGCGAGATAAACATGTCCCGGCGAAGCGGTTTGCCTCCGGCGTTCGCCGAGGCCGACCAGCGCTTCCACCGGCCGAGAAGGTTCGGCGAACGGTGAACAAGGCTCTAAATTTGCGCCACTGGAAGGGATGGCTAATATGGCAATCGCTAAAGTTGCCGGTCGAATTTCTTGCAACAATTCTTCCCTTCTGCCATAAACCAACCAGATCTCTATCTGAAAATGACCAAGACAGAACTTCAAAACGCGCTGGCTGAAGCCACCCAGACCAATAGGAAGACCGCCGGAGTATTTCTCGATACGCTCGGCACAATTGCTTATAAAGCTACCAAAAAGGATGGCGAATTCGTCCTGCCCGGCTTTGGCAAGTTGGTAAAACAGAAGAGAAAAGCGCGTATCGGGTTGAACCCCAAGACGCAGCAGAAGATTAAGATTCCGGCGAAGACGGTAGTGAAGTTTCGGGTCGGCAAGGCCGCAAAGGATGCGATTCTTGGCGTGAAGAAGTAGTTGCCATGCGCAAACTGTTTAGTGCTGTCCAGGCCGAACAGTTTCGTTGAGCCGGTTGCGGCCTATGCTTGAAGGTTGAATCGGACGTCGCGGTACCTCAGCTGCCGCGGGGGGGACGGATCGATATTGGTGAGTTCGCTGAACACGGATGAGATCGTCTCAGATAGCCCTTCAACTCTATACTGTACGAGATGCGTGCCGGTCTGCGACGGATCTCGCCGTTACCTCAGGAAGGTTCGGGCTATCGGATATAAGGCGGTGGAAACGATCCGAATTCCGGGGGTCTCGGATGATCAACTGCGAAAGATTGCCGATGATCAAGGACTGAGGATCTGTTCTATTCATGAGTCGCCGGAGGCTATTCTTAACGAACCTAGCCGTATTAGTGATAGCCTTGCGGGATTGGGCGCAGACTTTGTCGCCTATCCGTTTCCGGCGGGAATTGACTTAAGCGATTCGAAACAGTCACTAAACTTGATTGCGCAGCTCCGTAGAAGTTCTGAGATTATTGCACGAGCCGGCGGGCGGCTTGCCTACCACAACCACGGGCTCGAGTTCACCCGCGGCGAGGGCAAGACCCTGCTCGAGCTAATCTTTGCAGATGCGCCCGAGCTGTACGCAGAGCTCGATACCTACTGGATCCAGTACGGCGGCGGCAACCCGATTACCTGGATTGAAAAAATGCGGGAACGCCTGTCTGCAATCCATCTTAAGGATTACGCATTCAATGCAAAAACGAATCGGCCCGAAATGGCTGAACTCGGTCATGGCAACCTTGATCTGACTGGAATTCTCAATGGCGCCGAGGCTGCAGGTTGCCGGTGGTTCATTGTCGAACAGGACATATGTCCTGGAGACCCTTTCGACTCGATTCAGGCCAGTCTTAATTTTCTTCAGAATTTTATCGAACTGGCGCGGTGAGATTATTGTGCGCCGCGGCGAAGCGCTGGACCAGGCGGTGAAAGCGATCGGACCTACAGGGGCGAATAGTTCTACCGGTCATGCCTGACGTTTCTTCCAAAAAGTGGGACATCATTGGACTGGGCTGCGTATCAGTGGATGAGTTACTCTACGTACCGAAATTTCCCACGGCGGACGCAAAGACGCTGGTGAGCTGCCGGGAGCGGCAATGTGGCGGGCTTACCGGTACAGCATTGATAACTGCGTCGAGGCTCGGCGCGCGTTGTGCTTACGCAGGCCTGCTCGGGCTAGATGCAGCTTCACAACTCGTTGAGGAGAACTTTCGCAACGAGAACGTGGATGCATCATACGCCCCGCGGGAAAAGGATGCGAGCGTGCCTCGGTCGATCATCATCGTCGCCACCGAGACCGGCACGCGAAGCATTTTCTACCATATCAATGGGCGTCTCGGTGCGCATGAGACACTGCCCGAGCAAGCGATGCTCTGTTCCGCGCATGCCCTGTTCCTCGATCAGTACGGCATGAAGGGCAATCTTCGTGCAGCGCGGATCGCCCGGGCCTCAGGTCTATTGACTGTTGCTGATTTCGAAGATGATACAGACCAACAATTCGCAGAGGTGCTCACGCTGATTGATCACCTGGTATTGCCGGAACAATTCGCGCAAAAAATTGCCGGCAGCACGTCCCCACGATCGGTTGTAGAGCGACTCTGGTGCACAGGCCGGCAGGCCGTCGTAGTAACCTGCGGAGTGGCGGGCACCTGGTTTGGGGGGCACGACGGCGTGCTGCGGCATCAGCCAGCCTTCCGCGTAGTCGTGGCAGACACGACGGGATGTGGCGACGTCTTTCATGGTGCTTACGCAGAGGCTCTCGTCCGCGGAGCATCGGTTACCGAATGTGTGAAATTCGCGTCGGCGGCAGCGGCTTTGAAGGCAACGCAGCCCGGTGGCCAGCGCGGGATTCCGAAACGGGCCGACGTCGACCGATTTCTCAATTCATCACCCGAGACCTACTAGTGACCGCTCTGTGGAATAGTGCCAGGTCTGGTTAGATGAGAGAGACCAGCCATTGGCATATGAGTAAAGAGGATGAATCGGTCCTGAGGCCCTCGACTCCGCGGAGTCCGCTCCGGCTTGGATACGTCGGCTGCGGTTTTATGGCGCAAAACGTTCACTTGCCGAACTTTGCGTCGTTAAGTAATTGCCGACTGGTTGCGCTGGCCGAGAAGCGACCCTGGCTTGGTCGACAAGTTGCCCGCCGATTTGGTATTCCGAGAGTCTACAACGAGCATCTGGAGCTTTCCCGAGACGGTGAGATCGATGCCGTTGCGGTTTCGGCGGACTACGCGCAGCAAGGGGAGATAGCGGCCGATCTGCTCCGCGCGGGGAAACATGTATTCATGGAGAAGCCGATGGCTGTATCGGTCGAGCAAGCTGAGAGAATTTTGCAGGCCGAAGCAGTAGGGAATGCGCGTCTGATGGTCGCTTATATGAAGCGGTATGATCCAGGCAATCGGCTCGTCCGAGACACAGTGAGGCGTTGGAAACACGATGAGTCTAAGGGGAGGTCGATCCTGGCGCGGAACCACGGATTTTGTGGAAACTGGCTGGCAGGATTGGACTCGTCCCATATGATTCAGAGTAACGAACCACCTGAGATTCTTTCTTCTGAAGAGATGCTCCCGAAGTGGCTACCAGAAGACAATCGGAATAACTATGTCGGCTATCTTCAGCAGTACACGCACAACATTAACCTGCTGCGGTTCTTCCTTGATGTAACTCGGAGAGACCAGATTCACATACGAAACGTCGATCTAGATGGCGATGGCTTTACAGGAATCGTGACGCTTGAAATGGATGGCACCCGATGCGTCATCGAGAGCGGCAAGACTCATTTTCACAGTTGGGATGAGCATAGCCAAATCTACTTCGAAGGTGGTTGGATTCGCGCCTCGCCCAATCCGATGTTTTTTCAGCCATCGAATTGCCAGGTAGAAATCTACGAAGGTGGAACATCAGCGCGCTATCAATATCCAGTGCCGCAGCCAGTTTCAGCGTGGCATTATCGGGAGGAGGCGGCGCACTTTCTATTGGGCCTGTCCAACGATACGCAGTTCGATTCCAGTGGCCAAGATTCAGCGCTCGATGTCTGGATTTTCGAGGAAATCTACAAGCAGCACATCAGCAGAGTCGCCTAGTGTCATTTTCCTCGGCTGTGATGCGGCGATTTTATACCGGATGCGATCAGGGCGTTCAGGAGAGGGCTGAGGATAGCCATTCCGAGCTCGATTAGAAGGAAGGTTTTGATGCCGAGAGTCGCGCTCTGGCCCAGCAGCCCTACAACACTGGCCACAACGAGCGGAAACACCAGGAGAGATCCAAGATAACTCAGAAATCGGATCTGTTTTTCGTTCAGACGCATCTAACCGCAGCAACCGCTGTCCTCCAATAAAAGCTATCACCCTTTAAACCCGAGGACAAAGCAATCGTTGCGAGGAAGCAGGGAGCAAACCTTGAAGACGATTCGCGTCCTGGAAGTTTATCGAAGAGCATTTGAACGACAAAATCTCTCTAGCCGAGCTATCAGAGGATCCATGCTTTCAGTCCGCTCTGCGCGAATTCGGGTGACCTGTCCTGGACTTCAAAGGGCGCAAGGGCAGAGAAGGAGTAGGCTAATCGATACCGGCCGAAATTCGTGCGGTGAGTGAACACATTCATGGCCAGAGGCTCGGCAAGGTGTTGGGCAATCCGATTCTCATCGGAGGTCTTGCCGGACATTCGCGCCCGATGGTCCTCGATCTGCTGCCGAGGAACTAGCACAAGGACTGACTTGGGAGGTCCACCTGTTACCGGCGTGGCCGTCGCTTGCACGTACACATCGCCCGAGGTCATCGCAATCGAAAATACAGCACACGGCGTTCGCTTCAATCCACCACTTTCCGTACTGAGGCGCAAATCGTCGGCTGCCCGGCTGGCAGTCAGCGCCATAATTTCCCGAGTCTCGAGTCGAACTCGAATGTTTGAGGCTCACCAATCTTGATCCCGGAGAAGTCCTTGTGGAGTGGGTTCAGGATGAAAATGCGCTCCGCGACGATAACGGTGCTGGGAACCTCCAGCACGACCGATCTGCCCGAACGGACCCACCGATCGCCAACCGCAGCCGTCGAGGGAGGAGGGGGATCCTGCTTCCAACCATCCGGCAATTCTTCAAGCGGACTTACCAATGTCTCGTCGAAATCCACCGGAATTAATACATAGGGAATCCGATACAGGTCCTCCCAATCACCCGTATTTACGATAGTCTCCAAAGCGCAAATCGAGGGGTTGCCTCCTAGATAGACAACCGACACACCGCGAGAGTTCCATCTGCCACCATAACGAAAAGCACCCTCGCCACTAAACGCTGTCTCGACGTACTTTTTGTTGCAGATTCGCCAAGCCCTCACGAGAAGACGCCGTGCTCGATCCGCCCCAGAACGTCCTCCACCCAACGAGCACCTGGTTCTGTCTCCATGAACTCAAGTGGAGTCTTCCCCCCAAGAGCCTTTGGCCGGGAGGAAAACCATCTCGCTGCGCGGTTTTCATCTTCAAACACTTCCACTGCGCGCGCGTACAAGCTGAATAGCCTTAAGACGCGTTCGGACTCGTCCTGTTTGAGACGTTCGCCTTGCTCGATCCTTCGATGCAGAGTGCGCTTTGGGAGGTAAATCAGCTCAGCAAGCTTTTCTTGGGAAACTCCGAGACGGTTGCCTAGATCCAGAGCAGCCTGGGCTGGAATGCCTTGAGTGACCAGTGCCGCCATCTTGACGTGGTCCTTGATATCTGATCCGCTGAGCTCGCGCAGTTTTGCCATACGACACTATATATAGCGCCATTTGGCAAAAAAGCAAGCCGTCTCGGCCCTTGGCGGCCCTGGCGAGGCTGATCCTGGCTTCGCGCACTACCAGCGGTCAGCCCGATGCCGCCCAAGGCTTCGAGCGAAATAGGACCAACGGAAGAATCGCGGTGGACGTGGATGAGTCGACCGCCAATAACCCTACCAATCATCGTCGCGCGAATCATCGTCCCGATCAACATCGTCATGGTCGTCGGGAATCGCCGGAATAAATAGGGCGCCGTGCGGGGTCTTCATTCCGGTCACGATTGGGACGACCAACCCCGTGCTCAAATCGACCTTGCCTAGTATTCCATCGCTGTCGCTGGCTGAGTAAGCGCCCCCGGGCTGGAAGGCGTTACTTTTAACTGCGTAAACGGTGTCGCCTGCAGTATCAACGACCAGAATCGTGCCCCTCGGTGTGGTCGGAAATACGGTGTCGTCGACGGTAATCTGCTTGGATGTCCCGTTGGTCAGATGGAGACGGAAGCTTGTTTGATGGCGAGATCCAGGACTGTAGACGAAGATTAGATCACCATCCGCCTGACTATCGAGTACGATGCCACCGAGCGGGTCAATCTTGAGCGAGTCCGGATCCGATTGTTGGGAGACGACCGTTTTGCCGGTCGCGATATCGATTAAAGGGTCATCGCCGTCGAGGATCTGCGTGACGTAGATAAGATGCCCGAAGAGGCGTGCTTTGACGATCGACTGATGGAGATTCTGACCATTGGGCGTTGACGGCGTCGGAGGTAAAGTGATCGGATTGGAAGCGCTGATGTAAATGTGACCGTTTAGGAAGACGACATCGTCGTAACCTCCGCCGTGCGCAGGTTTTTCGGCATAGGCGTAATCCTTTGTACGGCCAGTTTTCGGATCGATGATCGTTAGGGCAGGATTGGCGTCCTCGTTGCGCAAAGCCCAAATTTTGTGGGTGCGTGGGTTGTACTTCAGACCATCGTTTTTGCCGACGATCGTGTAAGTGCGGATCATTTTGCCGGTCGGGCTATACTGGACGACCGTACTGGAGCCTGCCGACCCGTCCGGCTGCGAGGCGTTAGCGTAGGTAACAAAGATGTCGTCTTCGGCCTCAGTGATAGAGTCAGGATTCGTGAGTCCGGCTGGCGGCGGCGCGAACACGGAAACGGTGTACGGACCGTTTGCAGTCGGTCCGGAACTTGGTTGGGCAATGGCGGCGGTCAATTGTACCGCCAGGGCCGCGAACATAGTTGCTTGGTAGTGCATAGGAATGTTGGGCTTCAATGGTCATGCGGCAAACGGCCCGAGACAAACAGTGCGCCGGATTCGACCTCCGGGATCGATCTGGCAAACAGTGACAAGGGCCGACGCCTTTCACCCATCTTGTGGATACCGCCAATCCTAGGCGCCGCTCCACAGATATCAGACGCGAAGACGCAACATTTTTGTAACAATTGCCCACGGACCGGCCCACTTCACGGTCTTGGCCGGCGGATGCGACAACGTCTTTGACAGAACCACCAGACCCCCAAAAGATCGATGACTGGGCGCCAAGCGAAAACCCTAATTCCGTATTTCGATTTGCCACTCTTCCGGGGTCGATGGCGAACCGGCAATTGAGTTAAATGGTAACCAGCGCTCATCGCCATGGCGGGCATGAATGAATAAAGCGTTTGTATCGGAATAAACGACTGGATGACCTCCCGGCGAAATGCTTTCAGGCCGCATCCACTGTCCTTGATACCGTCCTTGAGGAGGCAACTGCGGACAGTGTTACCAATCCGGGACATGATCAAGCGCGCAGCGGAATCTTGTCGGTCACGGCGCACCCCAACCACTAAGTCTGCCCCATCGAGTGCCTTGAGGAGGCGTGGGATATCGCGCGGGTCATTCTGACCGTCGCCATCAAGCAGAATGAGATAGTCACCTCGCGACGCCTGCATTCCAAAATAAAGTGCGGTGGCCTGGCCATAGTTCTCGAATAATTGGAGAAGCCTTGCTTCGGGCCAGGTCACGATTTCATCCCGGATTGCGGCTGCCGTGTAGTCCGCGCTGCCGTCGTCGATGAAGATAGCTTCATACGGATCTGACCAGGTCGCAGTGACAGATCGAATTTCGCGAATCAATGGGACGGCGTTCGAGGATTCGTTGTAAAATGGTACAACGATCGAAAATCGGAGCCGTTTGCTACGTCCATCTACTTCGGGCATGCTTTCGGTCTAAGATGGATTTATGACAGCAGTACGCGGCAAAGCATGACAATGTTGTCATGTTGATCAATTGGCCGAACAATCTCAGAGGCAAAGCGTCTGATTCAAAGGGGTCAGCGCACCCAACAGATCGCCTTATGCTCTGTCTGAATCTCCGCGGCAATGCGACGGAGATGTCTGATTGCGCAATCCCAGGCCGGTAAATCCGGGAGCGGCACAGTCCCAGCTTGGTGCCTCAATTCAAAAATTTGTAGAGATAGAATAACATAAAAATGACAGGTAATTTTTTGGCGGCTATTACCGGGAAACGCCGGGGAGCTATGATCGTCCACAGCTGGACTCGAACCAACTCCAGCCTCAAAGCCGGCTAGGCTGCATTCGGCATGGTACCAGCGCTCCTTAACTCGCGATACGCCAGCCTTACAGCGGCCCTTTTGTTCGTCTTAACCGCTTTTCGTCTCTGGTACAGCATCCATTTGGAACTCGTGGGTGACGAGGCCTACTATTGGTTGTGGTCGCGTCACCTCGATCTTTGCTACCTGGACAAGGGACCTGCGATCGCCTGGATCGTTGCCGCAGGCACAGCTCTTTTCGGTCAGACTGTATTCGGCGTTCGCTTCTTTGCCGTGCTCCTGGCGAGTGCTATCGGATTTGGCATTTTCCTTTTGGCCCGACGGTTGTTTTCTGACCGGGTTGGATTCTGGGCCGTTGTGTTGGCGGCGTTAACCCCACTATTCGCGGTGGGCGCGACACTCATGACGATCGACACGATCTATGTCTTCTTCTGGACGTTTGCCGCATTGACATTCTGGCGAGCCAAAGACGAGACGCGACTGGGTCACTGGGCATTAACGGGCGCCCTTGTTGGGATGGGCATCCTGGCTAAGTATACCGCGGCGATGGAGCTTGTATGCTTCGCCCTCTTTTGCGCGTGGCATTCATCGAGCCGGAAGCACCTCCGGCTGCCTACGTTCGCTATAATGGTGGTCGTGGCGGGATTGTTCCTTTTACCTGTCATTATCTGGAACTGGCGCCACGGTTGGCCGACGAGCCGTTTTCTCGTGCACCGGGGTGCGTTGGACGAGCAAGCGCACTTCCGACCGCTCGCCGCACTCGCCTTCGTCGGACAACAGGCGGGTGTAGTCTCACCGCTGCTTTTTTTGGGGATCCTTGCCGGGGTGTGTTGGCCGAAGCTGGCGCGTACACCTCGTGTGGAGACGGGCTATTTGATCGCGCTATTCGTTCCGTTGTTCCTGTTCTATCTGGTGCTCAGCTTTCAACAGACTAGCCAGGCAAATTGGGCGGCCGCGGCTTACATCGGCGGCTTAATCCTAGTAGCGGCAAAGTGGGATCAGCTTATACGCGTTAGTCACAAGGCCCGGTGGCTAGCCGCGGCAGCACTCGGGCTCGCATTTATTGAGACTACGATTCTGCATGAGACTTCTTGGCTGCACCTGCCGCCGCGCATAGATATTCTTGACCGGGCACGCGGATCGCGCGATTTGGCGGCTAAGATAGCGGCGCTTCAAACGAAAACCGGTGCGCAGTTTGTCATTGCGAACAAATACATGACGGCCTCCCTGCTTTCATTCTATTTGCCCGGCCAGCCGTCGACTTATATGCCGGTTTCTAGTCCACCATTTAATCAGATTGTTCTCTGGCCGACGTATCGGCAGCAGCATCCTTTTGATAACGGGCTCTTTGTTTCCGATTTTAACCAGGTACCCTCATCGCTGCGGGAGGACTTCGGCGATGTGCAACTAGCGGACGAGATTCACACAAGGGAAGGCGGGCGAAAAGTGAACCGGTTTTACGTATTCTTCTGTCGTCGAGCAGCGAGGCCGGGCGACGCAGCGTCTTCGCCATGAGGCGTCTCGGCGCAACTCTAAGGGCACCGGACAGTCGACTTACAATTTTCGGCGCCTGTCTAATAATTGCGCTGATCTGGGCTGGCATCTATTTGCCCGCCCTGGGGTCGGTTCAACTCGAGCACGAGGAACCACGTCGCGCGCTGCCAGCGATCCATATGCTCAGTACTGGAGATTGGTTAGTGCCCCGCGTTGGCGCGACCCCGTATCTGAGCAAGCCGCCACTGCTGAATTGGATGATCGCTCTCAGCTTCAACTTCAGCGGTGGCACGAGCGAGTGGGCGGTGCGCCTGCCGTCCGTGCTGGCCACCTTGGGATTGGCGATTACGACGGTGGCAGTTGCTGGCGGCAGCTGGTTGGGCGCGGAAGGTGGATTGTTGGCGGCCATTTTCGCCCTGACAAATCTCACCATGATTGAGAGTGGCAGGCTCGCTGAAATCGAGGCCCTCTACACCTCACTAACCGGCATAGCCTTGGTCCTTTGGATGACGTCCTGGCGGCAGGGAGTCAATGGCTGGCGGCTTTGGCTTTCACCTGCGCCCTTCTTGGCCTTAGCGATGCTGGCCAAAGGGCCTACCCACCTGTTCTTCTTTTATGGCGTTGCTCTACCGGCGCTCGTGTTGGGAAAAGACGTGCGCGCGTTGCGGCACCCGGCTCACTGGCTCGCCCTAACGTTGACATTTGGCGCGTTCCTTGCCTGGGCGATTCCATGTTCTATCGCGATCGGATCGAATCATCCAGCTGAAGTTTGGCGCGTCTGGTGGAGCCAGGTCGGCTCGCGAGCCTCAGCTTCGCCAGGCGAACACTTTCATTTTTTGACGTGGTTGCTCAATTGGCCGCAGACCTTAAAAAATTTTCTGCCTTGGACGCTCTTGTTGCCCCTCTTATGGTGGCGGGAAATCACGACGAAGCTCGGCGCTACCGAAGATCTTAATCCGCGAGAGCAGCCGCTATTCCGCGGTGCCAGATGGGGGATGGTGTTTACCGCGGTGGTTATGAGCCTGCTGCCGAATGGATCTCCTCGCTACATCTACCCTCTCCTTATCGTGCCCTGCCTGTTGTTGGGGCGTGCCCTGACGGTCTCGGACGGGGCAGCGTCTCCCTTGTGGCTGGCGATAATCTGGAGGCGCTTCAATCTTGGACTACTGGGCATTGTTGGAGCTGCCATTTTGGCCATTCCCTTCGTAACGCCCGACGGACTCTGGCTTCTCCTTTATACTCTGATGGCCGGCGTTCTCGCTCTCGCCACGACCTTGTATTCCATTGGGTTCCGCGTTCCTGAGACTGGATCTGGTCTCCCCTCGGGCCTGAGCAGGTTCCTGCGGCCGGCGGTTACGACTGCCGTCGTCGTGGTGCTCGTCATGGTGGTTTATTCCCTCGCCGTGGTCCCGCGAATCAATTCGGTCAAAGGCAACCGGCCGCGCGAGGTCGCCGCTTCGATTCGTGCGGCAATGCCTGCTGACGCCGAGCTCTGGGTGCAAGAAGGCATCTATCGACCGTTCTGGTATTATCTGGAACCCGAGGTGAGGTATTTTCAGCGAATCAGCGATATCCCGTCGCAGGCACGGTACTTCTTATTACCAGCGGCGCAGACAGGAATATTTTTACAGGATGAGCTGTGGCAGGGAGCTCCTCCCGTGGTGAAAAAGGAGGTCTTCGACAATGAGCGCCGGAATTTCGTGCTCCTGGAGAGGCGACCCTCACCGATGTAAGAGCGTCAAATTTGACTGGGAATTTACAGTCGACACGTTTGCAAGGTTAGCCTGATTCTGTACTTATGGACTTTCGGTTCGCCTTGCGCGATAGCGGAGCGAGAACACAGAGTCTGCTGAATACATTAGTGACCGCACTGTGGGTCACGGCTCTCGTGATCGTTTGTTTCCGCGTAGCGCTATCCTATCCCCAACACGACGTATTTGTGACTTACGTCGACGCAGGGCGAAAGTGGATCGAATCGCAGCCCTTGTACTCGACCACGCGAGGCTTTGTCTACAGCCCGTTGATCGCGGCCTGCTTTGCCCCTTTCTCTTGGTTGCCGGAGCGGCTCGGCGCGGTTCTCTGGCGGCTTCTAAATGCCGCAGCTTTTTGCTGGGCGGTTGCCTGGTGGCTGAAGATGGGCTTGCACGATCGGATCCCGAAAACAGCCTCTTGGTTGGTCTTCCTGCTGCTTCTGCCGTTGGCGATCGGGAACTTCAACAATGGCCAGGTCAATCCGTTGATCATTGGCTTATTAATGATTTCGATACTAGCCGCTTATTCTGGTCAATGGACAACTGCGGCCCTGTGCATCGGTATTTCGACGTACATCAAGATTTATCCGCTCGCCGTTGGATTGTTGCTGGTATTGCTCTATCCGCGCCAACTAGGCTGGCGTTTAGCCGCGGTACTCGTTCTGCTGGGAGCGCTCTCATTTGTGTTTCAACGGCCCGGCTACGTATTTGAGCAGTACCAGCGATGGTTCGTTTCTAGAGGCGCCGACAATCGTCGGATGAATATGGACATCGCTCCCCGCGATTTTGCGATGCTGCTAAGAATCGTCCATATCAACCTGAGTGGCCACGCGATTATCGCGATGCAAGTGCTCGCGGGCGCCGCCGCGGCCGCAGTCTGTATCTTTGGACGAATCCAAAGATGGTCGGAGGAACGGCTTTTGACCTGCGTCTTTGCCCTCGGAAGTTGCTGGATGCTGCTTTTCGGTCCCTCCACAGAAGCCGCGACCTACGTGATGCTTGCGCCGCCGCTGGTCTTGGCCATGGTAGAATCCTTCTATCAGCCCAGGTTTTCAGCGATGCGCATTCTCCTCTGCATCTCGTTCGCGGTGCTTCTGCTGGGGCTCGGAATGAGTAGCTTTCTCAGTCTCAAAAAGGGCGTTTACAACATGTCAGTTCAACCCCTTGGCGCGATGATCTTCGCGGTCTATGCTGTGACATGGACTCTGATGTCTTCGCCATGGGACCAACGTGCACCTGGTAAATGGAAAGTCCCAAGAGAGGACTCAGAAGGCGCTCCCGGAACCTAGCGCCTCTGAACGGAGAGGCCACGACTCGTGGACTTCCTCGGTTGTCGGAAAGCCGGTCAAAACCAGTTTCGCATACCCGGGGCAAAGTTACGAACAAATCACACTTCATCGTTTGATCTGAGGTCAAGCGGTCGCAAATGTGGCAGGTCAGTCGCGAACCGGAGACCTGCTAGCTGGAAGCCCTCATTTTCCCGCCGGACGGGTTTCGGCAACACACCGACAGACAGGAGGAACTCGTACCAACATGAAGTCTATCTACAGAACCAGTGTAGCTTCTTTGACAGCGATGGCGCTAATTGACTGCGGCCTTGCCCAGGGAAATCCGACGGGCCCCACCTCAGAGGAACGGGATGGTCAGACAACTTATCCAATTCATCACGTTGTGGTGATCTTTCAGGAGAATGTTTCTTTTGATCATTACTTCGCCACGTATCCTAATGCTGCAAACCCGCCGGGTGAACCACCTTTCTACCCAAAGCCGCACACACCGACAGTCAACGGACTCGACGAGACTCTGTTGACAGCTAATCAGAATCTTCTTCAGCCCCAACGGATTGATCGTTCGCACGTGAACACGGCCGATCAGGACCACGGTTACCAGCAAGAGCAAGAAGCCTTCGACCACGGTCTGATGGATCAATTTGTTCAATTTACCGGCACCCCGGAAAGCGGCGGCGCTCCCAGCAAAGTCATGGATTACTTCGACGGAAACGTAGTGACCGCGCTCTGGAACTACGCGCAGAATTTTGCTCTCAGCGACAACTCATACGGAACCGTCTTTGGCCCTTCAACGCCGGGCGCATTGAACCTCATATCAGGCAATACG
Source organism: Chthoniobacterales bacterium (assembly GCA_049585495.1). Lineage (GTDB taxonomy): Bacteria > Verrucomicrobiota > Verrucomicrobiia > Chthoniobacterales > JAFAMB01 > JBAUZZ01. Next base: position 8,897 of record JBAUZZ010000181.1, on the reverse strand, counting down.
CATGGGGCAACGCCGAACACTCTAGGCTCTTCCGTGGTAGATGGAACGGTAATCGGTGATCCGAATCCTTTCTTTGACAACGCGTCCACGGGCTCCACGATCCAAATTTCTGGTACGAATATCGGTGACCTGTTGAATGGGCAAAACATAACCTGGGGCTGGTTTCAGGGAGGATTTGATAACCCGAGTGCAACGCATACAGGCAGCGACGGAAGTCAGGTAACAGATTACAGTCCCCACCACGAGCCATTCCAGTACTATCAACAGACCGCCAATGCCAATCATCTGCCGCCAACCTCAGTGACAATGATTGGTCGGACGGATCAAGCCAATCATCAATACGACATTACTCGGTTCTTTGATGCGATTAGCGCAAACAACCTTCCGGCTGTATCCTTCCTCAAGGCCCCGGCTTACCAGGACGGTCACGCCGGCTATTCCGACCCGTTACTTGAGCAGCAATTTCTGGTTACGACCATTAATCGGCTCATGCAGTCTCCCGAATGGCACGAGATCGCAATATTCATCGCTTACGACGACTCTGATGGATGGTACGACCATGTCATGCCGCCTATCGTGAACGATTCGCAAACGCCTTTTGATGCTTTGACAGGGAAGGGAACCACGGGCGCGAATATCCCCTTAGGCACCTGGCAGAGCCGGGCCGGACATGGACCCCGACTTCCGCTGTGGGCGATTTCGCCGTTCGCCAAGGAGAACTTCGTTGATCACACAATCACCGACCAGTCATCGATCTTACGATTTATCGAAGACAACTGGAAACTGGGAAGAATCGGAAACGGTTCTTTTGACGAACTAGCCGGTTCTCTTGTTAATATGTTCGATTTTAAACGCGAACCGCATGATCGCCGTTTGTTCCTCGACCCGAATTCGGGCGAACCGACGCGATAATTTTCCTGGTAAGAGGCCATGGCTCTGCCCGCGCGGCAGAAGTGATATTTAGGTTTTCGGCGGCTTCCCGGGCGACCACATCTTTCCGGCCGGGTTGCTATGGCGCTAAAGGAGAAGGCAGAGGTCCTCGCAGCCAAGCTTAGGTGCTCAGAATAGAGGCGTGCCGGGGACGCTCTGCCGTTCCTCGCCTGGATCGTTTTCGGCAGGTGAAGTCTTCGGGAGCGCCAGACTCCGAAGCAATGGCTGGCGTTGCGAGCGTGATCGGGTGCGCCCGGCCCAGGTCGAACGAGATCATGGCGATCGCACCGGCCAAGGTCGCGTGGAAATGTACCGTCACCGAGGAACCCTGCGAAGGAGTTGCGCAAAATGGGCAGCAGCATTTTCGCGGCGGCGCCCTAGGTTTGCTGGACCGATAGGCCCTGGACGGGGTACCAGCAAAGGTGGAATGTGCCTCATGAGAAGACAAAGCGTTCGGCGTTCTGCCTTAATTGGTGCTGCGTTCCTGCTGGCAGCGTGCGCAGAACAAAGCCCGGGACCGAGCGCATCGGACACGGGAGGGGAGCCAACTTTAGCCCCGCCGAGTCCAACTTCTACACTCGATTCCTCGGTCTTCCCGCCTGTTACTCCCGAAGGACCGATAGTCACCGCTCCTCCGCAGTAGGTTCAGTAGTCGAGCGGGCTATTGTCGGTTAATCAGCTCGAAGGCGGGAGAATTTCGGGCGGTCGTTCTTATTTTGCATTTTTGCATATCACCCTTGCGAAAATCCTTGCCTACGCTAGTGGTCGATGCTTAATAAGTTGCCTCAACCCCGAATTATTAAGAAAAAGACATCTCGTGCATATTTCAGCTAACAACCTTAAGGCCGCTACCCGGATCGCAGAAGAAATCGAAAGTCTTCAAGAGCAGCTGGACGAATTGTTACAAAACGGGCCTAGCCGCCCACCTCAGCGGATCGCCAGGTCCAGGCAGAAAACCCCACGCCCAGAAAGTCTGGTACCCAGGCCTCGCAAGAAGGATGAGAAAGGGAGAGGAACCTTAAAGCCAGCGGTTCATCAAGTGTTAGCAAGAAGCAAAACCCCACTCAATGCGGGGGCAATCTTTGATGCGCTCGTTGCTAGCAAATATAAGTTCTCGTTTTCCGACCCTAGAAGGATTCTGCGGATTCGACTCTACAAAATGGCTGGGATTCAACCGCTTGGCGGTGGCCTTTTCAAACTCAAGAACCGCCCCTAATGCTCGCAGCGGCGCTGTTGAGAACAAGCTGCCGACGATAATCACAGAGAAAAGGACGTTTGGTCAGGGAATAAAACCCTGGTCCGGCGATCTTGTCCTTTTGATGAGAGACAAGCCGTCGCTCTTCGAAGAGCTTTTCCTGCCTCACCTAGACGCGGCGTACAACTTGGCGCGCTGGATCGTCGAAAGAGACCAGGACGCCCAGGACGTTGTCCAAGAGGCGTACGTCCGAGCGCTGAAAGGGTTCAAAGGATTCCGCGGAGCTAACGCTCGAGCTTGGCTACTGACAATCGTCCGCAACACAGCCTACAGCTGGACCAGGAAGCATCCTTCGAACATCATCCCGTTTGACGAAGCAATTCATAGCGCCCAGATGGAAGAGCCGGTCTCCGAGTCCTGGCACGAAGAGCAGAAACGACAACTTTACGAAGCATTGAACAGGCTATCAGTCGATTTCCGGGAAGTTCTAGTGCTGTATGAAATCGAAGGATGGTCCTACAAGCAAATCGCTTCTGCCTTGAATGTACCGGTAGGAACGATCATGTCCCGGCTGAGCCGCGCGCGCCGGCACCTCCAGGAGGAACTCGCGGGAGATCAGGATGCGAAGGTACAAAATGAACTGTGAAGAAACCAATCGCTTGCTCGAGGAGGCTTTCGGTCGAGAGCGCGACACGAGCCGCCAGCTTGAACTCGAGGAACACTTGAGTCATTGCTCGGCATGCCGTTCTGTCGCACGAGAATGGCAGGAATTTCGATCGTTCTTCAGGGCTGCGGCGCCGAGGTATAAGGCACCTTCCCAGCTTAGAGCCAAGGTCTTGGCGGCGATGCAGCTCGAGAAGGCTAAGCGCGACTTTCCGCGATCGACTCAGCCTTGGGTTTATGCCGCAGCGGTGCTCGTTTCGGTTCTTGTTTTGGCCCTTACCCTTCTCTTTCCAGACAATGCGAAAGAGCTTTCCAGCTTGGCAGTGTTGGATCATTCCCGATCGATAGCCGCCGATCACCTGGTAGATGTTGCCTCTGGCGACCAGCGCGTTGTAAAACCTTGGTTCGCGGCGAAACTCGACTTTTCTCCTCCGCTGGTCGATCTTCCCTCTTCGGGGTTCGCTCTCCTGGGAGGCAGGGTGTCGGTGATTCAAAATCGCCCCGTAGCGGCCGTCGTTTACAAGCATAGGAAAGAGGTCGTTACCTTATTTTGCTGGCCGGTGAGTAAGAATCTCGTGTCCGACGGCGACTACTTGATCGATGGATACCATGTCTGCACCTGGAGCAGCACTGCATGCAATTATATTGTAGTCTCGGAGCGAAACGGTCGTGGACTGAATGAATTTGTTGATTCGTTTCGGGAACATCTTCAGTCGAATCCGTACTAAGCGACGGGGCGGCATTTTGCGACTTGGCCCCGCGAGTGCCGGCTAGAAAGTCCAGGGAGGCTATCTGTGTGGCATCTGTGGCCTATTTTTTTCGGCTTTCACGCCTCTGGGATCACCTCACTGTTGGCGCGGTGATTGCTCTTCCCTAGGTTGACCCAGCTTGAAATCCGAGGCGTAGTGACTCAGCTATTTTACCTAAGGCTATACCAGGGATATGCGAAGGCCGGCAGGAACCAGAATCTTGAAGGGCCTATCCTTGGGCCATTGTTTTATGCCCAAAAGTCTTCCGGCAACAAAATAAAATGTGATTTCTGCAATCCGCTTGACGCTGAGCGGTTCTCTGCCGCCTTCCCGGAAATCTCCTTTGTGTATACACACTTCGAACTTCCGTTCGAAAAAGACGACACGATACGCCTTGGCAGAATTTATTATCAAAGGTTGGAGACGCTGTTCGCCTTACCGGAAGAGATCGACGAAAAAAACCGGAGAAACGGTTTCCCGTTCCTCGGTTCCGAGTGAAGCCTTTTTATGCCGGCGTTACCATGTCCGCGAACACCAGAGCTTGCGCTGCGGAGAATATGGCGTTGTGATCAGCGTCAGGTATTTCGACGAAGCGAATTTGTCCGGGATCGAGCTGGGCGAGCGCCCGTCCCATGCTGATCGGAACCAGAGTGTCCGCTCGACCGTGTACAATAGTAACTTTTGGCCTTGGCTTTCCTGCCAGAATTCTCCTTAGAGCCTGCACATTGTCGAAGCGGTGGAGAACAAACGGACCCGGATTCAAACCGATGAATTTTTTGACCATGTCGTTCATCGTCGTGAACGGCGAGACGAGGATCAATTGGCCGGGCCGGATATTTGGCTGCGAACTGCAACGCTGCGGCCGCGCCGAGGGACCACCCGAGAATGCCGATCGACTCTGGACCAAAGGTCCATTGGGTCTGGGCTAGCATGGCGTGGAACGCTTTCTCGGACGCTTCCAAGATGCGAACACGGTTGGAGCGTCCTTCACAGTTCCCGTATCCCGGATAGTCAACTAAAAGAAAACCGGCCGATGGGTCAGGGAACTCGCGCGGAAAGTCGAGCCAGTCGAGTGCTAGCATCGCTTTTGTGCTAGATTGGTTCATGGAAATTAGCGACAACGCCTATCGGAATTTCCAGCGCCACGTCGACCGGCTTTGTTTTCTCATTGTCGCCAGCGATTGCCAAGAGAAAGAGATCGACATCGAGCGCCTGCACCTCCGCGTCCAGGCAATGCATCTTTTCCCAGGCAAGATGCCACTGTACGACATGATATACGAAAGTCGTTTTCGCCGGCTGCGCGCCCAGTTCCGCGCCTCTCCTCTAAACGCCAAACTCCGGGCCGATCCGCTCAACGAAAGATTGGCGGAGTAATCCGAGCGTCTGGGAAAGGATTTCGCGGGTCTGGCGTTCGGATAAATTGAAACAGGCTGCAATCTCGGATAGCGGGAAGTTTTCCTGGTAGTACAAGGCTAAGATTTTCTTTGTCGCCGTGGGGAGCTCCCCGATGCGCTGAACAAGGAGAGCCAATACTTCTTCGCGTTCCGAGGTTTCCGAGACTGCCATCACGGGTTCGTCTCGGGTCGTGCCCCAATGTGGCAGACCTGTCACATCGCCCAGGTCATCAGCTGGAGCCGATGTGGCTCCCGGCTCCGATAGCTCATATGTCGTATTCATGTTCCCGTTTCAAAGTTGTGTTCAGCCGAGCCGCGTCCGCGCAGAAATTGCCCGGATCTCGCCCGGGCCGCAGCCTTCTGCCCGGTTAACGCGAACAATCTGCGAACCAACCGAAGGAAACAATAAACCTTTCGGGTACTACCGAGCTCGACCGCTCTTGCATTTTCGGTTCGTCGTCTTAGAAATATTTCGTGCGCGAGAGCGAGTTGCTGTCTGGACCGTGGATGGGGTTCTACACGTACCACGGCGAAGTCGACAAACATCGCATGGACTTGGGACTAACCTTCTCCGATGGCACAGTCTCAGGCGAAGGCAACGACGATATCGGCCGGTTTTTTATCGGGGGCCAATTCGACCTGGCCAGTCGCGAGTGCTATTGGACCAAAACCTATATCGGTGGCCACGATGTTTTCTACCGCGGTTTCTGCGAAGGTAAAGGAATCTGGGGAACCTGGGAAATCTTGGCCGATGCGCGCGGGGGGTTCCACATCTGGCCCCGCGCTCAAGCAGATGCCCAGAACGAAGGCATCTCCGCCGAAGAGCAACTTGAGGTTCCGGCCGTCGCCGGCCCGGCTCTCTCGCGCCGCCTGGTTATCAGGCTGGTGTACAACCAATTCTGAATCATCCCCTTGCTCGCCTGATCCTCAAAGGGCTTGCCATATACCCATACAGGGTATAGGTTTATACTCATGAAACCTGATGTGCGCGACAAAGTCTTAGCTCGCGTGAAACGCGTGGCCGGCCAAGTCTCCGGAATCCAACGGATGCTTGAAGAGGATCGCTATTGTGTTGACATTCTGAACCAGATTTCCGCCGTGCGGTCCGCCTTGGATGCGCTCGGCCTCGAAGTGCTCACCCGTCACCTCGAGAACTGTGTCCTCGGGCACGAGAGAGGTAGAGGTCACCCGAAAGCCAAGCCGATGAAGCCAGCGGAGTTGGTGAGCGAGGTTCGGGCCGTTCTCGGCCGCTTTATTGGCTAAGGGGTTGATGATGAAACCCGTCAATCCATCCGTTCAGCCTGGCCACGGCCACGATCACCGCACTCCGCCTGGGTCCGTTTCAATAGCCGCAGTAAAGGCCTACTACTGCTCGATGTGCTCCGGTATCGAATCCGATCAGCCCGGCGACTGTCGCAAGTGCGGAATGCGCCTCGAGCCAAACCCGACTTTTCAGTCCCGAGCCAGTCAGACGATCTACACCTGCCCGATGCACCCTGAGATCGAGCGGGACGGTCCGGGGGAGTGCCCGATTTGTGGCATGGCCTTGGAACCAAAAGAAAGGCTGGCAGGGGATGATAGCGAAGACCACGAGGCAAAGTTGCTGGGGCGGAAGTTCTGGGTCGGTGTAGTTCTGACGATTCCCGTGGTGTTCCTGGCTCTCGGCAATATGCTTCCCGGGCTCAGCCTTGGTGGACTTGTGGCGCCAGCAGTTGGTAACTGGATACAGCTGCTTCTGGCCACCATCGTGGTGTTCTGGTGTGGAGGGATTTTCTTTCTGCGTGCTTGGCGCTCGATCGTCAATCGCAGCTTGAACATGTTTACTTTGATCGGAGTTGGCGTTGGCGCGGCATATCTTTACAGCGCCGTCGCGACGATTGCTCCGGGCATTTTCCCTGCGCCATTTAAGCATGGTGGAGAGCTGGAGCTATATTTCGAGTCTGCGGCGGTCATAACCGTTCTGGTTCTACTTGGTCAATGGATAGAGGCTCGCACGCGCAAAAGCACCGGCAAAGCTATTCAGGGGCTGCTGGCCTTGGCTGCAAAATCCGCGCATCGCGTAAAGGAATCCGGTGAGGAAGAGGAGGTACCGATGGATCAGCTCCAACCCGGAGATCGCCTGCGGGTCCGGCCAGGGGAGAAAATCCCGATCGACGGAGTTATCGACGAAGGATCGAGTTTCGTCGATGAATCGATGATCACCGGGGAACCAATCCCGGTAGTAAAAAAAGCGGGCGATCCGGTAATCGGTGCTACGGTCAACCAGACCGGCAGCTTTGTTGTGCGGGCGGAAAAAGTCGGTTCAGATACGGTCCTCGCGCAGATCGTTCACCTGGTGGCGCAGGCCCAGCGTACCCGTGCGCCCATTCAAAGATTGGCGGACCAAGTTTCTGGCTGGTTCGTACCGGCTGTTATTATTGGTGCCGTCATTTCAGCCGTCGCGTGGGTGGTTTGGGGACCTCCGCCGGCGCTCGCTTTCGCGATCGTTAGCGCGGTTTCAGTCCTCATTATCGCTTGCCCGTGCGCGTTAGGGCTCGCCACTCCCATGTCGATAATGGTTGGTGTAGGTCGAGGCGCCCAGCTTGGGATTCTCGTCCGAAACGCAGAAGCCATCGAAACGGCCGAGAAGATCACTCACCTCATCGTCGACAAGACCGGCACTCTGACTGCCGGTAAACCTGAAGTCACCGATATCCTCACAATTGGTGAGACAAACGAGAATGAGATTCTGGCTTTGGCTGTGACGCTTGAATCCCAGAGCGAGCATCCGCTCGCCCGAGCAGTTGTGTCAAAGGCGGCCGAAAGGGGCGTCCAAGCGCGAAAGGCAGATGATTTTCTCTCGGTAACTGGCGCCGGCCTGAAAGGGAAGGTGGACGGGCAGAACCTTCTCCTCGGCAAGGAGAGATTTCTTCGGGATCATGGAGTTGAGATTCCGCCAGAGCTTTCCAGCCGCGCCGAGCAGCTTAGCGATCAGGCTCGGAGTTCGGTGTGGGTCGCAAAGGATGGCCATGCGATCGGTCTTTTCGGAATCGCAGATCCGATCAAAGCGACGACCCCCGGCGCCATTCAGCGGCTGCACGAGTTAGGCATCAAGGTTGTGATGGCCACTGGGGACAATCCGGAGACAGCGATTGCCGTGGCCAGGGGCCTCAAGATCGACCAAATTCGCGCAGGGCTGAAGCCTGAGGATAAACAAAGATTGGTTCAGGAACTAACTGACAACGGCGCGATCGTGGCCATGGCCGGAGACGGGGTCAATGATGCCCCTGCGCTCGCTGCTGCGGCCGTGGGTATCGCCATGGGAACAGGAACGGATGTCGCAATCCAGAGTGCCGGAATAACACTGGTCAAAGGAGATCTCAACGGAGTGGCAAAGGCTCTCGAGCTAAGCAAGGCTGTGATGCGGAACATTCGGCAAAATCTAGTCTTCGCTTTTATCTATAACGTGGTCGGGGTGCCCATTGCCGCGGGAGTCCTTTATCCCTTAACCGGCCTTCTGCTGAACCCTGTAATAGCCGGGGCGGCAATGAGTTTCAGCTCAGTCTCAGTCATCAGCAACGCGCTCCGGTTGCGGTCGGCGGTCAAGTGAAGCCGCTAGCCTGCATCGCCCCTAGCGCGGCGTAGCCGCGACCAAACATGATTCGCGTGAAATGAGGTGATCGGGAGTCGGCGTAATTAAGGAATGACGGTAGGGCGAATCCGAGCCCTACCGGATCTTGGGCCAACGGGCGGTAGGAATGTACACGGGCTTCCAGCCCGTGCCCTGGAGTTTGGCCATTTTTGTCTAAGCGAGCCGGTCCGCTCGGAGAGCTGACCCTACCCAGCTTCTGGCTTCCGTATTGGTAGAGGTCTGAGGTGGTCTGTCAAGTTTTTTGGGGAGAGTTTTTCACCATGGAAGCGTAAGGCGAGCCGCGGTGGAGCAAGCTGGCGAGGTAGCGCTGGGGGTCGTAAGGTTGATGGGTTTGC
>JBAUZZ010000180.1:0-2369 GCA_049585495.1 Chthoniobacterales bacterium | reverse complement strand
GGTTGATGATTTCGACAGCAACAGGATTCGGAACTCGACAGGCCAACCCATCAGCCATGGTGTTCACCGTTGCTGTTGAGACAGGTTTGCAGGCTTGAAATGACAATGCATACGCCGGCGCGCCAGCCGATACGACACCGATGATTCGGGTTTTCAGTCCCAGCGCGTTTCTCACCGAGACAGTCCCGCAAATACCGCTTCCCAGGCCAATCGGGACATACACAAAGTCGAGGCCTGCAACATTTCGAAACAGCTCCAGACCATAGCTAGAGACGCCCTGCACCAGCAGAAGACTGAAGGAATCGATGAAATGAAGCCCTAATTCCCTAGCCAGCTCGCCAGCATGTTCGAGCGCGTCTTGGAAATCGTTGCCGAACTCGATGACTTCAGCGCCCAAGGCTCGCATTGCGGCGTTCTTCTCTTTGCTGTTGCCATGCGGAACAACGATCACCGTCCTGAGACTGTATTGTCTTCCAGCAAAGGCTACGCTCTGACCAAAGTTACCACGCGTTGCCGCGATTGCCCCGGCTACGCCAGCGTGATTTCGCCGCAGTTCAGAGGCGTAGAACAGGGCACCGCGGATTTTGAACGCCCCTATCGGTGTGTGATTCTCCTGTTTCACCCATACATCGGCTTCGACGTGTTCACACAACAGCGGCCACCGGATCTGTGGCGTTTCCGGTAACACCGCGTGCACGACGTTGGCCGCGTGCTCAAGTTGCGGGATTGTGAACATGATAAGCGGTTCAGGCTACGGGTTGGGGAAGAGCTGGTAAAGCTATTCCAAGCTCGGCTAAACGCTTGTCGGCCAGGTGATGGATGGCTGAGACGCTCATAGAGGAATTCACAATCCTTCAGAGCGAACGGCAAGTCCTGAGAGGTATTGCTTTTGATCCCTCGGCATATCGGCAAGTTCGCTGCCAACGTTTCAAATAGAATCTCGCTCGACAAATCAGACCATCGAATCCGGGACATTCCGTTCGTGGGCTAAAGTACGTCGTTACGGCAAGACGAGGATTGCTTATTTAGCGATTGCTCAGCTCGAAAAACTTACGCATAAGAGAACCGATCATGCGATTTCTTCTTATTCTTGGCGCATTGGCTGTTGGAGCGCTTCTGCCGATCCAAGCGGGGATCAATGCGCAACTAAAGCAACATCTCGGAACCCCTGTGCAGGCAGCTTGTGTCTCGGTTGCTGTCAGCGCAATTTTCCTCTGGCTTTATTTGCCGGTCGCTCAGGTTCCATTTCCGGTGCCGACGGCGTTTGCTCGTATCCCGTCGTGGACCTGGGTTGGTGGTGGTTTATGTGGCGCGATCTATCTTCCCGTAGTTTTGGTTTTAGCACAGAAACTCGGAGCTGGAACGCTATTCGCCCTTATCATCGCCGGCAACATGCTGATGTCTCTGGTGTTGGACAATTTTGGCTGGCTGGATCTTCCAGTCCGTCAGGCGAGTCCGATGCGATTTCTCGGACTATCGCTGTTACTTACCGGAGTTGTTCTCGTGCGGAATTTTTAGGTTAAGTCGAAATGAAGCGGTCGAAGGCTCCGTCAGGCAGATCGATATGCATTGTGCCGCTGGTTTGCCGAATTACGGCGCGGTTGGCAAACCGTGCTGTGCGACTCTGGGCGAGTCCGATCATCGTGCTGCTTACATCAAAGCCGATATAAAAGTATTTGGTGACAGATACCGAACGAAAAGCTCCTCGAAGATGAAAATTAGCTGAGAGCCACTAACAGTTCGCGATTCATTCGTCCGCCCCGATCGGTTACCACCGATCCACCCGCGATCTCGATCTGTCGCGCTTCTTGGCGCGGGAAAAGCAATATGAGCTGGCCGGCACCGGGATGGACCTCTCTCTCCCGCTTGATATTCACTAACAAACGGGACGAAGACGTCAGAATCTCCAACCGCCATGTGAAATAATTGCCCTGCCGATAGGTCTCGCTTTCACCATCATCCTCAAAACACTCGTAAACGTATGTCCCGTCGGCCACTTGAGGGAAAACGCAAAATCCGCGCTGATCGGCCCGCCTTGAGAAGTGTTGCTCGGCAACATTCAGCGGAATCACAGAGCCTTCTCTGGCGAGCAACGGCGGACGATCCCAAGGCGCCGGCAGCACGACGTGCCGGGCACCCTGGTAGTAATCCCCGACCCAGAAATCGTACCAGCTCGACCCGGCCGGAAGGTAAACTGAGCGGGCCCGCTGACCCGGCTCAACAACGGCAGCTACCAGCAGGCTTTCCCCGAGCAGCATATCGTCGTTTTCCGCATAGCACCGTTCATCCTCCGGGAAATCATGGAACGTTGGCCGGATAATGGGCGCGTAATCTCGATGCGCACGCCACATCAGGTCGTAAAAATACGG
>JBAUZZ010000179.1:0-6266 GCA_049585495.1 Chthoniobacterales bacterium | reverse complement strand
CGGCCGACGCCTTCATTGCCGATGACGGTTGGAAGCGGGGGGCGGAATGCATAGATGCCCTGTGCGACCATGAGGTCGTTCGGGTTGATAGGGGAAAACTCGACGCCGATGAGGACCTGGTTGGGGCCCGGAGCGTCGGGCTCGGGACTGTCGACATACTCAAGACCGTCGACAGGGTTGCCAAAAGCTGTGAGCTGAACAGCACGCATATTGATATCTCCTTTGTTGAGCCGGGATTTCCCAGAATACCGGGAATACGATTTCGTTTTTCAGCGTGAACGATTCTTAGAATTAAGCCGGTTACCATTTCCCGAACGCGATCAGATTTACGTCACACGGTGGGCAGCACTCTGATCTCGGCAAGCTTTTGGAAGAATTGAGAGAACATGGTTTCGGTGTCGATGCAATCGTGGAAGCCAGCTTGTCGTACCTTTATGGTGCTGGAGACATTATCGAAGACAGGGGTCCATGGAGGGGCACGCCTTGAAAATTGAATATTGGCTAGCCGCCCGGATTTTCGGTGAAACTGCCTCTAATCAAATCCTGGCGCGTTTTCTTTTGGTCAAACAGCCACAAAAGGCCTTAGCGCCCATAGCTCCTCGGAGAACCGAGCATTGTCCCGGGCCTTCTTCAGCCAGGAATCTTTTTGAAAGCATCCTTCACAATATCGGCGGGGGAGTCGTGGGGCTGGGCGTTGCGTTTATAGGTACGAGAGTAGGTGCGTTTTTTGGAATAAGCGATTTTCATGCTATTTTTGCGACTGCCGCCGGATGAAGTTAATCTCGCTTGCCCCTCAAAAAATACTTATCATCTCCGGCCCGTATCACTTACGAAACCCGCTCTATCTTGGCGGAAATGTGTTTGTTTTTCTTCGCGGCAGCGTTGTTGCTCGGGTCGGCAAGCGGACTGTTCGTCACGGCTATCCATCTCCCTTTGGTGGACCTCTTCATTCGGCGCCAGGAAGAACAATTGGAGAAGGGCTTTTGCGAGCAGTGGATGCGCAATAAAAAGCAGGTGCGCAGGTGGGTTTAATGGTATGCACAAAAACAAAATTCACCGGTGTTCAAGGTCTAGAGCAGTTCCCCGCACGGATTTCGCTGGACGAGAGGGCCGGTTCGATATTGCACAGGAGGGTGGCCCTTGCTCGATGGAGACGATTGAGCCGTTGGAAAAATTTGTCAACCGGCACGGCGTTTTCCGGGAGGGACATTACGCTGGTTGATCGCGCGCAAGTTGGTCGCTTGGCCGTTTGACTTTGTGCCAATTGGGTCAGGAGGCGGGTATCTCGGAGTCTGCAGTGCACATGCCGACCAAGCCGAGCGCTTGATAAGCGAAGATCCCAGGGCGATGAAGCTCTTCGGGTTCGCTGATTATTCAAGTTTCAAGACGTGACCCTTACCCTTTCCACCCCGCCCAGCGAAAAGGGAACTCCCTTCTCCCGCCTCTCGGAATTCTGGTTTTCACTTGGGAACGCTGGTTGCAGGTGGATTAAATCTCACGAAGCTTGAGCGATGTGCGGTCGCTACCGACGAACCACGAAAGAAGAGGAATTGGCGCGCATATACAAGATTCCGGTTCCGCCGCAACTCGACCCGCCGTTTCAACCCTAAAGACAGCCGACGGTCGCTTGATGCGCAACAGACTCGGGACACTGCTGCGGGGTTTCTGTTCCATAACCTCATCGGGACTCATTATAACCCGAGGGACCAGTGTCTTCTTATCGTTTGGGCGCTTGGCACTATCGCTGTAACCGGGCCGAAGGCGCTCGAGTTCTATGCAAATTTCGAACCACCGAGCAAGGCTGATTAAGCCTGATGGGAAAGATATTCTCTCGGTGAAGATGCATCTAAACTCCGAGAGGCAGGCCGAGAAGGACGCTGAGACAGTCGCCGCGGAGATTGAGGGCGAGGATCTATCGCTTTAAAGTCCGGTGTCAACAAGGGAGGCAGCCCCTAACCGGCCGCACGCTGAATCGGTACAACGCCTGGGAGAGGTATCCACAAACGAGCGGTCACGCATTGGAGCGGACTGCCAACAACGCTTAACCAAAACGTTTCAGCGCCATCTCAAGGCGAGGCAAGACCGAATGCCCCGGTAGCCGGGCGTTCAACTGTTTCCGCTCGATTTTGTTGCAGAAAGTTCGCCAGGCGTTCCATCGCGTCAGACATTTCCGCGCGTATATGGATCACGGTTTCGCCTAATTGCTCAGCAGTCCGCAGGGTTAGCGCCGATCCGCGGCCCGAGCTCCGGGCCCATTGTAAAGATCACCGTTGGCATCAGCTGCCCGCACATTGGCGATCTCCGCGCCGAATCGGATTCCAAAGCACTAATCTCGCTTTCCTCAGGGAGAATTGAGAAGATGGAACCTGGTTGTAAAACACAACCTCTGAAAATGGAATCTAATAAGAAGAGATACGTGTCACTGGTGGCGCCGGTTCTTCTGAGCCTTTCCGTGTCCGCTGCCGGCGGCGCTATCGATTACCTGAGTGTGCCGGGACCCATTAGTATAAATCAGTTAAATTACGATTTAGCTTGGTCCTCCCATCCGAAAGACAATTTCTACATACAGGAGTATGTCCCGGCAGGAGAAACCCCGGAGCATTATAGTAATATGGTCTTGCTCCAAGTGTTTATTGGCAGCAAATCTGCAAAAGACGTGGTTGGCGCGCTGGTGAAAATCATAGAGGAGCGGGGTAGAACAGATCCCATCGCTCATCACGAACTATTTCAGAGTGCCGCTGGCAAAGATGAATACCTTATTGATTTCCTCCAGAGCGAAGGTCCTGCTGCTGAGGTGGTTGAAGGGAATGCTTACCATTACAAGACTTTCACTGATAAATCCGGTCGAACGGGCGTACTTCTGTTCGGTATCAGCCGCCGCGCACACGGCGAACAGGTTCGGCCTTTCTTAATAGGGCTGAAAACCGAAAGAATAAAACTCCGGAACGCCCTGAACGCCCATCCTTTTCCTGATATCAGTATTAAACAATAGCTGAATAATAGCGTGTCACTTTGCGAATTATTTGGCATAGAATTTTGCGCGGTATTTGGCATAATCGGGGCTCTTTAAGAGAGCGCCATGGACGAACTCGCATCGTTGCAAGAATCCGCACGTCAGATCGCACTCGAGCCCTTTCGTTCAACTTGCTACCAAGAGCAACCGCCCACAAAGTGGCATTCAGAACTAACGACGATGTATTTCCGCTCCTTACTGATATTTTGTCTACTTACTGGGACCCCGCTGGTCGCTCAGGAGAAAGCGACTGGTGTAGCGCGGAACGAAGAGCCGATGAGTTCATTTCAAGCAGTCAATGTGAGCATTGACGCGCTCCTTCTGGAATACGAACAGCTGACAGGTAATGTCCTGATCAAGGATAGCAGCCTTGCCGCGAATGCCTTGCCCATATCGATCTCTGTGCCAAAACCGGTGCCTCGCAGCGAGCTCGTGCGGATAATCGAATCTGTTCTGTTGCTGAACAACTATGCGCTCATTCCTGGACCCGAGCCAAAGACCGTCAAGGTGATTAACATGAACACCGGGAAAAATCCCCGAAGCGAGGGTCTTCCTCTCTACGCAAGTCCGGCTTGGCCTTCACGAAGGTGAGGCCGGTGAAGGTAAACGTGCTGTAGGGTAAAGGCTCCGCCCGCATGTTGCCCATCGCTGGGTCGTGCGAGAAGATTGGAGCCATCTTTAAGACGATCTTTAGATCGCCAAAGGGCCAAAGATCGGTCGCACCTAGGTTCCTGGCATCCCTTCGCAAAAGGAGGCCCGGCCTTAGCGTACTTTATTCCCCTTTGGTCAAACGGGCCCGCGTTCTCGAATCGTTCATTGGCGTGTTTGACGGAGGTGGCCGGTATCATGCACTCCAAGAATGTCGTACGCCAGCAAAAGGGTCATTGCCGTCCAATCGAGGGTCGGACCCTCTGCAGCCTTGACATGCTATATGTTCGGATGAACACTTGTACGTGAGCGATCCTGATCTGCTCAAATCGGTCCAAATCATGATGGAGGAACTCGAATCCTCCCGGCAGAGCCGGCTCACGGCATGGGAGGCTCTTCAAAAGATTCGTGCTACGCTGTCGGATTTGACTGGGATCGGGATACCACCTCCTTCGCGAAAGACATTCGATGCTGAAGGTAAGCTACTAGACGACACGCTTCGTCGGACGCTTCAAGAGAGGAATGCTACTCTTGGCAATTTGTGTAGGGCGGTCAAAAAGTTCGAGCCGTATTTGCAGCATTCGGATTTGAGAGGCAGCGAGTACGCGCACGCACTCCAGGATCTTAAGAAAGCGCTTGGCCAGGCCGAAGACTTACAGCCTTAGTCCATGTGCGGACGCTATCGACGAATCACCAAAGAGGAGGAACTAGAGCGCGCATACAAGATTCCGATTCCGCCGCAACTCGACCCGCCGTTTCAACCCTAAAGACAGCCGACGGTCGCTTGATGCGCAACAGACTCGGGACACTGCTGCGGGGTTTCTGTTCCATAACCTCGTCGGGACTCATTATAACCCGAGGGACCAGTGTCTTCTTATCGTTTGGGCGCTTGGCACTATCGCTGTAACCGGGCCGAAGGCGCTCGAGTTCTATGCAAATTTCGAACCATCGAGCAACGCTCGTTAAGCCTGATGGAAGAGATATCCTTCCGTGAAGATGCATCTAAACTCCGAGAGACAGGCTGAGGAGGACGCCGAGACCGTTACAGCGGAAATGGGGGGCGGAGATTTATCGCTTTAACTAACTGCAACCGAACCACAGGCTGTAGACAATATCAGATCGGGGCGGACCGTAGCGCGTACCGCTGCCGGACAAGCTGGTTCCGCAAGTTACCTCGTCCAGGAAATCTAAAGGCACGCTCGCCAGGTCAAGCAGCATATTCGAGTTTCCGTCGAGGACTAGCAGGTCCCCGGTGCCGCTGCCCTGGGGCCATTCGTTCAGGACCCAGGTACCAGAGTTAAGGCCAATCGCCAGACGAGGATCAGGCGAATCATTCATTAACGTCCAAGTGCGCTTGGCCTGCGACTGATCTCCTTGAAGGGACAAGTCAGATCTTCGAATCGAGTTTGGATCTCCGTTATCTTGCGTCAATTTGATGGTGCACCCTATGCTTTTCACGTAGTTAGGCTTCTGGTTTTTGACTTCTCCGGCAATTATTGGAAACGACTAACATTCCAGTTCAGAATTTGCCGTAACCTGGGTAAATTCATGATGAGCGCAATCACCCCTTCGGGTGACATTCTCAACGGAGCGAGGTAAAAGTCCGACCTTGGGGCGACCTAGCAAGTTGGGAGAAGCGGTCACCAAGAAGTTGCTGGAGTGGATCCCAGCCAGCACGCGCAGATTCAACCGACTCACCCTTTTGCCTGGTCCCGGGCCGCGCGACGCGCTACGCGATGCGCCAGTTGGAAAACTTCCGTTTTGTAGTCGTCAATGGTCTCAGCGCGGCTCAGCGAGGATCAGGTACATCATTGGCGGCACATAGACCGTCGCCAACTCCTCCCATTCCATTCCGATGCGTCGGACACGATGATGAATAAGGCGCCCGGAACTTTGGAGTGCTTCCGGAGCTTCCTCCTTAAAATCCGCGGAAACTACCCCGTCCTTAAGCTGAAAATCCACTGGGTATTTTGGGTGAAATTCTCGGCAAAACCCAGAAAAGAATTTGTGCCAAGTTGCGATACACTAGGCCTGAATCACGTTCAATGACGACCTGCCTCCACAACTACGCTGAGGTCCGCGCTTACCTGGAAAAAGAGCATCCGGATTGGCTTCGGGCTTTGACTCCGCGCCACATTAACGCGCCCGCCGAATACTGGCCGCAGAAAGTGCTGGCAGTCTCGTCGGTTAACGCCCCAACGCAGAACTATGTCAGCATCCATAAAGCAGACCAGGCCGAACCCTGCACTGGCTGAGGTCCGCGGCCAGCCAGCGCTTTTCCTTCGCCTTGCAATGCTCTACCAATCCATTTGAGGGGGGAGAGTGTAAGCGTTGGCCGCAGCGCATCCGGTGACACCGAGGAAGGTGTTCCGTGGATCGAGCACGGAATAAGAGACTTTCGGGCAATCCGACTGCGAACCCGCCGAACCAAGGGTTCCGGTTCACGAATCGCTACCCTGACCATGGTCTTTAAACTCGGCCTGGAGGCCCAAAAGCATTGGCGCCGCCTCCAGGGCTTCGAGCTGATCCCCAAGGTCGTTAATGATATCCGATTCGTTGATGGTGAAGAACAAACCCAACAAGCCGCCTAACCAGTCATTTTAAC
>JBAUZZ010000178.1:0-8368 GCA_049585495.1 Chthoniobacterales bacterium | reverse complement strand
CCTCAGGCGAGAGACCTTTGTTCCAGTGCGTGCCTCGGGCCAGCAACAGAAATTGTGCTGGGGTCGGTTGGGCGTTCATATCTGCCTTTCTTGGGATGATGTTTCCTATGGTCGTGCTTTTGCCAGGAGTTAGTCGAGGAACCCGAGCGATGACTGGGCCGTCCGGATTCAATTATCCGACGAATGGCCGGCCACATTCAAGACAATATGCGCCGCAATTCTCGATAAGTACGAGATGGCGCTCATCGGTTAACAACCGAACCCGATAACCGCGCCTTACGTGGCGGTCACTGCGCCGATCGTGACAAGGCAGCGAATATAAGCAGCTCCGGCGTTGCTCTAGAAAGGCAAGATAAGGTGGACGCTTTACCCCTTAGCGCGGGCTAAGGACCGAACAGAGAGCGAAAATGACCGAACTATTACCGAACACGTTCGGCGTTTTTCCGGCCGTCTTCCGGTGTGTCCTGTTAGAGCAGCACGGACTGCAAGCTCGCTCCCAATTAGAGCCCTATGCTAGGTGCGCGGGGGGAGTGGAATCACGAGAAAGCTCGAAGTATCTTCGACTGCTAAACCGAGGAGGTGGCAGAGGTCGGTCCAGGACGCGCGAAAACACATTCAAGCTTCGATGACGTCGCCGCTCTGTTGGTCCTCGACGCTCTTCACGTAGGCTTGCGCGGATCATGGATCACAATCGGTCCACCCACGAAATACGGGGCGAAATAACCAGGCATCCCGTCCGGCAGACATTTTTCGTCATCGAACACAAGTGCACACGGATGCCCTTCCGCTAAGTACAGTGCGCCGCCAGGATTGAGAAAATCTGCGACGATCTCCGCCCAGCGCTGAATGTCGGGCAACCAGAGGATCGCACCCCAGTTGACGAACACTAGATCGAAGGACTCAAGGGGCCCAAATCGTAAGATTCAGCAGCGAGGTGAATTTTTACGCGCTCGTCCCAATTCGCCCGATTGAACGCTCGCCAGTTTGGTTTGTTCATTGCAGTATCTATGCTGTGGGCTTGCTCTGGGTCGCAAGGGCATATTCCTTCCGCGGCACTCATCTCACCTCTGACCAATCACCTCTCAAGCACGGCTGCAGCTATCCTGCGCTAGGTAATCTGCCTCTCCCGTCTTCTCAGATACCAAGCGCGGTCGTCCTGGAGCGACTCGCTCTCCTGCGAAGGGCTAGTCATGCGATAGCGTCTTTTCATTCATTGCTCTGAGATTCAACGATGCCTCTCGCGAGTCAAGATCATATACGCAAAGCCAGGAGTCGACCTGAACGTGGCTGCCCCCGTGACCGCTCAGACTCAAAAGCATCGCGCCGGAATCTTTCGCCCAGCGAAATGCCGTGGTCCTGAAATGGTCGAAAGCATCTCTGAGTCTCGGTGGCAAATGAGTTTCACGAACAAAAAACTTGAATGCCTTCTCACTGATTTTCTCGTTGGCCACTTCCTGAAATTGTAGACCAGTAGTCCGCTTGTACAAGCGAGGACCGCCGCCGCTGCTCGTCGGAAAGTCATTGATTACGAGCTTTTGTTCATTTGGCGCCATGAGCACGGCCGCGTCCCTGTCAAATTCAAAAAGCTCAACCCGATTGTTTAGATCGGATTCGGGAGCAAGCCAAATTTGATGTTTCCCATTCGGATTCGAGTAGTACTCGATGACGATATCGCCCTGCGGCGAGTCCTCCTGGTGATCAAGCGTGTAACCCGGAGGCGGGCCGGCGGCGAAACAATAGGTTGCTGCGGACAAAACCAGAATGCTACAAGCCCAATGCGTTTTCGACATAGAATCCTACTTCTGCTCGTTTGAGACGTTAAGAACAGGATTGATTGGCCCTCGCGCAGATGCATTTCCCGTTTTCTTTCGCTGAAACTAGCAGCTGCTTTATGCCGGCCAGACAAGCCTGAAATGTTTATTAACCGGGATCCTAAACATACTTTAACAGGTGACAATGCCACTTCCGGGTGACCCATATTTCGGTATTGCCACCACTTGGTTGGGAAAAGTCGCGTTCCGGCACCCCGCGAAAGTAGGAGGATTTGCTCAGCAAAAGAGGTAGAAGTATTTTCCCGGAACATGATTGTGCGCCCGAACGCGCCGCCTCTGACAGTGGCGGAATATAAAAACCTGCCCGAGACTGGTCCGCGCTACCAGTTGATCGAAGGAGATCTTTACATGGCGCCCGCCCCAAACCGTTTCCATCAGGATATTTCTCGAAATTTGGAGGTTATCCTAGTGAACTACCTTTCAACACACCCCATCGGGGTTCTGTACGATGCACCCTTCGACGTTTATCTCACTGATGTCGACGTCTTCCAGCCGGATCTGTTGATCGTGCTGAACGAGAACCGAAGAATCCTGACAGACGCAGGGGTCGAGGGTGCGCCCGATCTCGTGATGGAAGTGTTGTCACCCAAGACCAGGCAATTTGATCTCGTAAACAAGAAGCGGGTTTACGCGCGTAGGGGCGTTAAAGAGCTCTGGATTATCGACCCGGACGAAAAGGACGTCACCATTTATCGTTTCGATCAAGATCCAACTGACCCGATAGCGAGACTCAGCGGGGAAGGGGAGCTGAACTCTCCGCTTCTGCCGGGCTTGGCGACGTCGCTTCCGGAGATCTTTCGTCGCGGCTAGAGTCTTTTTCACCGCATGATATCAGACGCTTTAGTCGGAGCAGTGAAAGGCTGGCACCAAGAGCAAAAAGATGTCGAATCAAGCCGGAGGAGAACCGGAACGCCAAGTGGACGAAAAGCTAGGCTAGGGGCGGTCAAAAATGGTACTCGCGGCGTTTGGTTGATCGCCGGTCGAGGTGACAGCGATGAGTTGATACTAGTCGTTCCAGTCACGTCAGAACGGTAACGGTGTTTTCCGATGATTTCCGAACTTACTTGCAAAAAGTTCGGGCTGTGTGTTGATGCGATATTCATATCGATCCTCAAGTCGTGTTCTTCCAATTTAGGCGATTCCTCTAGCCTCCGAACTCCGGTTCTTGCTTTTGTATTCTCGCCACCGTCCGCGCCAATCGGACTTCTGGTGACTTTGGGCGCGGAGCAACCCAAACGCTCAATCCAGCGCTTTGCGAAACGTCAGATTGAGCCGGCACCGGCCGGTCAGGGGATGATCGCCGTCTTCTAGCGTATATACGCCATGAAACGCCAGCCGGGATGGACCGCCCCATACGAGGACATCGCCGCTTTCCAGCCGAACCCGGCGCGGCCGTTCATTTCGCGTGAGACCGCCGAAGAGAAATTTCGCCGGCAACCCTAGTGAAACCGAGACGATCGGTGATTCGTAAGACTTTTCATTCCTGTCCTGGTGCAACGACAGCTTTGTGCCGGGTTCATATCGGTTGATGAGACAGGAATCAGGCTTGAAGCCCGCGAAACCACCTCGCTCCGCTGCGGTCTCGGCTAACTGGTAGAACGCTAGCGGTATCGGCGGCCAGGCCGCATCCGTTTCGGGATCAATCGTCGCGTAGCGATATCCGTGCCGGTCCGTGATCCATCCGGCACGTCCGCAATTGGTCATCGCAACGGACATGCGGTGTCCCCCAGGTGTGATCATGTGACGAAACGGGGAGACCTTCGCGATTTGCGAAACCGTCTGGAGGACGGACTCAGCGCTGTGAGCCGCGAATCTCCGAAGAAGGATCGCCCCATCCGCCAACTTCTCCACTTCGTCCGTTGGAGTGACCTCGGCAAAGAGGTCGTTCATGCCAATCGGAAACCGCTCACTTGGCGTCATGGAAAATGATTCCCAGAGTGTGCCGGCGCCCTGAATGGATGCGACTGACTCCGTGCCTCAGGTTCACACGATAAGCCCCGTGTGTGCCTTGCGCCGGGCGATGATGCACCGCGAAGATCACGCCATCTCCTCGCCCGAGCTGCACCACTTCGGCCCGCGACTGCATCCGTGGCCGTTGTTCGACGAGGACGAACTCACCACCGGTGAAATCCTCCCTAGGAACCGAGAGGAGAAAGGCGATTTGCAACGGGAAAACCAGATCGCCGTAAACATCCTGGTGAAGACAATTGAAATCGCCCTCATCGTATTGCAGGAGGAGGGGAGTGGGTCGAACCTGTCCCGCACTGTGACATTGTTCCAGGTACGCCGCATGCGTCGCGGGGTATCGCACATCGATCTTCATGGTTTGGTTCCAGCGGTTGGCGACTTCGGCCAGATGCGGGTAAAGCGTTGTCCGCAATGTCTCGATCGTCTCCGGCAGAGGATACGCCCAGTACTTGTATTCGCCGCGACCGAAACCATGCCGGGCCATCACGATACGCCTGCGGAAATGCTCGTCGTGATCGTAGAAGGATGACAATTCACGACATTCTTTCGGCGTGAGCACGCCTTTGGCGACGGCGCATCCGTAGCTGTCCAACTCGGTGACGATTTGCTGCCAATCGAGTCCGGCAACACGTTCCGCGACCCCGGTCTCTCTGCTCTCGGTCAGGACCGCGCTCATTTCGCCACCGCCTCTCTTTTCAGAAGGGCGCTCTTCCGCTCAACACCCCATCGGTAGCCGGACAGGGCGCCATCGTTACGCAAAACGCGATGGCATGGGATCGCAACCGCAATGTGATTTGAAGCACAGGCTTGCGCGACGGCTCGGACTGCTTTTGGCGCGCCAATCCGCTCAGCAATATCGCTGTAGCTGACCGTGGAACCGGCCGGAATTTTGCGAAGCGCTTGCCAGACCCGGAGCTGAAAGGCCGTCCCACGCACGTCCAGCGGTAGATTGAACCCAGTGCGCGGGGCCTCAATTAATCCGACCACCTTGCCGACCATGCTTTCAAATTCCCGGTCAGCCCCGATCAATTCGGCTTTCGGAAATTGATCCTGCAGATCCCGGACCAACGCCTCCGGATCATCGCCGAGCGAAATGGCGCAAACGCCCTTCTCTGAGACGGCAACCAGAACCGAGCCGAGCGAACACTCGCCCACAGCAAAACGGATGCGTGTGCCTGTCCCGCCTTTCCGGAACTTCGTCGGCGTCATGCCCAGCGTTTCCGTGGATTTGGCGTAAAAGCGGCCGTTGGAATTGAAGCCGGCGCCGTAGATCGCCTCCGTCACACTGTTGCTCTTCACCAATTCTTCACGCACTCGCTGTGTGCGCTGCGCCATCGCATATTCTTTCGGCGTCACGCCGGTGAGCGCCTTGAAGACCCGATGGAAGTAGTAGTTGCCCATCCCGGCTTCTTTTGCCAACTCGTCCAGTGTCGGCGCTTCTTCGCCTGCTTCGATCAATCGGCACGCCTTCGCCACCGCAGCTTCGTGAACGGCGGTTTTGCTCGGGCCTTTTGGCCAGCAGCGCTTGCAAGGCCGGAACCCTGCCTTCTCCGCAGCTTCCGGCGTATCGTGGAAAGCGACGTTCTTGCGCAGCGCCGGACGCGCGGCGCAGGACGGCAGGCAATACACACCCGTGGTTTTGACAGAGTAAAAGAAGTGTCCGTCTGCCTTGGAGTCCTTGGTGACGACAGCCTCCCATTTCTCCCCATCAGTCGCATAATCGGTCCGCTCTGCTTGTTTTGCTTCGTTCTGTGTTCTCATGGATATTCTTTGTTGTGGAGAGAACTTTATTCTACTCCCGGCATCTCGAACTCCGATTCTTGCTTTTCAATTCGTGACTTAGAAGCGTATGCGGAGCGGCGATTTGGCCTCCTGGGCTAAACATTGGCTGATTCAGCAGTGAGGTCTACCCAGGTCCTCAGATTTCTCACCGACAACGGCTTCTCGTTTTTCCGCTCATTGCCCGGCTAACGCCGCGCCTGGAATGCAGGGTAGCTGAGTTGGTTAAGCGGTTTGTCCGCCGTTCCAACTGCTATCAATCGTCCCAGGGGTTCAGAATTGTGACGCCGCTTCGGTGAATATCTCGGACATTCCGAGTAACAAGGGTGAGGTTATGATGTATCGCAGTTGCGGCTATCAGCCCGTCGGGTTCGGCCAAGGGTCGGGTTGGAGAGAGCGCTCCCCAGGTTTCTGCGATCTCCTGCGTGACTGGAAGAATATTGCTTTGGAACTCCTGCTGGATCCACCGGAGCCAGCGTTCGAGTTTAGCCGCGAAGGCAGGATTTGTCGGCCGCTTCAATTCGATTCCGCGCCGAATCTCACCGATTACCAGAACGCTGGTGAAGAGTTCAGAATCGGGGACGGTACTGTACCAAGCTTGGACGTTTGGGTCAGCCAAACGGCGTTTTCGCAGTTCGGACAGTATATTCGTGTCGAGAAGAAACGGCATTAAAGAACGACTTTGCGCGTTTTCCTTTTGACGCGTTTAAAAATCGAGTCGTCTCCGTCATCCGGCATTTGAAGGAGTGCTTCTTTGAAGGTCTTGCTCCGCTTCCTGGACAGTAAGACACTTCGAAGGAGGCGGCGGTGAGCCTCTTCGACCGAGGTGCCTTCTGTAGCCGCCTTGTGCCGAAGCGCCTGAACCACTTCTTCTTCAAGGTCTCTGACAAGTAACTGTGCCATGCCGAATGATAGCATTGATAGCGTAAGCTGGAAGGCGATTTTTTTGAACTGTGTACGCTGCTGGCCATACGGATTCTCTGAGCCGACACTCCGAACGCGGGCGGCGTCGCCCGGTTCGGTGATTATATGGCAAGGTGTATAGGCACTGGACCGCTCGCCGTTTTTCCAGGCTCTTTCTGCTATGCTGCCGCTGGACCAGCGGTATGTGGAGGGCGACGCTCCGTCGTCGCCGTTGTGATCTCAGACGTATCGGTCGCGGCAGAGCCATGAGGCCGCTTGTGAGGCGTTTTGGCGGTTAACAGCCTTAAAGGACTCAGCGGCAACGACGGAGCGTCGCCCTCCAGTCCTTGTGGGCATCTGCAAGCAGGAGGCGTGACGGAGCGCAGTAACAGCGAAACCCCTGTCGCCGCACTGTTCGCGTTCCGCGTTCCGAAATTCTGTCACTCGAACAATAAGGGGAATACCTTGGTTGCTGAGTATATGCTGAAGTTTGCGAGCATAAGAGCTGAACTTAATCAATGGAAACATTGATTCACAGAAAAGTCGCAGCGACGCGGAATAGGCTTCTGAACGAGCCGGAAGAGCACCGGCAAAGAACAGTTTGGTTATATCCCTTATCCGAACTTCGTTCAGTTGCGTTCGATCCTGAGCTGGACCGAGCGTTGATAGAAAGGGCTAGGCAATATCTATCCGATCATGATCAGCTTGTATGGTAAACTTGGGAGTAGAGCCCGCGGCTGCCAGCACTGAAGCAGGCTGACCCACGAATTGCTTGTGTCGGGAGCCCCGGCGATTGATATGAGAGTGCCAGAGCGAGCTGTCCGCAAAGCCAATGCCGACGACGTCAATCTAGTTTTTGCATTCGACCAGGAGTCAGCGAAGCCAGGTCGCAAGCAGTTCCTCCAGCGCGCGATAGGTTCCGGCAACGCCTATGTCGCCGTACAGGGTGGGAGCTTCGTCGGGGTAGGCGTTCTGGAATACACGTTCTTTGAGCATGGCTTTATCTCTTTGGTTTATGTCGATCCCCGAGAACGACGCACCGGAGTTGGAGAGCTGATTTTGCGGCACTTGGTCGCCACCTGCCGGACCTCGAAAATATTCTCATCCACGAACCTGAGCAACCTTCCCATGCAGGCGTTATTCGCCAAAACGGGCTTCAAAGTGAGCGGCATGATTCACGACCTCGATCCAAATGATCCTGAGGTGATCTACTATATTTCGAAACACTGAAAGTAGTCTCCGACGAGAATTAATGAAAACGATTCGGCTCGGGTGCGGTTGCTGGCCGCGTATGCGGATAGTATCCTGAGACCTATGGCACTGATATTCCAGGTAGACAACGAAGGCCGCGCACGACCAAAGATAAGCTGCGACGCTTGCGGTAAGGTGATTGAGAACCATTCTGGCGGAATTGTTATTTGCGATAGCCAAAGCACGAAACCCGGAGCCGTATTCGAGCCCACCTTTGAGTGCCAACATTGCAAGGCAAAAGCCGGGAGCGCTCCTTCGAACTCAATGCCGGTCGATCACTTCATGCTATACTTGCTGAACAATATCCAGCTCACGCCAAATCTTCTCGAAGAGGCGGGACGTAGACTTACGGAAAGAGTGATCCACTAGCGGCCCGGAAGCCCAACAAGGTAAGGCGATTTGAAAGTGGATTTACCTCACCCTGAATCTCTCTCCGTTGACGGAGAGGGACTTAAAACCTGCTCTTGTTCTTCCTTGCTGCTAGGGGAGGAGGGGTCAGGAGACGAGGTTAAACTGTGCGCTAACTATCGACCAACGGGAGGCGACGATGGATCTCTCTTTTGACGGGCTAGGGACCAATATGGGCAATCTGTCACGTCTTTCCAACGCAGAAACACGTTCGATCAGTGCCGAGA
>JBAUZZ010000177.1:0-2110 GCA_049585495.1 Chthoniobacterales bacterium | reverse complement strand
GGCTGTTTGGAGTAGATCGCCGGCGGCAACATCTGCACGAGGGTTTGAATCGCGTAGAACTGCCCAGCCTCCCCGCTGGAGCGGATTACGATTTTCGTCGGCGCAACATCCAGGTCGTATCCCTCAGTTCCGAGATTAGCCAGAGATGCATCCTTTCGGATCACGATGGTGTTCCCGCCCGACGGTGTAGCAAAGTCGAAACCGGTAGCCGGCGAAAGAGCCTGCTTGAGGCGCCGTGCCGTCTCCTGGCTTGCGGCGTCTGCATCGATGGCGGTGTAGGGCGCGAGCAGGAATGGGCCTGAGCCTTCCGAGAACGAAGCTGGTTTCGGCACGATGTCTGGCATGGCCGCCCAACTCTGCGCCGGCACGAGAAGAACGACCCAGATCGGATAAGGGAAACAGTGGACGAGTCTCCTTCGTAACAGCTCAACAGTCTGGCTTATGGCGGTAAACCGCCGACTTCTTTGCCCACTCGGCAACGCGGTCGCTGGTGTGATCGGTTTCATTTTAGGGGGGAGTGTAACTGCTTAGTAAAAGGCCCATCCGTGGCGAAGCCTCGATTCTATTCCGCACAGCGATTGCTTCGCGAGGCGAAATATTTCGCGATAATTTGTAGGCCGGCTGAGCCAGCCACGTTACAAAAGATCCGGGCCCTGCAGCCGGCTACGCAGCCAGGCAAAAGCCTCGGCCTGCATGTCGGCGTCAAACTTGTGCGGGCCATCGTAGAATTGTCCCAGGTATGCGTCGGCTCGTTCAATCCCTTCATAGTGGGAAGCGATGCGCCGATGCGCGGCTTCCATGCCTCGGATGGGAAACAGTTGATCATCCCGGTCGTATTGTACGAGCAAGGGCGACGGCGCTCGACTTGCGGCAAGGTCAGGCCAGTCCGCAAATCGCGCCAGGCCCGGCGGAAAGAACATCCAGGTATGGCAATCCACCTGATGGTCCAGGAGCTCCGGGTGAACGGTCATCATCCCGACGATTACAGCGGCGCCCAATGCATCGCAGGTGGCCTGGAGCAAAGCAGCCCGGCATCCGCCACCAGAGAGGCCTATGCAGCCAATTGGACCGGTCCGAACATCGGGACGAGATGTCAAATAGCGCACCGCGCAGCGATCTTCGAAGCTCACGACGCCCGCTAGCGAAGTGCCGAGCAAAGCGCAGTATTTAGCGACTAAATGCTCGTGGGTCTGGGCTGCGACCTCATAGCAGTCGACCTCACTTGGCTGCCGGGCCGTCGCCGTCTTCTTTCGTGCCCTTCGCCAATTCTCCACGACCCGATGAACAGACTCAGGCATGATCTCAAATGGAAAGCGTCGGCTCCCCCATAGAAACACATCGTGCGCCAGGACAACAAAGCCAAGTCCGGCAAGACCGTTGGCGAAAGCTCGGCCTGCGTAGAGCTCCGTTCGAAGAGTCTTGACAACTGCAGGAACCGGTTCTCTCCCATCAGCGATCTTCTCCTTGCCGAAGAACTTCACACCGTCGTGCCCATGAAGGGCGACCACTCCCGGTAGCGCGTGACCGGCGCCCACCGGTTTCAAGACCCAGGCATGAGTCCTGGGACCGTAACCGACCGACCAGGATACCTCCTCACCCATCAACCCATCGCTTTCCCAGGTTGCCTCAGTACGCACGTCTTGCGGTGCAGGGTCCAATCTCGTAAATCCGAGCGCATCACGGATCCGCCGTCGTGTTTCTTCGCCAGGAGGAGCCACAGGGTAGAGCTCTGCCTGGCGTTTCGCTGCTTTCACCCAATCGCTATAGACGCCCAGATGCTTCAAATATTCTGCCATGCGTTGGTTCTAATTCTGACCGCATCTTTGCGATTACCCTAATACCAAGCGCGCGGTGAAAAGAAAGGACGCGCTCTTCCAGCGTCATCTTCCTTCAAGAAAGAACCTTGCCTAGGAAAGCACGCATCACGCCGTTGAATTGCACTGGCCTTTGCAGCGGTGCGAAATGGCTCACGCCGGGCAGGAGGATCAATTCCGCGCCGGGAATGCTCCGGGCGAGATATTTGGCGTGTTCGAGTTTGATGAACTCATCATGCTCGCTTTGCACGATGGCGATGGCCACGTGGATCTCGGCCAGATCGCGCGGAGAATAG
>JBAUZZ010000176.1:0-12138 GCA_049585495.1 Chthoniobacterales bacterium | reverse complement strand
CTAAAAATGGTCTTTGGGTTTGATGCGTTCCGGGCAGGCCAGGAGACCGTCATCAACAAGATAATCAACGGCAAATCCGCGCTCGCAGTTTTTCCCACCGGCAGCGGCAAGAGCCTCTGCTACCAACTCAGCGCTTTGCATCTCGATGGACTCACTGTGGTCGTGTCACCGCTGATTGCGCTGATGAAAGACCAGGTCGATTTTCTCCGCCAGCACGACATTCCGGCTGCGCGACTGGATTCAAGCATAACTCTCGAAGAAATTCGGCGCTCGGAAGCGGACTGGCGGGCCGGTAGACTCAAGCTTCTCTACGTTGCTCCGGAACGCTTTTCCAACGAGCGGTTCATCGAGAAACTCCGCCGAGCCAAGATAGCACTTATGGTAATCGACGAGGCACACTGCATCTCGGAGTGGGGACACAATTTTCGGCCAGATTACTTGAAGCTGGCCGGCTTAAGCCGGAGTCTCGGCATCGAGCGGGTGCTCGCGCTGACGGCTACCGCGACGCCCGCCGTAGCTAACGACATCTGCCGCGAGTTCCAAATCGAACGCGACGCCTATGTTCACACTGGTTTTTATCGACCGAATCTGGTTCTGCGGACGACGCCGTGCCGCGCCGGTGAGCAAATGGATTTGCTTCTGAGCCGCCTCCGAAGTCGCCCGCGCGGTCCAACCATTGTCTATGTGACTCTTCAGCGCACCGCCGAAACCGTCGCAGCCGCTTTGACGGAAACCGACATCCTCGCTCGTGCTTACCATGCCGGCATGCCAAACGACGAACGGAGCGCAGTGCAGGACTGGTTCATGGGTTCGCCAGACGCAATCGTTGTGGCAACGATTGCCTTCGGCATGGGGATCGATAAGCGCGACATACGCTACGTGTATCATTACAATCTGCCTAAGAGTCTCGAGAATTATTCACAGGAAATCGGCCGGGCTGGGCGTGACGGACAGGAATCAGTTTGCGAAATACTAGCCTGCGGCGATGACGCAACGGTGCTGGAAAATTTCACGTATGGGGACACGCCGGAGGCTGCGAGCATCAGCGGGATCGTCGATGGGATCCTAGGGCACGAAGGCGAGTTTGACGTCTCGGCCTACGAGTTGTCGCGCGCTCACGACGTCCGGCCTTTGGTGGTCAATACGCTGCTCACCTACCTGGAACTGGCTGACGTAATCGATGCAACGGCGCCTTTTTACAGCGAATATCAGTTCGTGCCTCTCAAAACGACGGGCGAAATCCTGGCCCGCTTTGATGCTGAACGTGCCGGATTTCTGCGCGGCGTTTTTTCAAGTGCAATCAAAGCGCAGAAATGGTTTTCCATCGACTTGGCCGAGACGGCCCGCCGTCTCCTGTCGAAGCGGGAGCGCGTAGTTAGAGCTCTTACTTATCTCGAAGAACAGGGTGATCTCACGTTGAAAGTTGCTGGATTGCGCCAGGGATACCGCGTGAAGAGGCGACCGGCAGATGTGGCAAAGCTCAAGCACAATCTGACTGATCGCTTCGCAACGCGCGAATGCAGCGATGTCAACCGTGTCCGGCGGGTGATCGAGTTGACCGAACACTCCGGCTGTATCGTGCGTCATTTGCTCAGTTATTTCGGCGAAGACCTTGGACGAGACTGTCGCCATTGCGATCGGTGCCTCGGCGAGCCGCGCGGGGCGATTTCCGTTACCAGAACGACGAAACCGCCAAAGTTAGATCAGGCAAAACTGGCGGATCTCTGCCGCGAACATCCCCAAGTCCTCGGCTCGCCGAGGCAGATGGCGCGTTTTCTCTGCGGCTTGAGTTCGCCCTTGCTAACCCAGGCCAAGCTTGGCAAACACCCGCTCTTCGGCAGCCTGGCCGAAATTCCATTTCAAGAGGTCATGAGCGCCACAGCAAGCTGCTCCACCCCTTCAGCGCTCTAACTCTGGAGTCGAAGCCCTAGGTAGATGGTTGAGTGGGAGAGATCGATCCAGGCTCTGCGCATTCTAATTAAGGAGCGCTTCAAAGATAAGCCATCGGTGTTTTAGATTGATACCAGTGCCCGGGCGGACGCACTCAGGTCACGAAATTTTCTTTCGCGCTTTTCAGCCCTCGGCGCTTTTTTTATCGCTAACCTGGGCCTGCAGCCCAGGCTCTATTCTCTCGGTGCTTACAGCGCTTGACTAGCCTGCGTCGCTCTCAAAGCGGCGGAGCCGCAGCCAAAGGTGATTCGTGAAAAAGTTAGGTGATTGGGGTCGGCGTAGTTAAGGAATGAAGGTAGGGCGAAGCTTGCTGAGCCTAAGCCGCAAATGTTGCCAGCTCCTTGAGGCTCATTTGTCCCGCGAAGCGCCGCCCTCCAAGGTAATTTCGGAATTTGAGTCAAATCGATAGGAACATCATGACCAAGGGAAGCGAAGAACGTAAGGCGGACTATCCGATTAATTCACTATTCCTCGACCGATGGTCGCCGCGAGCGATGTCGGGCGAGGAGATCCCCCTCGAAGAACTGCTGGTTCTTTTCGAGGCAGCGCGATGGGCTCCTTCCTCCTATAACAACCAACCTTGGCGGATTCTATTTGCCCGTCGAGACAGCGAGCATTGGCCGTTGTTTTTCGATTTGCTCGTCGACTTAAACAAGACCTGGGCTAAGCGTGCTGCGGCGTTGGTTATCTTTATTTCCAAGACCACCTTTGACTCTAATGGTGAACCGTCCATCACGCATTCATTCGACACCGGCGCTGCCTGGGAGAATCTGGCGCTGCAGGGCGCGTTGCAGGGTTTCGTCGTCCATGGCATGCAAGGTTTCGATTACGAAAAGGCAAAATCGGCACTCAAAATTCCGGATGGATTTCGAGTCGAAGCGATGGTCGCAATCGGCAGGCCCGGCAAAAAGGAAGATCTACCCGAAAAATTGCAGGAGCGAGAAACCCCCAACGGGCGTCGTAAACTATCTGAAACAGTTTTCGAAGGTCCGTTTCGGTCGACCGGGTAACGGAGATCGAACGCAGCCGGAAGCCGCCTTCGCACGCTTCGGGGCGCCCTTGACCACCGAGTTTGACCAACCCGGTTGCGTTCGGCCGCGACGCAGGCTTGGCGTAGTTGGGCTGCGGCTACTTTACTCCGCGGTGTCACGCGATCGGTTACAGTAGACGCACCTTCCAGGTGCAACCCCAAAAATGGCCAACTCCAGGGGTCGCATCTCCGAGGCGACCGTGTCCGACTGCTCGGAGATGCGACCCTACCATTCGGGTCCTGCAGAGTTCAGGTAGGGCGGGTTCCCGAGCCTGGCTTCGGAGTCGGGCGATGAAGTCAGTACCCGGCCGCTGCGCCATCCTTTCGACCTTCAGACGCGCCAAAGTAGACCCCGGTCTCCGGGTCACGTAGAATGGCCTGGTAACCGCCGTATACTCCGAGAGCTGAGCGGATCCGGTGACCGCGTGCCATCAAGCCCCGCACCGTTTCGTAGGAAAATTCGGACTCCAAATTCAGGTAACCGCCCTCGGTCATGACGCCTCCCGTAGGCTCGGAAGAGCCCTCGTGATACCAACGGGGCGCGTCCCCGGCCTCCTGAAGATTCATATCGAAGTCGATGATGTTGGTTAAGATCTGTACGTGCCCTTGCGGTTGCATATCAGCACCCATTACTCCAAATGCCAACCAGGGCCTGCCCTGTCGCAAAACGAACCCAGGGATAATCGTATGAAACGGTCTCTTCCCGGGTGCGTAGACGTTTGGGTGCCCAGGCTCCACCGTGAACAATTCGCCGCGGTTCTGGAAACAAAAGCCCAACCCGGGTACAACCACTCCCGAACCCATCCCGCGAAAATTGCTCTGGATGACAGAAACCATGTTACCCTCGGAATCGGCAACGCAGAGATAAGTGGTGTCCCCTATTCCCAATACCGCTGAAGTCGGATCGTATTGTTTGGCCGCCAGGTAGGGATCGAGTTGTTCCCGTTGTTTAGCTGCATATTCCTTGGACAACAAACGTTTCACCGGCGCCTCGGCAAAGGCTGGATCTCCGTAAGAACGCGCCCGGTCTTCGAATGCCAGCTTCTTGGCTTCTACCATCAAATGCAGAGTCTCTGCGGTGCCAAATCGCGAAGACCGCAGATCGAACCCTTCCAGGATGTTCAACATTTGGAGCGCGGTCACTCCCTGGGTGTTCGGCGGCAATTCGTAGATATCGTACCCGCGGTAGCCGGAGCTGATGGGCGTTACCCATTCTGAGGTATGCGCAGCGAGATCCTTCAGAGAAAGCCAGCCACCGTTCTGTCGCATGAACCGGTCGATCGTTGTCGCTAATTCTCCCTGGTAGAAAGCATCTCGTCCCTGTTCAGCTAAAGTGCGGTAAGTTCGCGCGAGATCCAGATTGCGAAAGATCTCACCTTTCCTCGGAGCTTTTCCGTTAAACGTGTAGGTCGACCGGAATGCACCGGGTTCGTCGATCAGGCCTGACAAGCTATCTTGCCAAAGGTACGCGATATACTCCGTCACCGGGAACCCTTGCTCAGCGTATCGAATTGCCGGGGCCAGCAGCTCGCCTATCGGCAGCCTCCCGAATCGCTGATGTAAAGAGAACCAGCCATCGACCGTACCAGGCACGGTAACCGTTAGCATTCCGCGTGTGGGAATAGTCGGCAGGCCGAGCTGCTTCAATTTAGCCAGCACTTCCTCATAGGAGAGACCGTGGGGCGACCGCCCGCTGCCGTTTAGACCGTACAGCTGCTGGGAACCAGAATCCCAACCAATGGCAAACAAATCGCCGCCAACACCGCATCCGGTCGGCTCCATCAGACCAAGAGCCGCGTTCGCCCCGATAGCTCCGTCGACAGCCGATCCGCCCTCCCGCAAGATCTGGATAGCGATCTGAGTAGCCAGCGGGTGGGCTGTGGCTGCGATCCCGCGCGTCGCAATCGCTTCTGACCTACCAGCAAAGCTTCTTCCCGTGACTCTGTCCATGGCCGGCCATCAACGCTTTGCAGGATCTTTAGTGCACCGGCGTCCAGGCTTCATTGGGCGCGGTGCGCTCTATGCCTTCCTGGCTTGGCATGAGTCACTGGGCTCGCACTGGCTGCCGGACTCGCACTGGCTGCCGGACTCGCACTGGCTGCCGGACTCGCGCTGGCTGCCGGACTCGCACTTATCTCCGGACTCGCGGTGGATGTCGGGCTCGGGTTGAGAGTTGCTGACTGATCGGGCATTGGCGTCCCGCTCGGGTTGGCCATCATGCCCGACTGTTGGGGAGTTTCGATAGCCCCGTATACGTCGCTAACAGGGCGTCTGCTGAGAAACCTGCTGAAGGTCCAGAGAATTCTATTAACTCCACTGATGCGGATCTGCGACATACCCGCACCAGCATCCTCGTGAACCACCTGAACAATCGTTCCCGGCGTAAGATAGTAGGCCCTTAGCTGTTCGACCATTTCAAGCTCCTTCTCACCGCCGTGGCTTTTCGCAATCTCCTGCAGATCGCCGACCGTGGTGCAACCCCAGGGGCCATCGACGGTAACCCAGCGATATCCTTGAGAAGCGAGATCATCATACTTGCCTGCCAAGCCGGCGGATGTCACTCCGACCACGGCCACCGCCAAAGATAGAAATGTCCGCACTTTCATAGCAGAATCACCGTTTGTACCTTGAACCGAAGTTGAAGCCAGCTTGTCGCGGACTTCAAGCGCCAATTCGGATACGGTAATGAGGTGGTGAAGTTTCCCCTTTTCGACCAGAGCGTCAGTCGATAGTCTTGGGGGCTGGGCAATGCTCCCAAAGATTGTCCACGCCATCAAACACAAAGGCTGAATATGGGCATGGCGCTCACTGTCGTGCAACAGGCTTACGATGCGTTTCGCCGCCAGGACATCCCCGCCGTTTTGGGGTTAGTTGCCGCCGAAGTCGATTGGGAGTTCATCGGTTCAGCAAATTTACCATACTCGGGCCGGCGGCAAACCCGGGAGACGGTAGCGGACTTTTTTGCGGCGTTAGCTCAAGCCGAAGATATTCACGCATTCGAATCACGTAATTTCATCGAGGCTGACGAGCATGTGACGGTGCTCGGCTGGGTGAAGG
This sequence comes from Chthoniobacterales bacterium, assembly GCA_049585495.1. GTDB lineage: Bacteria > Verrucomicrobiota > Verrucomicrobiia > Chthoniobacterales > JAFAMB01 > JBAUZZ01. Next base: position 6,101 of record JBAUZZ010000176.1, on the reverse strand, counting down.
CCACTGCGCGCGATACCCAGAGGACATACGAGAGCGAATGGGTTCACGTGGTCACGGTGAGAGACGGCAAGATTATTCACTGGCGCGGCTTTGCCAACACTGCCGCACGCTACGGCGTGTAAGCGCGCGATTAAGAAATGACGGTAGGGTGAAGCTGAGGCTAGACCGCAAATGTTGCCAGCTCCTTGAGGCTCATTTGTCCCCGCTTCGCGGGACGAATTCGCCCTTGTACCGCCTTTCAAGCAACAATCCTCGCCCAAATGCACGATTCAGAACTAAAGAAACTCGAAGATCGCCGAGCGCATTTTCTACGAGGCGCGCTCAAGCAGAGGCTTCAGGCCTCCAGGTGGAGGATGGTTCCTCCACCCGGAGGCTGTGTTTGGAGGCCGTGGTTTACTCCGAGCGGCGAGACTGGAGTCTCTGAGCATCGCCCCGCATCCATACTCAGAGCTTACCTGCCGTTCTACGGTCGCCGACCCAGTCACCTTAGAGGCGGGTCTATAATTCTTAGAAATCCTTGATTGGCTGAGATCTGCTGTGTTCTTTCGCAACTACGGATGGCCACACCAGGCGCAGGAAGCGGAATTCAAGAGCGAGGCGCTCAAGTCCGCTTGTATCCTGCAATTCTCGACGAAGAAGCGGCAGAAGTTGCGAAGAAGAAAGAAAAGCCCTTTCCACAAGCTGAGCGGACCCGTAAAGTCCGGGTCAAGAAAGGAATATCCGGTTTCCAGATGAATGCTCGCCTCTTGAGTGTTTTGGTTTTTACTCTTGTTGCCCCCGCGATGGCGGCGACCACGAATGGCATTACCTTTAGCGTGCGCCAGGAGAATGGCGCTAATCAGTACTATCGACTTGAAGTTCCACCCAATGTGCCACCAGCAAAGCCCGACAGTCCCAAAATTTCGCAGAATCAAGCGGCGATCGCCGCAGTCGGATGGGCCGGGGGTTTGGAAACCAACGGTGGTCTGACGACTCTGGGAGGCAGTAAACCCGGCGGCTTTTACAATGCAACCTACATAAAGGTTGATTCGGTCCAATCTCAAACGGATCCCATCCCCTATTATCTCGTGCAGATGAACGGCAATATCGGCCAAACTCGTCAAACAATCTATGCGGCTGTGCTCGAGGACGGGCGAATCATCACGCCGACCATCGTGAGTGGACCAGCCGCGCCTCAGAAGATGACAAAGCGCGGTCATGGTAAGCGCTAGCGCGGCTTGGATGAACCTCGCCTTACCGAAACCTCGCCCTTGTACCTTGCCCTCCGACACCGGCTCTTTGCCAAAATGCCAAACTCCAATATGGCGCTCCTCCTGCAGCGCCGCGGCGGCGACGGAGCGCCGCCCTCCAGCAGAGACCTCGGCGGGCGGGCAGCACCTACCGTTACATCGGCTTTCCGCATAAGCGGATCACTTCCCACCGATCTCACTCTGTTCGCACTGCCGTGTGGCCACAGGATACCTGGAATAGCTAAAGCCGGGTCCCCAGCCCTCGTAATAGTCCCAGTCACTCCAGAAGCACGGTCCAGGAAACCACTCCCTATGATATTCGACGGATGAGCAGCAACAGCCCGCCAGCGCCATGACCGCGAAAAGAATTGCCAATAATCGACCGCTTCTCCTCATGTTTGTCTGCTCTTCTTCGATGGCCGGTTTCGTAGCGGATGTCGACGAAATTCTCGACCTGGCGTACTCTCGTCGTCCCTCCGCGTCCTATGGACTTGACGAGATCGCGCGCGCCTACGACCGCGTTGAGCAAGGCCAGGTACGCTTCCGCGCCGTGATCACAACCTGATGCGATTCTTAGCCCGCAAATCTCACACAAGCCTGCATCGCTCCTAGCCGGCGTAGGCGCAACCAAACATGATTCGTGTAAAATGAGGTGATCGGGGATCGTCGTAATGGAATCACGGTAGGGCTCATCCGCCGCGGCGGATGAGCCTAAACCGCAAATGTTGTTAGCCCCTTGAGGCTCATTTGTCCCGCTTCGCGGGACGAATTTGCCCTACCAGCTTTCGGCGGCAAAATCCGCGCAAAAAATGCACATTTCAAAACAACTATAGAACTACAAATATCTAAGGATTTGTGAGCGATGCAGGCTGAGAGCGTTTTGCGCTCGGCGAACTCCGTTGCGACGTATAACGGTTTCTATCAGGAGGCTTGCACGCGCAGCATTTCCACCGCATCCTCGAATTCATGGTAGCGCATAGCTCCGCGGACATCCGCAATTTTGCCATTGTTGGGCACGCATCGTGCGGCAAGACGGTTTTAACTGAGGCCATGCTGGCCTGCAGCGGCGCGATTGGCCGCATGGGGCGTATCGTCGACGGCTCGACGGTCTCTGACTACCACGTAAGCGAGAAGCAGCGGCAAATTTCCACCCAGACCTCGCTGCTCCACACGACGTGGATGGAGAAAAAGGTCAATATCATGGACACGCCGGGCTACCTTGACTTCACCAGCGAGGCGCTGGCGGCACTGCGCGTAGCCGACTTTGCGCTGGTTGTCGTTCACGCACAACATGGCATTGGTGTGGGCACCGAGCGTGTTTGGGACTACGCCACCGAATGCGGCATCCCGAAGATCATCGTCATCAACGCGATGGACAAAGAGAACGCAAACTTCGGCGCTGTCCTTGCTGAGGCCCGCGCCCATTACGGTCCACGCGTTTTTCCGATGAATGTCCCAGTGAACCCCGGCCCGGGCTTCAATCAGGTTCTCGATGTTCTCCGTAGCGACATCGCCACCTACGAGACGATGGGTCGGGGACGGTTCAGCGAGGAACCCGCTGATGGCGACTGGAAGGCTCAGGCCGCTCGGCTCCACGGTGAGTTGATCGAGTTCATCGCCGAGTCTGACGATACCCTGCTCACGAAATTTTTCGACCAAGGCGGACTCTCGGAGGAAGAGTTTCGTAGCGGAATCCATTCGGCTGTCCAGCAGCAACTGTTCGTTCCGCTCTTCTGCATCTCGGCCGAGACCAACGTTGGGGTTGCGCGGTTGATGGATTTCATCGCGAAATATGGGTCATCCCCGTTCGATCGCCAGAAAGTGCCGGCAGTCGACGGGCGCGGCAACGAAGTCGACGTCGTGCTCAGCGGTTCTGAGCCGGTCGCGCAGGTATTCAAAACAATGAACGCGGAACACTTCGGCGAGCTGTGGTTCTTTCGCGTTTACTCTGGCATGGTGAAGACCGGGATGGACCTGTTCAACAGCACACGGGGAATTACCGAACGCATTGGCCAAATTTACCTCCTGAACGGCCGCGAGCGTACCGCGACCAGTGAACTTGGGGCGGGCGACTTAGGGGCCACGGTGAAACTCAAAGGCACCCACACCGGCAACACACTCTGCTCGCCGAACCGGCCGCTTAAGCTAACGGAACCGGTCTATCCAAAACCCACCCTCCTCGCCTCCCTGCAATCCAGGGCCAAGGGCGAGGAGGATAAGATCGCCGCTGGACTTGCCACACTGCACGAGGAGGATCCAGCGTTTGTGTTTGCAGTAGACCCGGAACTGCGTCAGACGATCGTCGCCGCGCAGGGTGAATTGCATCTCGACGTCGTGGCCGAACGGCTCCGCCGACGGTTCAACGTCCACTTCGATCTCGTGGAACCGCGGGTCCGCTTTCGTGAAACGATCAAAGCACCCGCCGAGGCAACCTATCGTCACAAAAAGCAGTCGGGTGGTGCCGGGCAGTTCGCCGAGGTGGCGCTGCGGATAACGCCGACAGCACGGGACTCAGGCGTCGAGTTTAGCGAGTCACTAACCGGGCAAAACGTAGATCGCGTATTCGTCTCCTCGGTTGAGCGTGGGGTCCGGAATGCCTGCGCGGAAGGCATTCTCGCCGGCTTTCGCGTCGTGGACATCAAAGTCGATTTTTATGATGGGAAGATGCATCCGGTTGACTCGAATGATATTTCCTTTCAGCTAGCTGGCTATTGGGCATTTAAGGAAGCATTCCTCAAGGCGAAGCCTTGCCTGCTTGAGCCGATCCATTCTCTCGAGATTCGCATCCCCGAGGACTGCATGGGAAAGGTGATCGGCGATCTGTCAAGCCGCCGTGGCAAGATCGTGGGGATGGATGCTGGCAGTCGTCTTCAGGTCGTTCGCTCCCAGGCTCCGGCCAAGGAACTCTACCGCTACGCCAGCCAGCTCCGCTCCCTGACCGGCGGGCGCGGGGTGCATAGCGAGGACTTCAGCCACTACGAAGAACTGCCGCCCGAGCTGGAACACCAAGTGATCGAGTCAGCGAAAAAGCCCCGAGGCAACCATTAGCGCGCATTTTCCGAAAAAGGCAACTCGTACAACGGCCGCTCGCAGAACACGCCTTGGTCAGCTCGGAGAGCTGACCCTACCGACGATGTAGACCTGCCCCAACAGCGGTGCGATGATTATTGCGTGACAGCAAGAATCGATGGTGGTCTGACACGCCGCCGATTTCTCCGGCGGATGGTTTCGTTTGCGGCCCTGGCGGCAGCTTCTCGTTACGGCGAATCGGTGGTGGCCGATGAATCCATCAGCGATCAACTGGGCCAGACCTTGCCTCGCCGACTGCTCGGGCGAACGGCGGAAAAAGTGACGATGCTTGGTCTGGGCGGATTTCATGTTGGTTCACTGAATGACCGGGAAGCACAGGCGATGATTGAAGCCGCCCTCGCAGGCGGCATTCGCTTCTTCGACAACGCCCAACAGTACCAGAGCGGCGGGAGTGAGGAAAAATATGGGCGCTTTCTCACACCGAAATATCGCGACCACGTTTTCCTCATGACCAAGACACTCGCGCGCGATGCCTCAAGTGCGGAGCGCGATTTGGAAGGATCGCTGCGGCGGTTGAAGACTGACCATCTTGATCTCTGGCAAATGCACAGCGTCGAGTCGCCCGCTGACGTTGACCGGCGCCAGCGCGACGGTGTTTTCCAGGTCATCGAAGCTGCGAAGAAGAGCGGAAAGACGCGCCATATCGGATTTAGCGGGCATCGAACGCCGGACGCCCACCGGCGAGTCTTGGAAGTGGCTGACCAGTTCGACACATGTCAGATGCCGATCAACGCTGCTGACCCGAGCTACGAAAGCTTCATCAAAAATGTGCTGCCGGTGCTTGTTGAAAAAAACCTGGGCGTCCTGGCCATGAAAACCCTGGCCGACCGCGGTTTTTTTGGCACAAATCGCTGGGATGCCCGCTCTACAGGCGTCTCACCGCTCATTCCCAACCGGATCAGCGTCAGAGAGGCGATACACTTCGTCTGGTCCTTGCCGGTCTCTGTCTTAATCAGCGGGGCCGAAACTCTCGATCAGCTCCATGAAAAAATTAGGTTGGCGCAATCTTTTAAGATGATGTCACCCGAGGAGCGGCAGCAGATTGTCCAGCGAGTTGCCGATCTGGCCGGCAATGCAGTCGAATATTACAAAGCCTGAAGGGGGTCGTCGTAATTAGGGGATGACGGTAGGGCGAAGCTTGCTGAGCCTAAACCGCAAATGTTGTTAGCCCTTGAGGCTCATTTGTCCCGCTTCGCGTCGCTTCGCGGGACGAATTCGCCCTACCAGCTTACAGCGGCAAAAATCTTCGCGGAAATGCCCGATTCAGAACTATAGAACTACAAATCCTGAGAGATTTGCGGCCTAGCCTTGCATCAACTCGAAGAGCCTCGTCACAGTTCGCCAATTCCTTCCCGTACTCGTCGTCGCGAGCTTGGAGTCGAAGTAGTCGTTGGTTAGCCTCGAGCGCGCCACCCCATGTGGTAGGTGCAAATAGACCTCTTGGCCATGCACGATAAACAAGTCCGGTGGCGACCGGTCGGGATCAAGCTCATTGACGGCACGTTGACTGGGCAGATTTGCCAGGAACAAGACGTGCAGCCTTTCTTCAGGTATATCCTGCTTGAGAAAGGGATTGTTGCAAATGATGGCGCCGAGCTGTTCAACGGTCCGCAACACAACCGGCGTCCGGACTCCAAAGCGTTTGGCAATTTCCGTGGTGATGAGGCCGGAAAGCTGTGCCGAGGCGCCAGGCACCGCACGGAAAATAACGTTTCCGCTTTGGATATAGGTCCGGACCTGGCCGTATCCCATTTCGTCAAACATTTCGGTCAGGCCTTTCAT
>JBAUZZ010000175.1:0-2560 GCA_049585495.1 Chthoniobacterales bacterium | reverse complement strand
CCGGTCTTCTACAGTTAGCGGCATTCTCTTTTAGGGCGATCAAGTCCTGGAGCGGCTTCGCGGGCGATTTTTGGCCACCGACATCAAAATGTAGTGCCAAGAATATTAAAGTATTACTGTTTTTGATTGCTTAAATACAAGATCCGTGGCTTTTCATTGTAGCGCTAGACAGCGAACAATGTTTTTCCGAGTCAAAGGCGCCGGTTCCTACCAATATCTCCAGATCGTCCATAGCATCCGCCAGGGTGAGAAGGTGCGCCAGCAGGTCTTCGGCACTCTGGGCCGGCTCGATGAGCTCAAGGCCAGCGGACGGCTCGAGGCGCTGATGCGTTCGGGGCTGCGTCATTGCGAAAACCTCGCCGTTATCGATGCGCATGCCGCAGGAGAGACTCAAGCTGTCACCGTGCTGCGGATCGGACCGGAACTGGTCTTTGGACGGCTCTGGAAAGAAAGCGGCATCCAGGAAGTAGTTCAATCCTTGCTCCAAGCTCGTCGCTACGAGTTTGACGTTGAACGGGCCGTTTATCTCACCGTGTTGCATCGGCTCTTTGCCAGTGGCAGCGATCGAGCTGCTGAACGGTGGCGAGAAAACTATCTCATTCCGGGAACCGAAGCGCTTGATCTCCATCACCTCTACCGAGCCATGGCGTTCTTGGGCCAGGAAATCGAACCGAAGGGCCAAAAGACATTGGGCACACCGCGCTGCCTGAAGGATTTGATTGAGGAAGAGCTTTTCGAGCGCCGACGCGATTTGTTTACTCAAGTAGACCTGGTCTTTTTCGACACCACCTCCCTGTACTTTGAAGGCCGCGGCGGAGAGTCAATCGGTAAACGCGGCCACAATAAGGATCACCGGCCCGATCTTTACCAGATGGTCGTCGGCATGGCCTTGGACGTCGAGGGTCGACCGATCTGCTGCGAGATGTGGCCGGGCAACACAGCCGATGTTAAAACTCTCCTACCGGTAATCAAGCGGATGAGAGAGCGTTTCCGGTTGCGAGAGATCACCGTGGTGGCTGATCGGGGAATGGTCAGTCAAGCGACGCTGGAAGCCTTTGAGAAGAGCGAGCCGCCGGTGCGCTATATCGTCGGGGTACGGATGCGCCGGCAGAAGGAAGTTAATTCTTCGGTGCTGGACAGCCGTGCACGGTGGTTTGAGAGTGTTCCAGAGCGCAGCAATGCGAAGGATCCAGCTCCGCTCAAAGTCAAGGAGGTCTGGGTTAAAGAGCGTCGTTACATAGTCTGTCTTAATGAGGAAGAGCGTCGAAAGGATGCGCACGATCGGGAGGCAATCGTCGCGCACTTAAAGGAGCAACTGCGCAGCGGTGACAAAAGCTTGGTGGGCAACAAAGGATATCGCCGCTATCTCAAAGTGGAAGGAAGCGGCCACTTCGTCATTGATGAAAAACAAGTCAAAGCCGAGCAGCGCTACGACGGCATCTGGGTGTTACGGACTAACACCGACTATAACGCAGAGACAGTGGCTCACGTCTATAAGGCACTCTGGACAGTCGAGGACATTTTCCGCACGACCAAATCGATCCTTGAGACCCGTCCCATCTACCACAAGCGCGATCAGACAATTCGAGGCCATGTGTTTTGCAGTTTCCTGGCTCTGCTGTTGAAGCAAGAGCTGGAGAGCCGCATGAAACAAACCCAGTTGGAATGGGAATGGCAAGAGGTCATTCGCGGACTGGACGCCTTGCAGCAGGTCGAAGTCAACTTCCAGGGCAGACGCTTTCTATTCCGCAGTCAGCTCACGGCGCATGCTTCGCAAGCGGTGCATGCTACTGGCGTGGCGGTACCGCCTACTTTGCGGGAACTCCAGTGATAGCGTCCAGGCGGGAAATGTAGTGCCAAGAAACTTTTGTCATTACGTAAGTCGTTCAACGCCAACAACCTAATTTTTCGAACTGTCGAAGATGGGTTAGACAAACTCAGTAAGCAGCTCATGGCAGAGCCGGAAAAGGCCATCGTCTTCGACAGCGATTCCATACGGCCGAGACGTGTGACACCGTTTAAGGCGCACCGGAACGCCGTATCGCGGGTGATGCGATGTAGAGATTGCACAGGGTGCGGGGTGAAAACCCGGAGCCTTCTTGAGGCCGGGCGTGGGTCTATAGGCTCACCCTAACCAAAGCACACGATCTAAGTGATTCATTCACCCCTTCAGATCCCCTAGTGCACTGAGTCAGAGGCTCGTTGAGTGATTGGTTTAATGCGTGTAGCGGTTTTGTTGTACTGCTTGATGTAGCGGATCAGCTTTCTGGATAGGTCAGTCGTAGAAGTAAAGATTCCCCGAAAGATGACATCGCGTTGAATTTTGGAAAACCAGATCTCCACCTGATTGAGCCAACTGGAATAGGTCGGGGCGTAATGGATTCGTAAGCTTCGGATTGGCCTGGAGGAACTCGAAAACATTCTTGGTTTTAAGTGCGCTCAAGTTGTCGGCCACGATGTGAATCTCTCGGTCCTCAGGCTGACTGGCAACGATCTGACCGAGAAAGTCGACAAACTCGGTACTGGTATGCCGAGCGGCGGTTTTTCCCATGACGTGTTC
>JBAUZZ010000174.1:0-2993 GCA_049585495.1 Chthoniobacterales bacterium | reverse complement strand
CTCAAGACCTACGTGCTCATTCTGCTTGTGATCATATTCGCTCCGCTGGGCAATGTTCTGCTGAGCAAAGGCATGAAACACGTTGGAGCCGTTACGTTACAAAATCCTGCGGACCTTGGCCACGTGTTCATCCAGGTGTTTTCGTCTCCGTTCATTTGGCTGGGCATCGGATTCCTGCTCCTGTTTTTCGTGGCATATTTGCTCGTCCTCTCATGGGCAGATTACAGTTTTGTTCAACCGGCGTCCGCCACGTCTTACGGTGTCGTCGCGATACTGGGACATTTCGCACTGAAGGAACCCATCTCGGCCACTCGATGGATCGGCGTGCTTGTAATATGCTTGGGTGTTCTCGTGGTTGGTAATACGCACCCGCGCACCACGGAGCACAACTGATGGTCTGGGAAGCCGTTTTTCTTTTTTTGATCGTCATTGCCGGCACCTTTGGCGAGCTGTGCGTCACGCGCGCCATGAAAACGATCGGGGAGGTGAAGGATTTTCGGCCGGCCGCGCTGGTGCGCGTGATGTTTCGCGCCATCCAAGTCCCCTGGATGTGGCTGGGAGTGTCACTGATGGCTGTCGCGTTCTTTGCACTGCTCGGTGCACTGTCCCTGGAAAACGTAAGCTTCGTCGTGCCAGTCACTGCACTGAGCTATGCCGCCGGCACCCTGGGGGGCGAGATTTTTCTCGGCGAACGAGTATCTCGAAGACGCTGGGCCGGAGTCTTTCTGGTCTGTCTGGGCGTCACGCTTGTCTTCATCGGCAGGAAATAACCACCTTACTGACACCTTCTCGAGCTGTTGTACTTTCTGAATTGCTCCGCCGTTCCGCGCTATGACAACAGACGGACAGCCCTTTAAATTTCGCCGCCGCGTCAGGCCACCTAATTGCCGATTTGAGAATCTACAGATAAGAACTTGCTTGGGGCCGCGTTGCTGAGTGAACGCCGCTGACAGGAGTACCGATGCTCGTCCTGGCGCATTTCGCGCATCGCTACTCAGCATTCTCTAAGCACCACGCTTCTCGAGCACAGGTCCGCGCGTAGCGCGTGTGAGAAGCGGAGCAGGTCAAGTTGGTTTCACGCCACGGAAGGGGTGCGACAGTTGTGCGGAATCGCCGGATTTACCCATAAGAATTGGAGGCCTGATCCTCATCGGATTCGCAGTGCGGCAGCTACCCTCGTCCATCGAGGTCCGGACCAGCAGGGTGTGTACCAATCGAATTTCTGTTCACTCGCCGCTACTCGCCTGAAAATTATCGATCTCGATTCTGGGGACCAGCCGATCATCTCGCGGGACGGCAACACCGTAATTGTGTTCAACGGCGAAATCTACAATCACTTGGAATTGAGGTCCGAGCTTGAGGGCCGGGGACATCGCTTTCGCTCGCAGTGCGACACGGAGACCGTTCTCCACGCATTTCTCGAATGGGACACGGAGTGTTTCGCACGACTGCGGGGCATGTTTGCGATAGCTCTGTGGACTGAGTCGTCACGCCGCTTGGTGCTTGCGCGCGACCGCATTGGTATTAAGCCGCTGTACACAGCACGTCTGGGACAAGACCTGCTCTTCGGGTCGGAATTGAAATCGATTCTGATTCATCCCGAGGTCCCGCGCGAGCTGAGTCTAGCCGGCCTCGATTGCTATCTATCGCTCAATTACGTGCCAGGTCCCTGGACGCTTGTAGAAGGAATCGAAAAGCTTTCACCGGGACATTGGCTCGAATGGAACGACGGGAACGTTCGCTCTGACTGTTACTGGCACCTGCCTTTGGCGAGCGGGCCCGGCCGAACTCTTGATTCTGCGAAAGAAGAGCTCGATTCTCTGCTGCAGCAATCCACTCGCGAGCATATGCTCTCCGATGTTCCCCTCGGCGTGTGGCTGAGCGGCGGTATTGATTCTTCGACGGTGCTGCACTACGCCGCGTGTGCATCATCTTCGCGCCTTAAAACGTTTTCCATTTCCTTCCACGGCCGCACCTTCGATGAGAGTGCATACATCCGCCAGGTCGTCGAGCGTTACGGCACCGACCACGAGGAAATGGACCTGAACCCCGACAGCGGCCTGGAAGCCGCGATCCAAGAATTCGCATACTATTCGGATGAGCCCAATGCCGACGCGGGAGCACTACCCGTTTGGTTTCTCTCCAAAATGTGCAAACAGAAGACGACGGTAGCGCTAAGCGGCGAAGGTGCGGATGAATTATTCGGCGGCTATCTCACTTATAGAGCGAACGCTCTCGCCCGCCGTGTCCGGCATCTTCCGAAACGAGCCCGGCGCTTCGCGCTCGGTCAAATCGGCCGCTGGCCGGTCTCCGATGAAAAAATCAGCTTTGAATACAAACTGAAACGCTTCTTAGAGGGCAGCTTGCTGACTCCCGAGCGCGCTCACGTCTATTGGAATGGCACCTTCTCCGATGCAGAGAAGCGATCCCTGCTACAAATACCGCTACCGGCCTCGCTCAATGGAATCCTCGGAGTGTTACATGGCAAGCTTGCGGCTTCCGATAAGCTCGCTCCTTTTCTTTGGTTCGATCAAAAGTATTTTCTGCCCGATGACATATTGACCAAAGTCGATCGCATCAGCATGGCTCACGCCGTTGAGGTGCGCCCGCCGTTCTTGGATCATCGCATCGTGGAGTTTGCCGCGTCCCTGCCGGCATCGTTCAAGATTCGGGGATCGTGCCAGAAATTCTTGCTCAAGGCTCTAATGAAAGACAAACTGCCGCAATCGGTACTGCGCCGTAAGAAGTTGGGATTCGATATTCCCGCCCATGAGTGGCTGCGAGGTCCTCTTCGCGGCTTGCTGATCGAAACTTTGGAGACAGGACTCTCGGAACATTCGGGACTTTTTCAGCCCAGCGTGATTCGATCGTATTTGCGTTTTCACATGGACAGACGCGCCAATCTCGGATATCACCTTTGGGGTTTGTTGATGCTTTTTCTATGGATGAGGGAATGGCGGATCAAATCGACTTCAGTTCCCGCGGTGCAATAC
>JBAUZZ010000173.1:0-2198 GCA_049585495.1 Chthoniobacterales bacterium | reverse complement strand
CGGCGTGGCAATACCGCCTTCATTGCAGGAGCTCCAGTAATAGCGTCCAAGCGGAAAATGTAGTGCCAAGACACTTTTGTCATTACGTAAGTCGTTCAACGCCAACAACCTAATTTTTCGAACTGTCGAAGACGGGTTTGACGGAACCGATCGGACATCGTGCGCTGATCTAAATCGAGCAGCATGCGCTGTCTTCCGGGCTGCGTGCGGGTGACGCCATTGTTGCGGCGACCGCGGTCGAAAACGGACTTGCGCTCGCCAGTGCCAACCGAAAACATTTCTCCAAAATCGAAGCTCTGGAGCTAGTAGTTTTCAGGCCGTGACTTCGGGCGGTTGGCGATGTACTGGCCGGTATGACGCTCCGCTGTTTCGCGCCGGGGCTGAAAGGCGAGTAGGGAATCTCGATCCGCGGCCTATGATGAATGAAATAACAAAGAACACCCGGCTTAGCTATGATCGTATGGCCGACGAGTATGTCCGCCGGATCTATAGTGAGTTGCAGCACAAACCGGTCGACCGCCAATTGCTGGACCGATTCGCGGTCCGCGTCACCGGATCAGTCTGTGATCTCAGTTGCGGCCCCGGCCATGTAGCCCGGTATCTTCACGAGCACGGAGTCGAGGTTTGCGGTATTGATTTATCGCCTGGACTGGTCGAACGAGCCCTTCAGCTAAATCCGGGCGTAGATTTCCAGCTAGGCAACATGTATGCGCTGGATGCCGCCGATGCAACCTGGGCCGGCATTGTCGCCTTTTATTCTATCATTCACGTTCCCCGTACCGATCATGTCGCTGTCTTGTCCGAAATCAGCCGGGTTCTTCGACCGGGCGGTCTTCTCTTGCTAACGTTCCATATTGGAGATGAAGTTGTCCATCTCGACGAATTGTGGGGACAAGCCGTATCACTTGATTTTTATTTTTTTCGTACCGAGGAGGTGGCTGATGCCCTTCGATCTGCGGGATTCGAAGTGGAAGAAATCATCGAGCGAGATCCCTATCCCGACGTCGAAGCACAGACTCGCCGAGGTTATGTCCTGGCGAGCAAGAGACAGCTCAAAACCGACGAGAACGGTCAGGCTATCACATGATTGCGAGGGCGGTTATCGCCGCTGGGCTAGGGGAGCGTGGATGAGGTTCGTCGAATCTGCACGACCACAGAGTCAAGGAGGCTTTCGCAGCTCTTCAAACTGCGAGATTGTTCATCATCCTCACGACCCCTGGACTTTGGTCGGGTCACTCGGCTTAGCAGCTAGTTCCTTGCCTGATCCCATAACATCAATCACGTGCGTCGAGCAGGTACCTTTCGTAACTCTAGATTTAGCAAACATGAAAATCCCCCTTTTAGTAGTTCAGGTTGTTTGTAATTTGAACGACGGTTGCTTTCGCCCCTAGTACAGTACAGAGCATGTTCCTTTAACGTTTTCGTTGGATTCGGTGCGACGTTGACGCGAATAAACGATGGTTATTTCAGTTCGACCATTACCCGATTGGGCGAGAATAAAGAGAAGGAACCGATGAGGCTGCTTTCGTCAAAGTTTTCCCGCAACTCAGGGCGCCTGGAAGCTGCGTCGCTCCGAAAATCCAACCGAAGCAATCTTCGTAATGAAGCTGTCTGAACCAGCGGCGCGAACGCACTGCCTGAATCTCACTAGTGCAGTAAGTCAGAGGCTCGTTGAGTGACTGGTTTAATGCGATTATCAGCATTCTTAACTCTCCAGCGGAAGGGTGTGGCGGTTTTGTTGTACTGCTTGATATAACGGATCAGCTTTCTGGCTAGGTCGGTCGTAGAAGTGAAGATCCCCCGAGCGGTGACATCGCGTTGGATTTTGGAAAACCAGATCTCGACCTGATTGAGCCAACTGGAATAGGTCGGGGTGTAATGGATCCGTACGGTTGGATTGGCCTGGAGGAAGTCGAAAACATTCTTGGTTTTATGTGCGCTCAAGTTGTCGGCCACGATGTGAATCTCTCGGCCGTCGGGCTGGCTGGCGACGATCTGGCCGAGAAAGTCGACAAACTCGGCGCTGGTATGCCGCGCGGCGGTCTTTCCCAGGACGTCACCGGTGCGAGTGTTTAGCGCTGCATACAGTGAGAGCGTCCCATGACGAAAATATTCAAAGCCGTGCCGTTCGACTCTGCCAGGGGAGAGCGGCAAAACCGGGTCAAGTCGGTCGAGTGCTTGGATAGCGCTCTTCTCAT
>JBAUZZ010000172.1:0-8065 GCA_049585495.1 Chthoniobacterales bacterium | reverse complement strand
GACACTAGTCGCATTTCGGGCGCCTTCCCCGGAAGCGGCTCTCCGCCTAGGCGGAGAGCCCTACCATATCGGCTCTGACCCGCCACACTACCACTCCAACACTCCAACACTCCATCACTCCATTACTCCAACACTCCGTCCTGGCTCTTAGCTCCTGCCTCCCGGTGCCTCGCGTCAGCGTCGCGCTGACACAGACACGCAAAACAGAACAAAGCCCAGCAACAGGAACGAGCCCCGGGCGCCCTGGGCCCACTCCCATTGTTTCCAAGTACTCTTCCAGTCGGCCGGAGGATTCTGAGCGTTCCAAGCAATAATGTCTCGATGAGCCGGTATAATTAACCAGACGCTCACTACCAAGGCGACCGAAAGAAAGAAAAACGAAGCCCAGGCACTGGCGTTTGCCAGACCGGCATGCTTGATCCGCAAGGCGTAGACTCCAACGAGCACCAGGTTCGCACTGCTCAGAATTGGCACTACGCCACCCGAAGCCTTGACCAAACCCTGCGTCGCATCCACCAGCTCAAGCGGCGGCATCCGCCGGAGATTCGGGAAGCTCAAAGCAAATGCGCCGAATTCAAAGCAGGCCGACAGACCGGTCACCACCAAGTTGACGAACTTTAGCCAATCCATAGGAGAACGCTCTAAAGTACCTCTTCTTCACCAGGAGGTCGACTTTGGTTGCGAGCCTGATCTCGTCAGGTCTCCCCTGCCGCCCTACAAGCTGGCTCTTTGCCAAGTTACTAACTGAGAACTACGATCAGGAAATCGAGCATGAACCCGTTTGGCCATATCGATGTTCGCGTGAAAGATTTGCAGGAAGCCGTGCATTTCTATTCGCGCTGGCTTCCATTCCTGGGCTTCAGATTCCCGTTTCACAATTCGACTTGCCAGGTTTTCGCCGCTGGTCTGGAACTCCCGTGGGCTCCTTACTTCACCTTTAGCGAAGACCCCGAGCATCGTCCAAATGCTAACCGGACGGCGTTCTGGGCAGAGAGCTGCGCGGAAGTTGATCGCCTGGCCACCGCGATCATAGAGTCCGGCGCCCAAAATGTAGACGGCCCGGCCACGCGGCCAGAGATCAGCGAATCCTACTATGCGATCTACTTCGAAGACCCATGGGGAAACAGGTTCGAGATCTATCATCGGATCGACTAACCTTATACCGATAAGGCGGCAGGGCTTGCCACCGAGAAAAGAACCCGCGAAACACGCGAAACGACACGAAAATACTATTGAAATTCAGAGGTGAGGTCGCGTTACGGCCCGCTCGGGATAATTTGTTGATTGGCTTGCCAGAGATTTCGGATCTTTTTTTCGCGCCTTTCAGCGTGTTCCGCGGGCTGCACTGTCGCGGCGGCAGAAGCCTGCCGCCCTAAAGGTTTGCAGCCAGATTCGACAATCGTCGCCTGCCCGGTTAGATCTTCACAATGAGATTTGTCGTATTCTGTTGTTTCGCGGTGGGCGCCAGTGCGGCCAACTTGCCAGGCCAAAGTCTGCCCCCCAAAGCGCCGGCTCGGGAAGTAGAGGACGATTACTTCGGGACAAAAATCCAGGACCCATATCGCTGGCTGGAGAACATAAAAAATGACCCGGAAGCCCAAAAATGGCTGAAGTCCCAAGCCGATTATACCCGAAAAGTGATCGACTCGATGCCCGGCCATGGAAAGCTCCAGGCACGGATCACGGAATTGATCAACAGCGAGCCGGCGACAATTTCGAGGCTGCGCCAGCTAGCCAACGGGAACCTGTTCTACCTGAAGACTGCTTCGAACCAGAACACTGCGAAGCTTTGTTTCCGAAATTCACCCTCCGATAACGAAGTTGTCCTGGTCGATCCGGATGATTTCCAAAAGCGATCCGGGGTCCCTTACGCCATCAACTACTTCGAACCGTCTTGGGATGGGAGATATGTCGCGTTCGGGATCTCGGCGAAAGGTTCGGAAAATGCCGAGCTCCATGTGATGGACACGGCGAGCCGAAAGGAGACTGGTGAAGCGATTCCCCGCTGTGAGGAGGGCAACGTGAATTGGCTTCCGGACAATAAACATTTCCTCTACAACCAGTTGCAGGAATTAAAGCCAGGCCAATCCGCCGTAGAGAAGTATTTCAACTCAAAAATCGCACTTCACGAGATTGGTTCGGATCCGGCCAGAGACAGAGTTTATCTCACCACCGGCAGCAATCCGTCCGCGCCCGTTCAAGCAAACCAGGCCCCCGGAATAGCTACCGTGCCAGGAAGCGATCTTGTCTTTGCAATCGTCAGTAATTTCGTGGCGAACGAGATCGCGATTTTCGTCGCACCTCTTAGAGAATTGGGTCCAAATACGAAATGGCAAAAGGTGGCTGATTTCGAAGATCAAGTCACGGGCTTTGGCGTCTCTCAAGGCACCGTGTACCTTCTGACCCACAAAAATGCGCCGAGATTTAAGATTGTGTCGCGTTCGATTCGCGGGAGCGAACTGGGGGAGGAAAAGGAGGTTGTCCCGACAAGCGATAAGGTTATCCAGGAGATTTTATCAGCCAAGGACGGCATTTATTACACGGCGTCGGACGGGGTCGATTGTCGGCTTTACCGATTAGGTTCAAACGATCCGACGAAGCCGGAAGAGATTCCGTTGCCGGCTAGTGGCTGGGCAAGTTTCTATGGCTTAGAGGCGGGTTTCGTCGGGGATCTGGAGAAACCGGGCGTACTTGTCACTCTCTCCAGCTGGGTAAAAGCGACGAACTACTACAGCTATGATCCCGACAAGAAGCGACTCACCGAGCTCGAGTTGCAACCTCCCGGCCCCTATTCCAGACCGAAGGACGTCGTCTCCCGAGAAGTCAAAGTGAGAAGCTACGACGGGACCCTCGTACCAATGTCGATCGTGGGATTGCAAAGTTTCAAGTTGGATGGCACCCATCCGGCTCTTCTATCTGGGTATGGATCATACGGAATTGTTAATGAGCCAACGTATCAGCCGGTAGCCCAGGCTTATTTAGAACACGGGATCTGGTTAGCCACTGCCCATGTCCGAGGCGGTGGTGTCTACGGTGATGAGTGGCACCGGGCGGGGCAAAAGGCTAACAAACCCAATACCTGGAAAGACTTTATTGCCTGCGCCGAATATCTGATCAACGAGAAATATGCGGCCAAAGACAAGCTGGCGGGTGTTGGTGGTAGCGCTGGTGGGATCACGATTGGGCGAGCCCTCACCGAGCGCCCCGACTTATTCACGGTGGCGCTGCCAATCGTTGGCGCTTTAGACACCCTCCGATCCGAATTTACGGCGAACGGTCCCCCCAACATTCCTGAATTCGGTAGTGTCAAGGACGAGGAAGGATTCAAGGCTCTGCGCGAGATGAGCACTTACGATCATATTCGGGAAGGGACGGCCTATCCGACCATTCTTCTCTATCACGGATATAACGACCCGCGGGTTGATGTCTGGATGTCAGCCAAGGCTGGCGCCCGCTTTCAAGCCGCGACAACGAGCGGAAAGCCGGTGTTGTTGGATATCGATTACGACAGCGGTCATGGTATCGGGAACACCAGGGCGCAAAATATCAGGCGTACTACGGATTTGCTTTCAGTCATGCTCTGGCAATTTGGAGATCCTGATTTCCAGCCCGCAGCCCAGAAATCCGCCAGCCGCTAAATCCGCATCGCTCACAAGTCTTAAAGAGCGGAGCTCTAAGGAGATGTCCGGCGGCTACCGAGTGACGTTTCCTGGCCGGCAATGGGTAGAGCGATCCGCCAAGGCGGAGAGCCGCATTGGCATCCTCCAGGCTGTTGTAGGGCGCGTGGCTCACGCGCAGGGAGACTTCCATCCGGCCTCAGATCCGCGCAGATGATCTCGGCGGCTGAGCCAGCTACAACCGTTCTATTCATACGAATGTTGCATTTTCGCCGTCCCGCGAAGCGTCGCGAAGCGGGACAAATGAGCCGCAAGGGGCAAGCAACATTTGCGGTTTAGGCTCATCCGCCGCGGCGGATTCGCCCTACCGTCATTCCCAGCGATCTTAGTGAAGTTTCGTCAGCACTTCTCGGCCCTGACGCTTGGTCTCGGGATCGTCTTTTTCCGTATCTTGCATCGACAAGCCCTTGCCGATGAAACGTCGCGCGTCGTCGGTTCGTCCCATCTGTGCGTAGACTCGTCCCAGCTCGATATAGTGCATAAGGCGGTTGGGATTGAGTTCGATCGCTTTCTCGAAGCACCTGGCTGCCTCTTCGTGCGTAGAGTTCGGCAGTTTGCCGAAGGCGACTTGCGCCATCGCTCGCAGGACCGGGTTGACCTCGGCCAGCCCTTCGTGCCAGCGGCCCAGCACGTGCCAGCCCAAATCGTTGCGCGGGTCTAGCTTAATCGCTTTGTCAACAGCGTCCTTGATGATATGCACCGCATCGAACTTTTGCCGGTTACCTTCGAGGGGCTCGAGTCTTCCATAACTGATCGCCACGGCCAGCTGGGCATCCGGGTCCTTCGGATCGAGAGCGGCGGCGCGCCTTGCGTAGTCCACCGCGGTGCTGCCGAGCCTGAACTGTTCCTCCGGCTTCGCAGAGTCGCTCATCAGGTGCCGGTATTCGCGCGAAATATGCTCCAGGAGGCGCACATTGGTCGGCTCGAGCTTTTCGGCGGGCAAATAAAATTTGAGCGCCTCGGCAGCCTGCAATCTGGCATAAAACACGTCTCCCATCGCGATGAGCTCGTCCGCGGGCGCCGCCCGGAGCGTTACGCCCGTCAATAGCAAAGCCGCGATCGCGAGAGGTGAGTTGAAGACAAACGCCCGTCTGAAGAGAGGAGGAATCATGGCTTACAAACCCATGGCGCGAATGCCGAGAGTCGCGGGTTTCATCGTAACAGCGGAGTTTGGTCCCCGCAACTCGAAATTGCGGTTACTACCCGCCCGTGCTCGCACCGATTGCGAGAGCGCGGCTCTCGCGGGAGTCGGCGTGTCGCTCAAGCCGTGAACGCTCCGCTTCAATCAGGCGGCCCGCATTGAGGAGTTCAGCTTCGCTCAACCGGGGGCCAACAAGCTGCAGGCTGGTGACCGGAACGTTCTTATCATTCATCGGAATCGGAATCGCCAACGCAGGATTTCCGGCGAAATTCACCGCAACGGTGTTTTGCTCGTTCAAAACCCGCGCTTCCAGAAGCGCTATATTACCGATAAACGGAATCGGTGGCGGCAGGGTCTGAAGAGTGGGAAGAGCGATGAAATCAACCTTTTTGAATATCTGGCTTAGAGCTCGCCGCCATTCTGCTTGCTTCTGTAGAGCTTGCCGGTATTGCCCCGGGTACAAGATTCTACCCAGAAGAATCGCTGCCTTGGTCCTCGGGCGCACTCTAAATTTGTTTAGGTATTGCTGATTACTGAGCCACGCGCCGGCCGCGGCCATAGTATTCCCATTCCTCGTGGCCTGTTCCCACTTCGCCGTGAAGGCTTGATCCAGCCGAATGACTTTAAATTGTCCTTCGGCAAGAGCTTGATCCACCGCTTGGTCAATCCTAGGGTCGGTGCCGCTGAGGTAGAGCCGTCCGATTTTGATGTTTTTGGCGGCGGGTTTGGCACCGACGGCCGCGCTGTATCGCGCAGCAAACCCGGTCTGCAAAAGATCCATCCCTTGCACGACATGAGCGACGTCTTTGGCCATCGGGCCGACCGTATCGAGATGGTGCGGATCAATCGGGAATACACCCTTGAGGGGAATGAGGCCGAACGTAGTTTTCAAACCCACAATGCCGCAACAAGCAGCGGGTACGCGGATAGATCCCGCCGTGTCCGTGCCAAGGGCGATGTCCGCCCTTCCATCTGCAACCGCCACCGCTGAACCACTGGACGAACCTCCTGGAATAAGCTTGCGCCACCTGTTGAAAGGGTTCCTGGGAGTTCCGAAATAACCGTTCAGGCCGGAAGGGGAAACCGCGAATTCACTGAGATTCGTTTTCCCCACGATCTGCACATCTCGCTCTCGTGAGATAGTCAGGCACGCCGCATCACGTGAAGCCGGCGGACTGGTTTCGGCGACATATTGAGAGCCAGCGGTGGTCACCACACCTTTCATGTCGATGTTATCTTTAACTGCCAAGCGCAGCCGATTACTGTTTTCAGGAGGAGGCCAGTAAGCAATGAACGCACGATCGCGAAAACCACCCGCTGGATGTATTTGCGGAAGCGAGCAGCCACCGAGAAAGCCTGCCAACAAGAGTCCAACCAGAACCAATCGAGCGGTGACGCAGCGACACTCCTTCATTTAGCTATACGATTATCACAATGCGGCACGAACGATCTAGCCTGCATCGCTCCCAAATCCTGAGAGAGTTGGGAGCGATACACACTACTGTGCGGATTCTGCCGGCCTGACCTTTCGATCAAACTGTGAACGCTTCGCCTCGATCAGGCGGCCAGCATTTAGAAGTGCCGCCTCGCTCGACCGTGGCCCGATTAGCTGCAGGCTGGTGAGCGGAACGGTCCTGTCATGCACCGGAATCGGTATCGCCAGCGCAGGATTCCCAGCAAAATTCACCGCAACTGTGTTCTGGAGGCCCAACACTTGGGCTTCAAAAAGGGATATTTGCGCTTCCAAAAGGGCGGTTTTGCCGACGACTGGAAGCCTTGGGGGCAGCTTCTGAAGAGTCGGCAGAGCAATGAAATCAACTTTTTTAAAGACTTGACGGAGGGCGTACTGCCACGCCGCTTGCCTCCGCAGAGCGTTGCGGTAGTTCGTCGTGTAATCGAATTGACCCAAAGCGATTATCGCCTTGGTCCTGGCGCTTACTCCGATTAATTTGTCGAAGTATTTTCGATCGCTGATCCAAGCGCCGGCTGCCGCCACCGTGTTCCCATCCTTCTTGGCTTGGTCCCACTTCGCCCGGAAGGCTTGATCAAGTGGGATGACTTGGAATCCTGCTCGGGCAAGAGCGTCATCAATCGCTTTGTCGATTTTAGGTTCGGTGCCGCTCAGGTAGAGCCGCCCGATTCTGATGTTTTTGGCCAACGGTTTGGCGGCGACGGCGTCGTTTCGGTATCGTGCTGCGAACCCCGCCTGCAAAAGATCCATCCCTTGCACGACATGGTCCACGTCTTTGGCCATCGGGCCGACGGTATCCAGATGTTTCGGCTCAACCGGAAACACGCCTTTCAAGGGAACAAGCCCAAAGGTCGTCTTCAAACCCACGATGCCGCAACAGGCTGCGGGTACGCGGATGGAGCCGGCTGTATCCGTTCCAAAGGCAACGTCCGCTTCTCCGCTCGCGACCGCCACCGCTGAGCCGCTTGACGAACCTCCCGGGATAAGCTTGCTCCTCTTGCTCAAAGGGCTCTTCGGAGTTCCGAAATAATCGTTGATGCCGGAAGGGGCCACCGCAAATTCACTGAGGTTCGTCTTTCCAACGATCTGCACATTCCGCTCCCGTGCGATCGCCAGGCAGTCCGCGTCCCTTGCAGCGGGCGGATTGGTCCTTGCGACATATTCAGAGCCCGCCGTGGTCACCACACCTTTCACGTCGATGTTATCTTTGACTGCCAGGCGCAACCGCTTATTCTCCTTCGGAGGCGGCCAGTAAACAATGAACGCGTCATTGCGAGGGCCGTTCGCCGAACCGGTCTGCGAAGTCCCGCAGCCGTCGAAACAGGTTATCAACCAAAACCCAACCAGGATCGATTGAGCGATGATCAGGTGACGTTTTTTCATTTTGACTATACGATCATCATAAAAGGAATGACGGTAGGGCGAATCCGCCGCGGCGGATGAGCCTGAACCGCAAATGTTGTTAGCTCCTTGAGGCTCATTTGTCCCGCTTCGCGTCGCGAAGCGGGACGAATTCGCCCTACCAGCTTTCGGCGGCAAAAATCCTCGCGAAAATGCACTATTCAGGCGGCGACGGAGCGCCGCCCTCCAAGGTACGCGCCCGCGTTCAGCTCGAAGAGCTGACCCTGCCTGGCTCCTGTCTTCCCTGGTTTGGTAGAGGTCTGAGGTGGTCTGTCAAGTTTTTTGGGGAGAGTTTTTCACCATGGAAGCGTAAGGCGAGCCGCGGTGGAGCAAGCTGGCGAGGTAGCGCTGGGGGTCGTAAGGTTGATGGGTTTG
>JBAUZZ010000171.1:0-4185 GCA_049585495.1 Chthoniobacterales bacterium | reverse complement strand
CCACAGCATACAGAACGCCAGCAGTTGGCAGAGCAACCGCGAGGACGAGGAGGAAGCCGCTTCCCGTCGTCGCTCCGGGAAAAGCCGCTGAGTCCAGCGTCATTCGCGTGCGCGCTCCTCAGGCGGGTTCTTCGCTGCGTCGGAACGGAGCGTAGCATGGCCAGTTTCCTGGAACACTCGCAGCAGCAGCGCGATGGCCAAAGCTGTGGCTGAGAATGCCACGACGATGCCAGTGATTACCATCGCTTGCGGTACCGGATCGCCCGTCATCCCGACCGAAGCACCTCGGCGCGCGATGATTCCGAAGAGAAGGAAAACACCGCTGCCCAGGAGATTGAAAGCGAGGATCTTGCGAAGTGGCTGAGGATGGACGATCAGGCCGAACAGGCCCAGGCCGACCAGTGCAGCCGCGCACAAGCCGAAGAATGTCGCGGCGCTCATCGGGTTGGCGGCCTTTCGGGTGGACCTGCGACCAGCAGGCCCAAGGTGGCAGCGATAGAGAGCGTCATCGCCGCCTCGATGCCAACGATCAGCTCTTTCGCGAAGCTCGTCGGGTAAGCCAGAAAGGCGCCCGGCACGACGAAGCCGGCCAGTCCGACCCCAAGGAACACGGCCGGCCCGGCCACCAGCACAAGCCGGAGCCAGGGTCGACTGATAGGCGGCGGATCCGCTATCCCCGCCATTATGGTCAGGATCCACATGGCGGCCAGAATTGTGGCGCCTTGAAAGGCGCCGCCCGGATTATCCGCCCCAACCCAGACGATGTAGATGCCCACTACGATCCCCACCGGAGGCAACAGCTGCGCGAGAAAGACCAAAACGTCGTCTCGATTCGCCCGGTGCCGCAACCCTGGCTGCCCGCCCCATAGGTGGTCCCGTGTCAGTGACCAAACCCCGATCAGTGCAACGACCAGCACCGCTTTCTCGAGCAACGTGTCGAGGGCGCGGTAGGCGAGCAAAACTGCCGTGACGGCATTACCCAGGCCGATCGCCGGCAGGTTCGCCTCCGCCGCCGGGGCTAAGGTGGGTGCTGGATTGGGCAGCACTAACACGACCGCCGCCAGGGCGGCCGTGACCGAAGCGGAGAGTACCGCAGCCACCAGATGCTGGGCCGCGCCAGCCCGTTCGGTCGCCATCGATTTTTCGGCAACCCTCAGGCGTGCGGCTGCCCCGAGCAATAAAATGCCAGTTACGCCGCTGCCGATCGCGGCCTCAGTCAGCGCCACATCCACCGATGAAAGACTCATCCAGACGAGGGTTAACAGCAGACCGTAAGTGACGAAGCCAATGACAGCGGCAAAGGCGTCGCGTGCTGCGATGGTCCACGTGGCCGCTGCCAAGACCAGTATTGCCAGACCGATCTCAAGCGCCGAGGCCATTGATCAGTCGGAGAGCGAGCCGCGCCGCGCCGCGCGCCCAATAAGCTGGGCCACCGTCCCGCTGGCCAATAGAACCAACACCCAGACGCCGACCAGCTTGAGCGCACCCAGGGGTCCTTGCGCCCGCGGGAGCAAGCCAAGCACCACCAATCCAAGCCCAAGGTTATCGGCCTTGGTCAGCGCGTGCAGGCGCGTCAAGGCGTCGGGGAAGCGCAGCAGTCCGACCGTACCTGTCAAAAAAAAGAACGCTCCGGCCAAGACTGCAATAATAGTGAAGATGTCCAGCAGATAGCTCATCCGCCCTCCGTTCTTTCAGCGTCATCGGCTTCCGGGCGGGTCGCATACTTCACGAACGCGACCGAAGCAAAGGCGGTGAGCAGCGCGAGCGTCAGCGAGACATCCACCGCCGCCGGTACACCTGTCGCCGCAGCCAACAGCAACAGCGCAGCAATGCCGCCTGTGCCGAACAGTTGCGCTGCCATCATGCGGTCGGCATTGCTCGGCCCACGAAAGATGCGTACTAAGCCAACAGCTACCATGACGAGCACGAACCCCCCGGCGGCAAGCAGGAAGTAAGGCATCACTCCGCCTTCAGCTCTTATCATCGTTGCCCCCCTTTCCCAAGGCCCGGAGCAGCAACAGCTCTTCGGCAGCCATCTGCGCCACCACCGGTTGCCCAACGTCAAGACAGTGAATCAGAAGCACCCCGCCTTCGTTCAACCCGGTTGGCAGCGTTCCCGGCAAGAGACTCGACAGTGTCAGGAACGCGTTCCGTGTGGGAGAAGGTTGGAGGCGAATGGGATAGACCACGAAGCCCGGTCGCAAGGGTAGCCGCGGATCGAGCGCGCGCCATGCAACGTCAATGCCGGCTGCCACGGATTGCCACCCAAAGCGCATGGCCAGGATGGTCAGAAACGCAAATCGCGGGCGACCTCCACTTGGCGGTAGCAGGCGAAGGCTTGTCCAGGTCGCCAAGGCAGCCGTAAATAGCCCGACCAGGAGAGCGGCCGGGTCAGGACCCACGAGCACGAACCACAGGCCGAGGAATCCCACCAACCGAGCAATCACAGCCGGTGCCAACGAGATCCGAATTTCCTTATCCATGAACCTGTGAGGCGCAATACCGCAAAATCGTGTTGATGGTGGCGCCGATCATCGACACCACGGTCAGCGCGCCGAACGTCCAGAGAGTGAACTTTTGTGTCACCCGCGTCACGTCGCACGATCGGCGCTTATAGCCAGAAATTGGAATTCCTGTCTATTTTATTCTCTTTGCCCATCACTTTATCTTCCTCAAGCCCTTGCTGGGCTTCGCGATGGGCGCTACCGCGGGTACCGTGTCCAGTGCGCTCACCGATTTTGGGATAAACGATAATTTCCTGAAAGACTTGGCCGCTACGATGACTCCTGGCAGTTTCGCGCGCCTAAATTGCAAGCAATGCATATCCTCGATTTAGGCCAAGGTGGAACTTGGCCCTACCTCATTGTGGCCGATCTTGGCTCAGAGTCTGTTATGCCGGAGCACCTCCCTCCCGAATGCTGGACCCAAGATCGGGTAGGGCCAAGTTCCACCTTGGCCTAAATCGAGTACGTGGTAGCTTTCCGGCTCCCGGAGGTGCGGGCGCTTCGCCACACAAACGGCCGGCGCGTGGCCGCCAGCCTCAATCGCTGGATCGCGGGGCGCGCGCTAGAACTTCCTTATCCATATAAAGAGAGGTCACTTCCTCCGGCGGGCTCGGGGCGCGATGCAAACTATAAAGCTTCTGGATTATTTCGACTTCATTCTTGGTCATGCGCTCGCGTTTTCGCAGGTGCTGTGTCCAGGATGGAACGATAATTTCCATTTCGAAGCTGTTCGGTTGTGCCAAATCCCCTTTCAAATGCCAGCCATAAGCGCCGTTCCGGAGGTAGATCAACCGAGCTCTGCCCGTCAAATCGAAAAATTCTTCACGACGATCCGCATCGATCTGGAATTTCGTTGTAATCGAAAGTGGGCCTTCCCGCGGTTCCGGCAATCGAGCGGGATTATTTGAGAATATGGTAGCGGGCGCCGGTTCGAGATTCAGGTCTGTCGTGAAGTCGATCGACAATCGATAGGCCGGGAGGCGGGTGATGATCATTGCGACTAGGGCGAGTCCGGCCGCAGTCAGAAACGGTGAAACCACTCCAAAGTTGGCAGCGGCCGTGCCCCAGACTAAGCTTCCCAGCGCGGTCGCTCCTTGTGAGACCATGATGATCGTCGCGTTCATACGCCCTCGCGCCCAATCAGGCATGGCACGCTGACCTGCTATCCAAAGTTCGGTGGACGATAACGTCCACCCGACGCCGGCTAGCGCCGCAACGACCAAGAACATTTTCGACCAGCGGATAGTCGCCATCAGAAGGAAAACGACTATCAATGAAGCATCCGCATACGTAGTCAACCGTTGCGGCGAATAGCGGGAACGTGCCCATGGGATAATGAAAATGGAAGTGATGACCGAGCCGATTGCCATGCTCGTGAACAAAAATCCCAAATTCGCAGGCTCAAGATGTAATTCCTCCAGCCCAACCACAGGCATCAATGCCGCGATAATAGAAATGAAAAATGCAAATAATGCGCTCCGCGCCAAAACGATCTTGACACCCGGAGTGTACCGCACGTAGCGAATCGCAGTGATAAACGACTCGAAAAAACTTTCCAGCGGGAGGTGCGATTGCGGCTTTGCCCGTCTCCACAGCAGGATCGTGAATAAAACCAGGAGGAAGCCCACTCCGTTAAACGCAAAGACGAAGCTTGCTCCAATCAGCGAAACCAATATTCCTC
>JBAUZZ010000170.1:0-16065 GCA_049585495.1 Chthoniobacterales bacterium | reverse complement strand
CCGCAGCCAACCCGCTAGACCTCCCGCCAACACCGACCTTCACGAGCGAGAGCGGACGCAGCGTTTGGGTGATCCGTGACCTTCAGAGTCATTCTCTGTAGCGTTGCCCACTCCTTAGTGACTGAGTTTAGGTCAACATCCTGAAACTTCGTTCCTCCGTCCCTGTCGTCCATTAGCGTGCCGATCCGTTCGCCATTTCGGGGATATAGGAGACGGGCGGATATGGAATGGGTCGTCGAGTATCGGCGCGCGCCAACAAGGCAAAGTGTCGCAGTGATTCGGGTAATGACATGGGCTGAAAAAAAGTGCTGGCTGCGGCTAGTAAGCGAGTCAACATCGCATACGACACGCGACAGTAAATTTTCACACAGTTGCTGCTGTCGCCGGTGGTTGCCGCTCGTCGACCGATTTGTGGGTAATTGAAAGCTTGGCTAGAAGCTTAGGCAAAAACTCGCGTTGATCCTTATCGTGGCATTGAGCGGAGGGAGGCGGGGCCGCCAGAGAGCACAATACGTTGCTGAGTATCCTTCATGTCTCCATCATTTACCGCGTATACAGCGAGTTGCTTCTCGACGTTGAACTGGACCAGGATATATTTGTTATCTGCAGTAAACACGATCCCCTGGCCCGCTTCGCCCCCTGGCAAATCGGAGGTCTTAACCGCTTGACCGTCGCGAATGGCAAACAAAAGGACGCGACCTCGCGGGTGCCGGCCGGGATTGTCTTCAGTCAGATTCGATCCATCCATCGACTGCACGGCGATCCACTTCCCGTCTGGGGAAATGGCCACACCTTCAGGAATCGAAGGGACGGTGAAATGCTGGACGGCGCGGAACGGGCGTTTAGAGACATCAATTAGTGTGACGCTATCGGCGTCGCCGAAAAGGCGTCCTACATTTCCGGGCATGCCGGGCAGCCCAACATTACTCACAACCGCCCATCCGCCATCACTAGAAACGTCGACCGAGTAGGGCGAAACCCCGGTCGTCACCCGCTCCTGACTGTTGGTAACCCTGCTCCCGTCGACGTCCAGAACGACCATGCCCTGCTCGTCTCGCAGCGCCACCAAGGCTGCCCGGCCGTCGTGGGTGAAGGAGATACCTGACACGCGTTTTGCAGAAACTTCGATCTGTTCGACCAATTTGACTGTCTTGCCTTCGATCGCGAGAACAGCAACTGTTCCTCCGACGGTGCCCGCCAATAGGAGTATCCCCGCTGGGTTAATACTCAGCCCTTGAGAATGCTGTCCAAGTTCAATCTTATCAATCAATTTTGGCGGCGTTGCTTCGAGATCAATCACCTGCAAGAAGGTGTCGAAAATGACCTTCTTTGCGGCATAGTCGTATCGAGTAGGAGCACCCACGATCGCCAGCTTGCCGTTCGGAGTAATCGCGACTGCTTGAGGCGGCCCGATGATGGTGTGCTCGACTTCTACCGTCGCCTTTACCTCCGGTGGAAACCGGGACGCATCCAGAACAGTCAATGTATCCGGTCCGGTTCCACCCGGATAAGTGTCTCGCCCTAGAACTCGAACATATTTCGCATCATTGGCTGAAACGATCAGGTCGGCAGCGAGAGCCAAAGTGTCTCCTACTAACCACGACAATGCCAAGAGCGAAAAGCAGAATGAATTCTCGTGCAGTTTCATGATTGGGCAGGGCCGCGGTGTTCCAAGGCTTGAGGATTTACCGCATGCTTCGAAGAACCGCCGTTGAGAACATCGATGAGGTTTTCAACAGCGCAGCGGACCATATTCAGTCGCGTTTCATGGGTTGCAGAGCCAACATGGGGAAGAGCTACCACATTCGCCATTTTCAACAATGGCGAGTCAGCAGGTAGCGGCTCTTTCTCGAAAACATCCAAACCAGCCGCGCCAAGATGGCCGGTTTGCAAAGATTGAATTAACGCGGACTGGTCGACGATACGTCCTCTGGAGCCATTGATAACAATCGCTCCCTGCTTCATCTTGGCAAATTCGCGCGCTCCGATCATTTTCTCGGTCTCTTTTGTTAATGGCAGGACAACACAAAGGAAATCGGCAGCGCCCAAAACATCGTCGAAAGAGCAAAACTTTCCGTTAAATTGGCCTTCGACTTCCGGGTTTCTACTCCGGTTGTAATAGAGAACCTCCATATTGAAGCCGAGTCGTGCACGACGAGCGACGGCGACGCCGATCCTACCCATCCCGAGAATTCCCAGTGTCTTGGAGTGCACATCGACTCCATAAAGCGTTTCATCGATGCTGTGTCTCCAATGACCCGCTTTCACAAATTCAACGAGCTCAATCAACCGGCGCGCCGAAGCCAGCATCAGAGCAAAGATTGTGTCCGCGACCGTCTCTGTCAGAACATCCGGCGTGTTAGTTAAAATGATTCCGCGCTCCGTGAGCCATGGAAGATCAAAGTTGTCGTAGCCAACCGAGATTGTTGAGATCGCCTCCAAGCGATCCGCGCCAGTTAACATTTCTTCGGTTAATTTGACGCTCGCGCCAAGCAAACCGTGCGCCTGTTTGATCGCTTCGAGAAACGAGTTTCTATTGGCGCTATCGATCAAAGCAAATTGTGTAATGTCGAAGAACCGCTGGAGTTTCGCTAATTCGCTCTCGGGCAACTTCTTGTAGACCACGATTTGCTTTCTCATCACCTTATTGCTTAAGAATCTGCTCTCGCGTTGGCAGGCCTTCGGAATCGCCTATCTGTTGTATCACAAGGGCGGCAATCTGGTTGCCACGTGCAGCGGCTTGATCTGCCGGAAGACCTTCCAATAGTGCGCTGACCAAACCGACTGCAAATCCGTCTCCCGCACCTACTGTATCCACAACAGCAGGCACTTTTACGGCAGGAATAAACGCCTCCTTTTCCCGGTTTTTGATAAACGAGCCCTTTTCACCCAGCTTTATCACAACTAAAGCTGTACCTCGCTCCAGGTAGAAGTCCGCAATCCCGCTTGGGTCACTCCTTCCGGTGAGCACTCTCCCCTCTTCGATGCCGGGCAAAACCCAGTTGCTCTTGGCCGCGAGTGCATTTAACTGATCGATCATTGTTTGCTTCGATGGCCACAACACGGGACGGAGATTCGGGTCAAACGAGATAGACTTGTCGGCTGCTCGCATCTGATCAATCGCATGGTGTGCTAATTCCAGACTCGTTTTGGACAGGGCAGGAGCAATACCGGTCACATGGAGGTGCCTTGCCGATAGGAAATACTCGGGGTCAAAATCGGCTACGGACAAATGGCTCGCTGCTGATCCTCGTCGGAAATATTCCACGACTGGATCTTGGTTCCCGAGACCCCGCGACTTAAGCTGAAACCCAGTCGGAAAATCGGGGTCAACAATCACGCGTTGACGGTCGACGCGTTCGCGGTCCAGCACATCAAAGATAAAGCGTCCAAACGAATCTGAGCCTACGCGGCTCATCCAACCGACTCTGAATCCCAACCGTGCTAAACCAATCGCAACATTGAGTTCGGCGCCTGCCGCGCGCCTGGTGAAATCATGAACCTGGCTTAGGTCGCCTACATCTTTGGCGACAAACATCGCCATCGCTTCTCCGAATGTCACGACGTCGAGAGAGTTCATAGTATTCTCGGATACGATTTAAGATTGCCTTTTCCTTCGGTAAACTATTTCACGGCTATAGCATCACGCAGATCATCGAGGTTGCGGCGTCTGGGTTCTGGCGTGAAAAACGTCGTGACTATCGTGCCCAAAGTCAGGAGCGCCAAAATAGGCTGCAATCGGAATCCAGGCCCAGATCCCCGCATCTTTATTGCCACCGTTTAGACTTATCACCCAAGCAATGATGCCTGAACCAACAAGGGGAGCGATGCCACCGGAAATGACGGCCGATACTTCACGTGCCACCGACACTCCTATGTAACGGTGATTGGCGCCGAACAACTCTGGCAAAAGCGCCCCCTGCGCTCCGAACATGCCCCACGTGCCGACAGCCAGCGCGATGGAGATAACAATAATAATGGCAACGACGTTACCAAGGCTCAGCACCCACCACACCGGAAAAGCAATAAGCAACTGGAAGATCGCGAACCCGCGATAAACAATGACTCGTCCATAACGGTCGGTGAGGATACCCGATAGCGGCACTACTAGGGCACCGAGAAGGGGAGCAAAAATGAGACAAAGCGAGCCTACCGAACCTGGGACGCCCACCACACCGACGACATAGCTAATCGCTAAAGCCTGATAGATCGAGGAGCCGCCATTTTCGGCTAGTCGCAGGCCGATACCCAGACCGACGGTTTTCCTCGAGTTCTTCAGCAGGTTGGCCAGCGGGTTCTTAGCCGTCTGGTGACGGGCTTCCAGCTTGGCGAATGTCGGAGATTCCTTAAGGTTCAAGCGCATGTAAATCGCGACAGCGACAATGATGAGACTGAGCAGGAATGGGACACGCCAAAGCCAGGTCTGATGGATGTCCTTGACCCCAGCAGAAAGACAAAGTAAACTAGAGAGGCAAGAACGGTACCCAACTGGATGCCGAGGAAGGGAAGCGCAGCAAAGTAGCCGCGCCTTTCCCGGGGTGCATACTCCGTCATCATCACTGCCGCCCCGGCCTGCTCGGCACCAGCTCCTAAGCCCTGCAGCAGGCGCAGAATAATAAGCATGAGCGGAGCCCAGTAACCCACACTGGAATAGGGGGGTAGCGCGCCAATCAGGGTGCTGGCGAGCCCCATTAAAACGACGGTGGTCACCAGCACGAACTTTCGGCCGAGCCGATCACCGAGCGCGCCAAAGATGATGCCACCCACTGGGCGTATAGCGAAGCCGATAAAGTAGGTACCAAAACTTTCGATCTGGGCAAGACCGTGCGCCTGCTGAGGGAAAAACAGCGGCGCAAAAATAAGCGCCGAGGCAAGGCTGTAGAGTGCGAAGTCATAATACTCCAGCGCACTGCCCAGAGAGCAAGTCCAGGCTGCAAGACGAAGATCATGGGGGGTTACTTTTACCGGTTCGGCCTCTGAGACTCTGGAAGAACGGTTTTTGTTGTCCATAGCCACGATGACTACCTTAGTCTTATGAATCTGATTTTGAGGGGCGGGATTATAAGTAGCGGATCTCAACCTGCTTGCCGGTCCGCGCCGATTCCAGCACCGCCAGCGTAATGGCTAGCGAGCGCACACCGTCCTCGCCGGTCGCCGAAGGCTGTCCTTCGCCGCGAATGGCGGCGGTGAACGCGGCGAGGGCGCGATTGTAGAGGTTCTCGTGCTCGATAGGGATTTCCTTTTCACCGCTCGCGTTGCGCAGATAAACCCGGCCCGTGGGCCGCTGGGTCATCACGTCACGGCCCAGGATGGAACCGTCGGTACCGTGGATTTCGATTCCAGTTTCGGCGTATTTCACCGTGTAGGCGCCGTGCACTTGCACCAGCACATTGTTGTCGAAACGCAACACGGCCATCACGCCGTCTTCCAGTTCGCCCGAAGCGAGGTTTGCCTGCTGGGAGAATGCGATGGCACTCCTCGGTTCCGTGCCGAGGATAAAGCGCAATGTGTCGACGTCGTGAATAGTGCTGTCCAGAATCACCCCGCCGCCCGGTTTGTTGATGCGCCAGCCCTGCAGGTGCGGCGGAAGATAACCGGCATGGAAAACGCGGACGAAAAGCGGTGTGCCGACGGCTCCGGAATGTAGCAACTCGCGGATCTTGCGATGGGTGGCCGCGTTGCGCAGATGGTGGTTGGTGCCCATGACGACGCCCGCTTTGGCGCAGGCGGCAACCATTTCCCGTGCGTCGACGAGGTCGAGGGCAAGCGGCTTCTCGCACAGCACGTGCTTTCCAGCTGCCGCGGCGGCGAGCGTCTGCGACTTATGCAATTCGTTGGTGGTGCTGATGTAGAGCGCGTTGACCCGAGGGTCAGAAAGCACAGCCTCGAGGCTCGTGCAATGGCCCGTAATGTCGTTGGCCCTAGCGTAAGTGGCGGCGCGGTCTGCGTCGCTGCTCATGACGGTGACGACTTCGTTGCTCGGTTGCGAGCGAATCGCGCCGATCACCCATTCCCGGGCTACGTTGCTCGCCCCAACCAGTCCCCAGCCTACCGTTCCGACCATTCCATTCTCCTTTAATTGTCGCTACTTTCCGCTGTTAGCTTTCTGGAACTACGAAGGTCATTTGATGCGTTTGTCTCACAAAGACAGCGTCTGATCCGGGCGTCGTTTTCTCTAAAGTACTAGGCTAGGCTATACGAATCACATCGCGCTGAATACTACATCAACAAGCGAGGATTACACCAGCCTGTAAAAGCCTGAAACCCAGCTTGACGGAATTTTCGGCGGTTTGGACTTACAACCCTTCAAGTAATGACGTGGGCTGAAAAAACCGCTGACCGGAGCTAACTGGCCGGTCAACATTGCATACAATACGCTACAGTAAATTTTCACACGGTTGCTGCTGGCACGCAAAGGAGATGGCCCCGTGTCCGTGCCGCCAGCCGCCTGGGGTTCATCAGCTGATAAGCAGCGTAAACCCGCGAAAATCTCTTGTGCGAATCGAGCAGCGCTGCCGCGGACGACTACGTCTGCTCCTTCGTTGTCATTGCCTACGGCGGCGAAAACGTTATCCGGCGAAAGAGGCGAGACGCCCTTGCGCGGCGTCGGCATCCTGTTGCGCAAGCTGCTTGAGCCTGAGCAGCAGAACGGCGCGCTGCTCGACGGCTTCCCGCGCACGAAGGTGCAGGTCGAGTGCCTCAAGCTGCTCTTCGATGAGATGATCGCGCTGCGGCGGGAGTTCTCCGGCACCCTGGAGGTGGTCCACTTCAAGCAGCCCATCTTCCACATCGGAATAGGACTCGAGTGTCGACAACTCGAAGCCCACTTGAGTATGCGTGGGCCGACGGCGATGAACTTCCTGTCGAGAGCAGGCTAGCCGTCTCTAGATAGGAGCGGAGGCGCGTTCTTACGCAGAGAACGCCGTAACACAGTTCCGACGAAGGAACTGACTAATGGAGGTCCAGTACCGTATTCCGTCCTGGCTAAAATCCTTTTCGGCGCTTCTGGCAGAGCTAGATGGCCAATCGAGAAGAGCTGAGTCGTCAACCAGACAGGACTAGAGGCAATGTTCGTTTTCGCCACTTCGAAATTGGTACTCTGAAGTCCCTGACAACAGGCCAACATTCCAGACGGACCTCCGTCAGGACCGCCAGATCTTTTGGAATGGTCCGGGCAATGGGACATCGAAACAGCCGGGTTCTGAGGCTGTCCCGTGAGCTCTAATAGGCAATGATTGGTACCTGTAAACCATGCGAGAGCAGCCACTACAGCGACTGTCTCGGTAAACAATCTCGCCTTTCCCAACCCCGTCATAGACCGTTTCTCGACTCTTCGCGCCTAAACACTTTTTTTCAATAAAAAAGGCCAGCGCCCTCCGGATTCGGCTCTCAAGCGACGCTGCCAATCAATGCTGGTTAAAGTCAATGCATACTTTTGAAAGCCGCTTCAGGGTCTTGGGCTTTCAGCTGGTCAAGAGCGCTTTCGACGGCTTTAAGGGCTGTTTCGGCGTCTGCTTGGTTGCCTTCATCAGACGCGCTATGCAAGTCGGTAACTGAAGTGTCTAATTGCTTCAAAGCTGCGCCAATCTTTTGACCTTTGTCCGCGCTTAGCATGCTGCTACGCTGCTTCAGCGTTTTGATCGGGGCCCTAATCTTCATGGTCGGGTCGTGTATCCCGTGAAGGTTCTTGGATTGAACAGCCGTTTCCATATCTTTCACCAACTGCTGAACATTGGACCAAGCCGCTAGGGCTGAATCAGTCCCGGCTTTATTTTGTTGTGCCCGTAGCGATGGGATTAGGACGATTAATCCGAAGACGACGAGCGTTTCAAAAATGGACTGCCTACGTGGGGTTCGGCACGATATTTGCATAACTGGTGTAACCGTTGTTTTGCCAGGAACGCGATAACCGCCTGGAAAAAGGAACTCAAGTCATTTTACCGAGTAACGTTTACTGGGAGTGTCTGCTTCGCGGCTTCTTCAGGTCCTTGGTAAGAGAGATCAGCACTCCAATCGCCGGCCATTCCTCCGCGGGCCCTGTTTCATGTGCGGCATTGACGCAATTACGATAACAATGTTTATTTTGGTTCCTATATCTAAAAGCGTACGGTTTTTTCGCTTTAGATGCCGATTCCGCTGTCCTGACCTGTTCCTCTCTTGTCTCTCTCAGATGAAAATCAAGGATCTGCCGCAACTCCCCTTCACTCATATGCAGCGCCTCTGCCACCTTCGGATCTGGATTCTCCGGATCGATGAGCGCGGGCTTGCCTTCGCTTTCCAGATAGTACCACCAGGCATCGGCGTCTTCGCCTAATCGACCAGGTATGACGCGAGCGATTTTTTTTGCCAAGCCTAGCCGAGGAGAGAGGAGCGACAGATGGTCGAAACCTGCGGACCTCTGAACACTCAATTCGCTTGAAGGCAGCATGAACACCGTTCGTCCAAAATAAAGCGGAATATAATGAGATATAAGCGAACAGTTTTAGGTATGAGCGAACAGTTTTTCTACGTACACTTAAAGTTGACGCCCAAAAGTGTATCTCTGGCAGCACCTATTGGCAATCCCCACGAGATTATTGTCGAAGTTCCGCGGGGGTTGCTCCACCGGAGACAGTCGGATCTAGTAGGCCAAGACTTTACAGAGAAGGCCATGGCTCTGGATCTGGCGCGGGATGTTGCACTTAAGACGGCAACCCTGTTCCCGGCCATAGGAGAACGCGCGGCAGGCCTTTACGATGAAGATCCACCAATGTGGTACGAGTATCGACATCACGTCATGAACCAAAGGCCGTGTGACCACCAAGAGCGTGGCATTCGCGCGTGGAAGATAGCTTGAAAAACACCTCGTCGTCGCGGCAGCCGTTTCAAGCGGCGTTTGAGCGTAAGCCGACACAGAATGTGCGGCCCGCTGGGCATTAGCCGGCTCCGCCTGTATCGCCGCTCCGAAATCATCGAGTGCTCCCTCCTTGATCCTTGGATCTTAGACGATAAATGCGATTGTAGGATTCGCGCGGATTTTAACCGAATATCTGGCCCAGACGCGCACCACCTTGCTATCCCAAGGACATTGACAAACATAAACTGGCGGCGAGGAAGAAAACTTCGCTAAATAGGAGCAGCCCGGTCGACCAGCGCTTACTCCTTATCGCCTGCCGCCGATGCCCTTCCATGATTTTTTCCCGCTCCGCCGCGTCAGGGTAAGACTTAAGCTCCCAGAAAGTCGACCATTCCTGAGTTGTTCTTCTGACATAGAGACCGGCGAAAACAGCGGTAAAGACGCCGAGACAATAAAGAATCATTGTCAGGAGAACCACCGGCTTCCCCGGGCCAGAAGGATTACGGGCAGCGTAGTAAGCCAAAACGGTGATCGCTCCAGCGCCGTTAATCATAACAAGGCTTTGAACAAGCATCCTATTGGTAGCAACAGTTTGCCTTGCATCCTCATGGCTGCGTTCGCGTGCTAATATTCGATAAGCATCTTCGGGGATTTGGTTATCCATAGTTTAAACTTTCGCCGGTAGGCGGGTTTTCTAAAAGGGCGACGACCAGGATCGCGGTCTCGCTCAGACGAGAATCGGGCGCGCACAGACTACGATTGCGGTCTCCATATGCGAAGAATAGCCTTCGAAAACCCTCACCTGAATGCTTGAGCCGAGAAAAGTTCACTTCCGTAGGAGGGCGCCTATCACCAATCCGGCGACAAAGGCCCACAATATCGCTTGGAGCGGCTTTTGGCGCACCCGATCTTCCAAGTCGGTTTGCCACTGTCCGGGTTGCGCCGAGGCCCCTTTTATCTTCTTCTCTACTCGTTGCGCAGCTCATCTACTTTTGCATTAGCAGCAGCTTTGGCCTCGGCCCCCGCTTCCGTTGCGTGCATTTTCGCCTTCTCGAGATGCTCCCTAGCGCGCTCGAGGTGTTCTTTTGACGACTCGCGTTCCATTTGGTTTCCTTGTCCATATGAGAGACTGGATTGTCCCATTTAAGTATCGCACTTAAGCAGTATCCCGGACGCCAGGGGCAGTGAGTTCGCTGCCACCTATCAAGAAAGCTACCGCGGCCGAGGTAGCGGAGGGGATCGACACTGCTGAAATCGTCGCACCAGATCGTAACCCGTGACCGGTGCGGGATGCCGAAGACCGTATTTGGCTATAGTTTGAGGATTAAGCGATCTGGCTCTTCGTTGCGCCATCGCGGCTCTCAGCTCTCTTTTTGACCAAGTACCGCCAAATGATTGCGGCTCGCTTCTCAGGATTCGCGGCGGTCCATTTCCGCATCGTTGCGTTGCAGTACTCCCTATGTTCTGTCCTCCACCGCTTTTGCGCTTCTTTTACCCGTTCTGGGTGCGCATGCCGATACCGGTTCGCTGACTCTCTTACCCGCTCTGGGTGCGCGTGCCGATACCGGTTAGCTGACTCTCTTACCCGCCCTGGGTGTGCGTGCCGATACCGGTTAGCTGACTCTCTTCGGCAGACTTTACAATGAGCCCATCCACGAGGGTCGATGTACACGTTGCCAGTGAGCGGATGACCCTGAGAGCAATGGGTGTTCATCTTGCGGCCTTCTTCGCTCTCTTTCGGTTGAGACCGGGACAAATCCTATCGCGTTTGTTCAGCCAGTAGAGTTTCGCGCTTTGGTAAGGTTTCGGTCGCATTTGATTTCTGCTAACGGACCGACCCGTTTCAATCGACGGTGCGCAGGCACCAGTGATCCGCGGACATGCCGCTTGAGGAAGCCATTTTCGTAGTGGCTAGGAATCGTCGGGTTTGTCCGGTTGGCGTCCAGTAGTCTGTGGCATGGATCAGCAATCAGCACACGGTTTCGCCTTTGGGATTGGGGCGATCCCGAACGCACCCTCTTTTATGCGGTATTGGTGGAATCCTATCGTAAGATGGCTTCTTACCGGGTTAAGCAGAAAAATGACAGCACGGTCCGAGCCATCGCGATCGTGCTGCGCTATTCCTTATGATTCAGCTTACGACCTGCTTAAGGCGAACTTGCGAATGTATCCGGGAGACTTCTGCAAAATTTTCCCGCGCGGAAGATGGATAATTTAAACTGCCAAGCACGTCTCGGCAGTTCGAGGGAACGATCCAAGACACCTTCAGGCCGGACCCGTTTCGCTGCGTCTACGGCGCATGGCAACTCACCTGAGGCGCAGGAGAGAACGAAACCTTTTTTCAGCCCGTGGAATCACGAGAAAAAAGCTCCCAGGAAGTGACTTCACGAATCAGCCAGCACCAGCCCCCACCGGCACAGTCAGCACCTGCAGTTCCGGCCCCCTCAGTTGGGCGAGGACCCCTACTTCGCCCAGATCCTGGGCCATAACTTGATCCAAGACCGTCTCGCATCCTACTCGGTAGGCCAGAGTTACAAGGATTTTTACGTAAAAGACTTGAAGTCTTCGCCGCCGATGATCCTTCACAAGAACTTTGCGGGGCGATCGTCTCCGACGCTATCGGTGCGCCGCTGCGACTCGAATGAATCAGACGCACGACGCCGAGCCGCGGCTCGCCTCTGCAATCACTTGGGTAGTCGACATGTTTGTACCTTCTTCCCAACCCTTGGCGAATGCTCTCGCGTCGAGGCGTCGCCGGGCCTCTGCGACCTGGTGTTCAAAGGATGGACGCTCGGAGCCCTCCCGGAGCATGCCGACGGTTGGGAAAACTGCGTCAATGAGAGTGCCCGTTGCCGGATAGTGCGCGTGAGTCGCTCCGAACAATCGCCCGGCTCGCCCGGCGTTTCCTCGTGCTGTCGCGACCCCAGCCAAGCCTGCTAAACTTAGCAGAAGACCGTTCCGGTTTCCGCAATCCTGCGAAAGCGCCAGACCCTCCCCAAAAATGCACCGCGCCCGCGAAATGTCGCCGCGGCGCAGTACCGCCTGGCCGAGGCCAGCCAGTACCGCAGATAGCGAGCGTTTATCGCCGCAGCCTCGCATGAGTTGTACACTTTCCGCGCAGAGCCGCCGACCCGCTGCGGGACGCCGTTGCAGCTGGGCGAGTACCCCCAAGCCGTTCAACACCAACCCGCGGCCCCAGTCATGGTCTAATGCTTCAAATAGCGCTAGGCTCTCCTCATAAAGTGAACCCGCACCGGCCGGGTCCCCCTGCATACTCACAATGTGGCCGAGACAGGTCAGCACGAAAGCCCTGCTCCAGGTGTCTCCCACTTCACCCAAAAGGGGCAGGCTTTCCTCATACTCTACGCGCGCGCCGCGCAAGTCGCCTTGCTCCGCTAAGGCTAATCCAATCAGATAACGTGTCTGTGGAATCCATGGCTTAGCTCCAACCTTTTGAAATAGAGCGAGGCTCTCTGCGAGTTGCGCACGCGCTTTCCCGAGGTCGCCCTGCACAAAAGCCAATGCTCCGGTCCCGTACAGGCACTTGGCCCGCAGGATGATGAGCTCCTCGGAGCTCAAGTTCGGCAGCGAACCACTCCGCTTCAAGGTGCCCGCCAGCCAGGCGATTCCCTGGCTTACGGACCCGCGGAGACACCAAAACCATACCAGCGCCGCAGCCAGACGCATCCCCATTTCCGTACGGCTCGGCTCCGCTGCGCACCACTCGAGTGCGGCTCGCAGATTGTCGCGCTCGGTCTCGATGCGCTCGAGCCATACACCCTTCAGTCCTCTCGCTACGTGGGGCTCGGCTGTTTCGGCAAATGAAAGATAATAGGCGGCCTGCTGCCTGCGGGCTTCCTCCACCTCCCCGGCTTCTATGAGACGCTCCCAGCCAAATTCCCGGATCGTTTCTAAAATCGTTAAGCGACCACCTTGCAACTTTTCTTCGAGCTGAACGAGATGCTTGTCGACCAACGATTCCACGTTTTCCAGAACCGCTTCTGGTTGTGTGTTCTCCGTTCCGCACACAGCTTCAACAGCCTCCAGCGTGCAGCCGCCAACGAAAACCGAGAGCCATCTGAACAACCGTTGCTCGCCTTCATCGAGGAGGTCGTAGCTCCAGGCGATCGCATCGCGCAGTGTTTGATGGCGCTCAGACCTGTCCGGAGCAGGGCTTGTCAGAAATGGCAACCGCTGATCGAGCCTCTCCAGGAGAGCTGGGGGTTGCAGCACCCGGCTGCGCGCTGCTGCGAGTTCGATTGCCAGAGGCAAGCCGTCGAGGTGCCGGCAGATGCGGGCAACCGCCTGCGCGTGTTCCGCTCTCAGCCGGAAATCGGGTCTAACTGCTTGGACCCGTGCGACGAAGAGCGCGACTGCCGGCGCCTTCTCGATGGAGGCAACATCGGAGCCACATTCCGGGAGCCGAAGCGGCGCAACGGGAAATTCCTGCTCAGCCCGCAGGTGGACAGCGCCACGGCTGGTGACAATGATTTTGAGCCGCGCGCAGCTTGCCAGTAAGTCGGCAATCACCGTATTCGCCGAAAGCACCTGCTCGAAGTTGTCGAGAACGAGCAGAAGTCGCCTCGGCTGAATATGCGCCTTTACGCATTCGGTGAGCGATCGGCCTCCGTGCTCCTCCACTCCCAGGATTCGGGCAACCGCGTCGATCACGAGATCCGCGTTACGGATACTGGCCAGCGGCACAAAGAGGACTTCATTTGCGAAGTCATCACACAGGCATTTGGACAGCTCAAGGGCGAGGCGTGTTTTCCCGACGCCAGGTGGTCCAGTTAAGGTCAATAGCCGCACGTCGTCGCGCCGCAACAGCCCCAGAGCCGCAGCGACTGTTTCGGTACGCCCGATCAGCGGTGTGGGAGGAGTTGGTAAAGAGATTGGTCCGGGACGGATGCGCGACACAGGTTCGCCATTTCGCGCCCGGCGCGCTACTCGAGTAAACCGCTCGGCTTCCTCTCCCGTAAGGTCTAAAGCCTGGACCAGCTGCCGGACGGTATACTTGTAAGGACGCGTGCGGACGCCGCGCTCAAGGTCGCTCAGTCCGCGCACGCTGAGCTTGGTTCGTTCTGCTAGCTCCTCCTGGGTTAGCGCAACGGCTGTCCGATAGCGCTTGAGAAGATCCGCAAAGCTTTGCACATCCTCGCTCATAAGACCTCTTTTTACGCTTAATCAACTTTTCCCTCCGGGCAAACTCGATCCTGGCGGTTTCCAGTAACATTCCTGAAGGTGAAAGCTCGTCGCCATACTACTTTCAGGCGACTCGAGCGCTTCTTCCGGCGCACGGAGCTGAAGCGGGTTCCCCCAGGCGATCTCAGAATTAGGAGTGAAGTGAGACAGCCCCCACCTCAGTCCATCCCACTGCGTGGGCCAATGCGTGCGCCAGTGCGCGTGGTGAGAGCTACCGGCTGAGAGCATGCTGGCAGTCGAGAAACGGCTGACACCTATTGCGAATGCTCGAAGAAAGGATGACTATGACGAACACGAGTGAAATCGATACCTCAACGATTAACGATTTCCGAGCGCGTTTGCGCGGTGAACTCCTAAGCCCTGGCGACCACGGCTACGACACCGCACGCCGCGTGTGGAATGGGGTGATCGACAAGCATCCTGCACTAATCGTTCGGTGTGCTGAGGTGTCCGATGTCATTTGCGCCGTTAGGTTCGCTCTCGATGAGCAACTGAGGGTGGCGGTTCGGAGCGGCGGCCACAGCGTTGCCGGACACGGGGTGTGTGATGGCGGTCTCGTGATTGACCTGTCCCGGATGAAACGAATTCGGGTTGAACCGGATAGGTGTACCGCGCGTACAGAGGCAGGTGTGACGACCGGAGAGTTCCTGTCCGCGACGCAGAAATTCGGACTGGCCACGCCAACCTGTCCGCGTTCCGATGTAGGGCTTTCCGGCCTGGCGCTCGGCGGTGGCATCGGTTGGTTAAGCGGTAAGTATGGGATGACCTGCGACAACCTTCTCGCGGTCGATATCGTCACAGCAGAAGGCAAATTATTAACGGCGAGCGCGGCAGAGCACCCCGATCTCTTTTGGGCCGTCCGTGGCGGTGGCGGCAACTTTGGTGTCGTTGTTGCGCTTGAATTCCGATTGCATCCGGCCGCCCAGATCCTGGCTGGGATGCTCATTCATCCCATTGAGCGAGCACGCGAGGCCTTGCATTTTTACCATGAGTACACCCGGACCTGTTGCGATGATTTGACGGTCGACGCGGCGATAGTCACCTCACCGGATGGTCGCCCGATGGTAGGGTTTGTCGCCTGCTATTGTGGAGCTTATTCTGAGGGCGAAAAAGTATTAGCCCCGCTGCGCGCATTCGGTCTGCCCATCACCGATCTGATCCGGCCGATGACAATCGTCGAAGCCCACTCGCTTTCTGACCATTTCAGCCCGGCGGGGCGAAACTACTACTTCCGAGCCTACGGGTTACGAGATCTGGCGGAGCCAGCGGTCGACCAACTTTCCCAGTACGGCGCCGCACGCACTTCTGCTTTCTCGGCCGTTGTGCTGCGACACTTCCACGGTGCCGCTACCCGGGTACCGCCGGAAGCAACCGCTGTCCCGCTGCGTGATGAGCAGTACATCCTGGAAATAATCACTCAGTGGACCGAGGACGACGCGAAGCCGCACATGGATTGGGCGCATCGATTTGAAGCAGCAATGAAGCCGTTCGCAAGGGAGAGCGTCTCGGTCAACTTATTGGGCGATGAAGGCGAAGCGCGTGTGCGGGCGAGCTACGGAGCCAACCACAGCCGTCTCGCCCGCCTTAAACAAAAGTATGACCCGACGAACTTCTTTTATCTCAATCAAAACATAAAGCCGCATAAAACTGGAATTCTAGGAGTGTCCAATGATCGCTTCTCAATCTAATGGGCCGACGGCCAGGAAAACAGATTCTATTCGCGCAATTGTCGAACAGCAGGCGGACGCTTGGAATAGGGGAGATACTTTACTGCCAAGCTTTTGCCGTAGAGGACACGTTCACAAACATCTTTGGCGTCACCTACATCACAAGGGATGCAGCAGAAGTGCGCATGGCCGAAATATTGAGTACTGTTTTTAAAGGGAGCACGCTCAAGGTCTTGGATTTGAAACTTCCTGAAGGCGTCAAAATGAGTAGCGATGCTGAGGTATGGCGTCAACTCCTTGAACTGACTGGCCGCTTTTCAACATATACTTTGAGCTTCATCGTATTAGGCACTTTTTGGA
>JBAUZZ010000169.1:0-1999 GCA_049585495.1 Chthoniobacterales bacterium | reverse complement strand
GCGCTCGACAGAAGGCATCTTGAACAACGTCTTCTGCGAGCGCCAGATTGTGGACTCCAAAGAGGCGCGTTAACACCGCGACCATGCGGCCGGCCTCGTGCCGAAAGAGATGGTCGGTGATTTCCATTTACATGTTCAGGACTTGGATTGGACGAACTTCTACCGAACCGCCAACTTCGAGAATCGGGCAGCCCTTGGAGAGTTCTACGGCATGCTCCAAATCCCGAGCTTGGATCAATGTGAAGCCTCCGACCACGTCCTTGGTCTCCGCAAACGGTCCGTCGGTCACAGACTTCTGTTTGCCCCTGACTACCTTGCCCATATTCTCCAAAGGGTGTCCGATGTCCTTGAGGTGACCCTCCTCCCCAAGTTGCTTAAACCAGGCACGCCATTTCTCCATGGTCTTTTGCATTTGTTCGGGTGATGCATTGGTGTCTCGGCCGCGATACAAGAATGTAAAGTCGCTCATTGTGATTTCTCCCGATTGTGTTGTAACTTCCACTCTAGTAACGGTTGAAGTGACCGAGGCCGGACATCTTTATTATCGACTATGCGAGGGATGGTTCACGAAATCGGCTATGTCTCGGAACCGCAGCCCCTCTTCGGCAATTCCGTGATACCTGGCTCCTGCCGCGCCCTTCTCCAGCGCCAGCCGGTAAAGATGAGCGGCATCGAGCCGGTGCACCGCGGCCCAGCGGTTGCGTCCATCCCCCACATAGGCTGAAACGCCCTTCTCGCGCGCCAGATTGCCGGCGACGATAAATGGCCGGTGAAGCTTCTTCGTTCATGCGACTTGTTCTTTAGAAGGTGCACGCTCTGTGTTGGCTTGCTTTGATTTAATGAGGGCGGCCGAGGATGCTCCTTCGAGCGACAGTCCGTAGCCAACTTCATGCACGATGCGCTCCTTCAAAGGTTGAATGAAGTGGACGCGCGTGTCGCGGCGCGTCACTTCCGGAGCCTGCAGGTATATCTCCGCCAATTCTTGCGCGCGGCTGAGCGCTTTACCATTTGGCACTACTTCCGCGACCACTCCCCATTCATGGGCCGTGCGCGCTGGCAGCGGCTGTGGGTGGAGAAGGAACGCTTCGGCTCGTCCTGCTCCAGCGCGATAACTCCACGTGGTAAAGATTCCGTCGCCGGGCACGACACCTGCTGCGTAATGGCCCACGTCCTGGAAGGTCGCCCCCTCGGCCGCCACAATCACATTGGCGAGCAGGGCATAGTCTGAGTGAATATGCGCGCGTCCCTCGATGGCCGCGATGACCGGCACGCGAATGTTGGCGATGTTTTCCAGAACCTGAGTGCCTTCGTCGTGAATCTGACTCCAAACGCCCGGATCGGCGACGTCGCCGAAAGATGACCAATCGACCCCAATAATGAAGTCCCCGCCTGCGCCAGTCAGGATCACAATCTTGTTCGCTCGATCTTGTGCAATCCGGTGAAACGCATCAACAACCTCGGTGTGATGGAGTGCCGAGAAGGTGCATGGGCCGCCGTTGCTGTGAAATTCAACGACGAGCACACCCTTGGCATCTCGCGTGAGCTTCAGACTGCGGTAGGCATCGAAGTAGTTCGCCTTAAGTGCATTCATAGTGTTTTCCTCTCTGTCTCGTCCCGTGGGATCGAATTAGACTCGCAAGTTTAGTGTTGGCCAATCACCCGGTCAACTTCCGCAACTGCCTGAGA
The DNA here is from genome assembly GCA_049585495.1 of Chthoniobacterales bacterium. Taxonomy (GTDB): domain Bacteria; phylum Verrucomicrobiota; class Verrucomicrobiia; order Chthoniobacterales; family JAFAMB01; genus JBAUZZ01. The sequence continues at coordinate 313 of JBAUZZ010000169.1, read as the reverse complement.
GTTTCGGAAGGCTCCGGACGAATTGTGTAATCTGCGTTACCGTTCAAGTTCAGGAGTGAGCACGCCGATCTGCGCTCCCCAATGCTCGGACTTCGGAATTGATTCCTTGTACAGCCTCCAGCTCCATGTTGCAATAAGGTCACCAGTATCCCCGGAAGAAGCTGACCACCAATGGCCCTTCGCGCAGAAGATCGTTCGAGACCACCTGCACGTGATCCTGATTTCGGAGCACGGTCACCGATCTTGAGCGCTTGCCGTTCAATTCCCGATGCCTTGAAATCGGCTGTCGCTCGATGGATCTTTGTGATTTGCC
>JBAUZZ010000168.1:0-4408 GCA_049585495.1 Chthoniobacterales bacterium | reverse complement strand
TTGATTCGTCCTGGCCCCGGGCGCAACAGGCGCTTCAGCGTGCGAAAAAATCTGGACACGACCGTGTTCTCGCGAATAGCTATACCATTATCGCCGCACGATTTGCATACGGCACACATCGATGAAGGCAGGGCGCGGCGCGCTTCATTTGAAATGACCGGTAAATCGCCGGCAACGATTTTCGTTTGTAGGCGGAAACATCAATGAGCACGCTCAGCAGTCGTTCTTCCAGCATTAAAACCAAACTATTATGGGCAGGCGTGATCGTCCTTGGCACGGTTGCACTAGGGGTAATTGCCCTGAGTCGAGGTGAATCCGTCAATGCCGCATGGCTGGTCATCGCGGCGGTTTGCATCTATTTCATCGCGTATCGCTTTTATGGACTCTACATAACCCGCAAGGTCTTGCGGGTCGATCCTACCCGGCAGACCCCGGCCTATCGCCACAATGACGGTCTGGACTATGTGCCAACGAACCGGTTTGTGCTATTCGGTCACCATTTCGCTGCGATCGCGGGCGCCGGCCCGCTGGTCGGCCCGGTACTCGCCGCCCAAATGGGGTACTTGCCGGGTACCCTCTGGATTCTAGCCGGGGTGGTTTTTGCCGGAGCGGTGCAGGACCTTATCGTGCTGTTCCTGTCCACCCGGCGCGACGGAAAGTCACTGGGGGACATGGTGCGCTCCGAGATGGGTACGGTGGCGGGTGGAATCGCTCTGATCGGGGTGATGCTGATCATGGTCATCCTGCTGGCAGTTTTGGCGCTGGTCGTCGTCAAAGCCCTCGCCGCCAGCCCGTGGGGAACCTTCACGGTATTTTGCACAATCCCGATCGCGCTGTTAATGGGGATCTACAGCCGTTTCCTTCGGCCGGGACGCATTGGTGAGATGTCACTCATCGGCTTCGTTCTTCTCCTGGCAGCTCTATTCTACGGGCGGACCGTTTCCGAGAGTCCGGCGCTGGCCGCGTTCTTTAATCTCCGCGGCGACACGCTGGCGCTGATGATCATCGGGTACGGCTTTTGTGCCTCCGTACTCCCGGTCTGGCTGCTCCTTGCGCCGCGGGACTATCTTTCGACCTTCCTCAAGGTCGGGACTATTCTCCTGCTTGCTATCAGTATCGTCCTGGTGCGACCGGACCTGAAGATGCCCGCGATCACTCGCTTTATCGACGGCACCGGGCCGGTGTTCGCGGGCAGCTTGTTTCCGTTCTTGTTCATCACCATTGCCTGCGGCGCGGTATCAGGCTTCCATGCTCTCATCTCCTCGGGGACGACGCCGAAGATGCTTGAGAATGAGAACCAGGCCCGCTTTATCGGCTATGGCGCTATGCTGATGGAGTCGTTCGTCGCTATCATGGCGATGATCGGGGCCTCCGTAATGGAACCCGGCGTTTACTTCGCGATGAATAGTCCGGCCGCCTTGATTGGCACGAACGTCACTCAGGCCGCTCTCGTCATCTCCGGGTGGGGCACCACCATCACGCCGGAGCAAATTAGCCAGATTGCCCGTGATGTGGGCGAGAGCACTGTGCTTTCTCGCACAGGCGGCGCGCCTACCCTGGCCGTCGGCATCGCCACGATCCTGTCAAATCTTCTCGGTGGCCGGGCGGTGATGGGCATCTGGTATCATTTTGCGATCCTGTTTGAGGCCCTCTTCATCTTGACGACCGTCGACGCCGGCACGCGCGTCCTTCGGTTCATGCTTCAAGACCTGATTGGCAGCGTGATCCCCGCGTTTAAAGCGACCAGATCGTGGACGAACAACCTGATCGGCTCGGCCCTGGCAGTGATGGCGTGGGGTTACTTCCTTTACCAGGGCGTGGTCGATCCCCTTGGCGGTATCAACACCCTCTGGCCACTTTTTGGGATCTCGAACCAGATGTTGGCCGCTATCGCGCTCACCCTTTGTACGGTCGTGCTCTTTAAGATGAAGCGCCACTACCATGCCTGGGTGACAATCCTGCCGGGTGTCTGGCTGCTGGTGTGCACGCTGACCGCCGGGCTGCAGAAAGTGTTCAGCGGCGACCCGGCAATCGGGTTCGTCTCACATGCCCAGAAATACGGCGACGTGTTGTCCGGCGGAAAGATCCTGGCGCCCGCCAAAACCGTCGCAGAGATGCAAAGGATCATCTTCAACGACTGCGTCAACGCGACCATGTCGGTTTTGTTCGTCGCCGTCGTGGTAGCCGTTGCTGTCTATGGGGTCCTCAGTATCCGAAGAGCCTTGAGCACTCCCAACGCGACAGCGATCGAAATCGGCGCTGCAGCGGTTGCCGCAGGAGGTGGTCATGGTTGACATCCGATACCTTGTCGACCTGGTCGCGCAGACGGCCCGCCTTATGGTTGGCGTTCCGGACTATCCAACCTATGTCGAGCATCGGCGCAGGCATCACCCGGGAGAACCGGTCATGACTTACGAGGAATTTTTCCGGGAACGCCAGAAGGCCCGCTACGCCGTCGGCAAGGGAAGATTTCGAGGGTGCTGCTGAAACGGGTATTTTGGCAGGATTCTTGTTTCGTCCTCGTACTGAACATAGTCGGCCTAAGCTTGGACAAGGGTCTCAGCGCCGAAGGCGCGAAATATGAGGGCGCAGGTTAGGCACTAAAAACGCGTCGCGCACTGAAGGCCTAGCCCGCAGTCGCTACGCGACAGCGTTGCGGGCGGGCGCGCGAGAAATGTGATGCTCGCCCAAGTCACCGGGCGCCCAGATTTCTACCGGTCCCTCAGACCGATGGCGGTAAAACCGATAATCCTGCGGCGCTTTATCGATTTATGGCTTACCCATTAGCTTGACACGCCAAATCGATGACTGTTAACTCGTTCTACACTTCAACCCCCTTACGAGGTTCCCCCTATGCGCGTTCTAAATTCATTCGCCCGGCGGATTAATGTCCAATTTTTCGTCGCGGCGCTAACTTCATTGTTCCTGTCGCCGGCGGTATTTGCAGCTGGTGTTACGATTCGGTTCGCCGGTGATTCAGATGTTGGCGAAGGCGGGCGCTGGACGAAAGCCCTGTGCCAAGTGTGGGCCCAGAAGACAGGCAACACACTGGAATATATCAGCAGGCCGAATGACGCAACCGCGACGCTTCAACAGTTCCAACAATACTGGGCGGCAAAAAGCGCGGATGTTGACGTCTACATGATCGATGTGATTTGGCCGGGAATCGCCGCTCCGCATTCGGCTGATCTGAAAAAATATTTTAAAGAGGACGAAATCAAACAGCACTTCCCGCGAATCATCGAGAACAACACGGTGAAGGGCAAGCTCGTCGGGATGCCATTCTTTACCGACGCGGGTCTCCTTTATTATCGCACCGACCTTATGGAGAAGTATGGATACAAGGAGCCACCGAAGACTTGGGAAGAACTGGCCGAGATGGCCAAGAAGATCCAGGACGGCGAGCGCCAAGCCGGTAAACCCGATTTTCAGGGCTTCGTCTTTCAGGGGAAAGCCAGCGAAAGCGTGACCTGTAACGCGATCGAATGGATCTACAGCTACGGCGGCGGCACCATCATCGATCCCGATAAAAAGGTTACTATCAACAATCCGAAGGCCATTAAGGCGCTGGACACCGCAAAAAGCTGGGTGGGAACCATCTCCCCACAGGGCGTTGTGAGCTACAGCGAAGAAGAAGCTCGCAACATTTGGCAGGGCGGCGGCGCAGCCTTCATGCGTAACTGGCCTTACGCCTACGCGCTAGGCGCCGACCCGAAAAGCGCCATCGCAGGGAAGTTCGATGCCACCATTCTCCCGAAAGGCGGGGCGGACGGAAAGAACGCGGCCTGCCTCGGTGGCTGGCAATTGATGGTCTCAGCGTACTCTAAGAATCCCGAGGTGGCTGCCGACCTGGTCCGTTATCTTTGCTCGACGGAGGCCCAGAAGAAGCGAGCGATTGACCTTAGCCAGCTTCCTACGCGCCCGGACGTTTACAAAGACCCGGATGTGCTGGCGAAAAATAAGTGGTTTGCGAATGCGGTGGACGTCTTAAACAATGCAATCGCCCGCCCGTCAACAGTCACTGGGGCAGACTACAATCAGGTCTCGACTGCCTTTTTCCAAGCCGTTAATAAGGTTTTGAGCGGCGGACAATCGGCCCAGCAAGCAGTGGCCGATGTTGAACGAGTAGCCAAGCGTATCGTGCGGTAAAACCAGCTAACCGGACCTTCTGCAGGTGGCCAAAGAAATCGATCTCTACGCGCGCCAAAAGCGTTTAGCGTGGTTTTTGATCCTACCGTCAGTGGCGGTCGTGATTCTGATAATTGCCTATCCCTTTGCCCAGGTAATTGTCTATTCGTTCCTGAAAGCTAAGCTTGACGGAGTAACTCCGTTAAGCTTCGTCGGGCTGGACAACTATGGGTTCGTCTTGACCGATCCTGACTGGTGGCACGCGGTCTGGGTCACGTTA
>JBAUZZ010000167.1:0-13196 GCA_049585495.1 Chthoniobacterales bacterium | reverse complement strand
ATAAAACCAGAGCCCTGCCAACCAGATTGGCAGCGTCATTGGATGCATCGTCAGAATCTCCTGGCCGAAAAACGAGAGCGGCGTAAACCCAACATTGCGTCCGCTGCGGCGGATATTCGCCTGCAGTTCCAAAAAGGGGAAATGGTGTTGATAGTTCCAAAGCAGATTTGGAAGAAAGATGAGGAAAGCGAGCAGGCCAGCGATCCAAATCCACGGCGTCCGGAAAAATTGGCGCTGCGGTGTTAGCAGGAGGCCGGCCGTAATTGCGGCACCCCAGATCAACATCGAGTGTTTATTTTCAAGGCCAATACCAGCCAGGAGTCCGAACCAGATCCATAGTTTCTGATTCCCGGTTTTGACGATGCGGATTAACACGTAGGCGCAAGCTGTCCAGAGCAATGCCTCGAACGAGTTCATCGAGAGCAGGTTGTCGACGCCGAGAAAGCCAGGCGCGACGAGGGCGGCCAATGCAGCCAGAATCTGTGCGAAACGATCGCCTCCTAGTTCGCGCGCAATGATGCCGGTCATTAGAACTTTTGCCGCTCCAGCTAAGGCAGGCAAGAAGCGAATGGCTTGAAGGGAATCGCCAAACAATAAACGCGCAATTTTGGCGATCAACGCCACCATCGGCGGCTGGTCTACATAGCCCCAATCGAGATGATCGCTGCAAGCTAGATAGTAAAGTTCGTCTATGTGATAGCCATAGTTTCGGCTTGCGTACAAATGGACGAGAAGCTTGGCCGTTGCAATGCAGAAAAGAACAACGATGCCATCGACTGCGAGTCGGCAGTTTTGTCTTGCGGGTTCGTGCAGCGAATAATCCTGTTCCATGTGCGTCTTCTGTGATTTCATGCCCTCGGCGCTCGTCAGCTTTCGCATTTATCGACCAGTTCCCAATCAAACATCGGGTTGCAATAGCGATCCTCTTCGGGAGGACCGGATTTACCAGGCCGCGGATTCACTGGCGATAGATCATGGCTGACGCCGATCATGTCCAACAGGTTAAACCGCTGTGGATACTCGTATGGGTCAGTGCCAGGATTCATTCTCTCCGGTTGTTGTATAGTTGGGGCCAGGCTCATAACTTCCTTCCTGAAACAACCTTCTGTACAAATCTGCCGGGCGCCTACACTAGCCTTGTGAATGGTTGGCCATCCATTGGCCGTGAACGTGGAGAATGGGCCAAGACTAGGCTAACGATTGAGCAACGCATGTGTAGCCGCAAACGCGGCCGTCGCCGTAGTCTAAGCTGACCAACCAGCGACCGCGCCCTGCCCGCAGCTTTCGTGAAGTGAAAGAAGAGGCATCGTACCGCGAGGGTCGGTAAACACCAAGGAGCAAAGTGGCCGCAGCCTCCCGACTTCCTCCGTGGTCCCGTTACTACGTCGAACTCGCAGGGGCGCCTCAGTTCCGCGCCGGCGGAACGATGGCGGCGAGCTGTGAGGATGACCAGCTCCGACCCGGCTACTTCAATTTCTCTCGAAAGTTTGTCGGCGACTCCCCTGTCAGCTCGCGGAAAACACGATTGAAATGCGTCAGCGATTGAAAGCCCACCGCGTAGGCAATCTCGCTGACGCGCAGATGGGGATTCAGGAGGAGGTTCTTTGCCTTCTCCACGCGGACACGGCCAAGGTAGTCGGTAAACGTAATCCCGGTAGCTTTCTTAAACATCTTGCAGAAGTAGAAGGTGCTGACATGCATCGCGTTCGCGATCTCGTTTAAGCCGACGGGATCGGCATGATGGCCCGCGATGTAGGCCTTCGCCCGGCGGATCATCGGTGGTTCAGCTTCCGCGTCCTGCAGCATCATCTTGTTGGCGATCAGTGCGAGATGCTTCCCAAAGATTTCGAGAAGGCGGATCACCCCCGCATATTGGCGCGTCGAAAGAACTTTCGAATGGAAATAAGCCTCCTCAAGCTGCTTCAGGTCGGTTTGCGTACCCCATTCCAGAATTTTCGCAATAATCTTTTTAAACTGTGCCTTGGAAGGCTTCTTCAGTGCGACCTGACCTGTCCGAAGAAAACCGATAGTCCTTTCTCCGAGCTTGAACGGTACTGCCGTTTCGCAAAGACCAGCAAAGCAGGTGACAGTTGCAGGACGATCCTTTGCCGCATCCGCGGCCTGTTGCTGAACTTCCAAGCAGGCGGCGCAGGTGCGATTGCTCTGCGCCATCAACGCGCAGAAGGGATTCTCGTTTCGCCGGTTGCGGTGGGCGAGGTTCCAGAACTCAGGTGGACGAAGCATCAGAGGCAGCTCGGTGCTGTCTCCAAAAGCCTTCTCATACTCGGAATAGATCTCCGAGCGACTAATACGCTGGATTAAGTTGGCATCTGCACGCATAAGAATCCTTTCTGAACCTCTGCCGAATTACACAAAGAACTTATTCCTCATTACTGGTTTCTGGCTGTTTCGCTCAAAAAGGTTCGTTGCTGGCTGCAACTTCCAAACCAGACCGCACCGCGCAAAGAAGAGCTTCCTCACTGAATGGTTTGGGCAGGAAATCGATGGCGCCCGCTCGCATAAGCTCCGCCTGGACTCTTCCATTGCCGTGCGCCGTGATAAAAATGATTGGGATTTGGCGATTCTCGGCAGCCAATCGACGCTGCAGTTCCGGGCCGCTTAGCCCTGGCATTCGCACATCGACAATCAGGCAGGCCGTATCTTGCAGGAAGGGCGAACTCAGAAAATTCTCGGCTGTGGAAAAACTCTTTGCTTCAAATCCCACGGATCTCAGCAGACTTGTCGTTGCCTCGCGGACCGACTCGTCATCGTCCACAATCGAAATCAATTGAATGCGTAGTGCGCCTACCATTTGCTGCCCTCCTGCGTTATTCGGATCGCTTGCAATTTCAGTGGAGAACCTAGCATCACGTTCGCTGTGAGTTCCATTAAATCGGTTAGATGACGCCGGTGGGGACAAGGTGCCAGTATGCCTTGTTAAAGGCTAACTTCAGGTAGTGATTGATCGGGCTCGGTTCGGCAGGATGCGGGGAACACTGGTAGTCGAAATCAAAAAGGGCTGCCTTGCCATAACCGGTCTCCATGAAACTAACGACATGGCCGCCATACTCGGCGCGCTTCGGATCAGGCGCAGTACGGCGCAACGCTGCGAGCACCCGCTCAACTACCACTGGGGCCTGGAAATGAGCTGCACTTCCGGCTTTTGGCACGGGTAAGTTGGTTGTGTCGCCCAGCGCCCAAATGTGTGGGTGCTCACGGACTTGCAGCGTGGCCGGATCAGTTTTCACCCAGCCATGCGCATCAGCGATCGGTAAGACTCCGTCCAGCGGGTAAAAGTAGGTGATCTCGGTCCCGTCACGACGCCCAGTGCGACTCAAAAATTCCTCGAGCAGAAATGCAAACTCAAGCGGAGCAGGAGGACACTTGTACGGGAGCTGGGCGACGCCGATCGCGATGCGTCCTTCGGCAAACAGCGTCAGCGCGGCATGGAGCGCCACCGCCGCTTCGGCCGTATAGAAGTGGTGACCCCACACCGAGGAATTCGGCCCAGCCTCAGATACCGGATGCGAGCCGGTGGCGATGATGAGGTAATCGAAGTGTAAAGTCCCGCCTTGCGCCAGCTGCAGCCGGTTGCTCTGGGTGTCAAGCTCTTCAACTTCGGAGACGGAGAAGTTTACTCGCCTGTCGAGCAGCCGTTTCATCGACCGACTAAGCTTCCGCATCTCCTGCCGCTCAAATGGAATATACAGCCAGCCCGGTTGAAAATCGTGCCGATCCCTCGCGCTGAGAAGCGTCAATTCCGCTTCGCCGCGTTTGAGCCGCTTAGCGAGGAGATTGGCAACGATTGTTCCTCCCGTTCCGCCGCCCAGGATCAAAATTCGTTTCATTTATCAGAAACAAGCTCTTCGCCCTCTTCCCGCAGCCGCCCGGCGCGGATCACTGCCGGGCGGCCAAATCGACCGAGGTTATTCAGCCGACCTTAATGTCGATCGCCCTTTGCTTTTGCCTTTTCGTCTTTAGGCACGTGCACTTTGAGGATGCCGTCCCGAAAATCCGCACTGATCTTTTCGCCGGAACTGCCCTCCCGGAGGGTAAAGCTCCGCGTAAAGGTGCCGTACGTTTGCTCAACCCGGTGATATTTTTTCCCTTTCTCCTCCTTCTCGGTTTTTCGTTCGCCCCAGATCGAGAGCACGCCGTTTTCGACGGAGACCTTCACTTCCTCCTTCTTCACGCCCGGTAATTCCGCATTGATGACGTATTCCTTATCATCTTCCATGATATCGACGCGCGGTGTCCAGGTCGTGAGGGCAAATTCTTCGCCTTCACCGCTACCTTTGAGAAGGGGTAAGCGGCGGCCCATGAAGGAGCTGAGCCGATTTTGCATCTCCTCGAGTTCGCGGAAGGGATCCCAGCCGGGAGACACGTTGAACGGATTCCATTTCGATAACGTATTCATAGTTCATTGTGGCACAGCGGGTACTTTCCATTGCCGGACTGAACCTGGGACCCGCTAGTTTGACCAAGTTCAGCGTCGGGCGTCGGGAAGGCCTCGTATCCAACCGGCTACCGGTCTCTACCGCCGCTACCGTACCATCGGACCAGCCTGGCAACGGTGACAATCCGTTGGTTGGCGAATGCTGGTCCGGGGTTGTTTCAATTCAAACCGCACCGCACAGCTCCGGCGACGCCCTCCAGCGCAATCCCCCAACTTGGACTCAATCACTCCAGGCCGCTAAGAAGGCCTCGACCAAAACGGGCAGTTCCGATTCATGGTGGATAACAACGATTCGCCGAAAAATCCGCCATTTCCACGTTGTTTCACACCCGAGAACAAAGCAGGGGGAATTTTCGGCAAGGAGCGTTAAGCCCGCTGCGATCAAGCATGGAACAAAATGTACATGGATGATGCGCCTTTGACGCGGTTACTCTTAAATGACCTGAACGTTTTTCGTTTTTCGCCGTGGATTGGTTGACCGACCTATTTTTCAAACCATCCATCCCACAGGCAGTTGTGGTCTTGGGATGCATCGCTATTTGCGGCTTGGCACTTGGTAGTATCAAAATCAAGGGCGTCGGAGTGGGGATCGCAGGAGTCTTGTTTTCCGGGATCGCTTTCGGCCATTTCGGGTTTCACCTTAACGATTCAATCCTTGAGTTTGTTCGCGACTTTGGGCTGCTTCTTTTCGTCTACACGGTCGGCTTGCAAGTTGGACCGGGGTTTCTTTCATCGCTCCGGCGCGATGGAATTTGGCTGAACGCGCTTGCTCTGCTCGCTGTAGGGCTCGGTGCAGCGATTTCCGCGCTCTGGTACTGGAACGCCAAGCTTCCGCTCGCCGCCGTGGCGGGAATGTTCTCAGGCGCGACAACGAACACGCCCAGTCTGGCCGCCGGCCAGACTGCACTTGCCACGTTGGCGACTCGTTCGCCAGACGCGGCAGAGATATCCGGGATGGCTTACGCCATTGCCTACCCCTTCGGTGTTGTTGGAATCATCCTGACTATGCTCATCACAAAACTGGCCTTTCGGGTTAGTCAGGATACAGAAGCTAAACTGGTTTCCGACCAGACCGATGAACGAAGCCCCCCCGCTAATCTGGGCCTGGAAGTAACCAACCGAAGCCTTGAAGGGGTGGGCTTCAACCAGATCCCTTTTCTTGAGGAGTCTGGTGTGGTCGTGTCTCGCGTCCTGCGCGGAGAACAAGTATTCATCCCGGAACCCAGTACAACCATCGCATTGGGAGATATCCTGAATTTGGTTGGCCCTCTGACTCAATTACGGCGTTTTATTCGGGTCATTGGAAAAGAGAGCGGGATCGACGTCAAAGCGGTTCCGAGCAAGCTAACCACCGAGCGCGTCTATGTCACGCGGCGCACGGTCATCGGAAAGACTCTGAAAGAGTTGGACTTTGAATCCGCCTGCGGAGCGGTGATTACGAGGGTGACCCGCGCCGAGATCGAGTTTACAGCGCGCGAAGATGTCCAGCTCCAGTTTGGCGATCTGCTGTTCGTCGTTGGTTCAGTAGAAGGTGTTCATCGGGTCGCTGAGATCGTCGGCAACAAACCGAAGGCGCTCGATCATCCGCATTTACTAACCGTGTTTGTGGGGATCGTCCTTGGTGCGATCCTTGGGGCTGTGCCAATCACGCTTCCCGGCATGCCGGCTCCGGTAAGATTAGGCTTGGCAGGAGGCCCACTATTGGTGGCAATTGCCATCAGCCAGGTCGGCCGGCTTGGTCCGCTGATTTCTTACCTATCCCCGGCAGCAAACTTTGCTCTGCGCGAGGTTGGAATCACGCTGTTTCTGGCCACCGTTGGTCTTAAATCTGGTGGACACTTTTTCGCGGTCCTGTTCTCCGGTCCAGGCTGGCTCTGGATGATTGGCGGAGCGACCGTGACTTTGATCCCGCTGCTAACTGCTGCATTTCTCGGTCGCCTGCTCCTGAGGATAAGGTTCGTTAGCCTCTGCGGGATGCTGGCTGGCAGCATGACCGATCCACCGGCGCTGGCGTTTGCGACTGCCTTCACCTCCTCCGAGGAACCGCTGGTTGCTTACGCTACCGTCTATCCGCTTGCGATGATAGCCAGAGTCTTCGTCGCACAGGTTCTGGTCTTTGTCTTGGCTGGGAGGTGATCGCGCTCCGCAGTTGTTTACCGCGAGGATTCACAACTGCCCTTCTACCGTCGGCGGCGGAGCCCAGTACGCGTCAACATGGCCCCGTAAGATTTTCCGAAGCGTCGGCTGATTTAACTGAGGCTCGGCGGTTGAATCTTCTCGGCAATGTTCGCCTACGATCAGCACCTGGCAAGGGGCGGCACAAAGGATCTTCTGGGCACCGCCGTCGACAAAGTGCTTTAGCCAGGCAAAATCGTGGGTGGAAAAAACGATTAGATCGACTCCCAGACTTCTCGCCGTTGCAAAGATCTGCTCGCTTGGCTCGCCACAGCGTAAGCACAGCCCGGTGTTTGGGTACTGGGCCCGGACGACATCGTGCAGCGATAGCAGGCTCAGTTTCGCTCGGGCAGTATGTTGTTGAAATTCTTCGGAGGGTGGCGCATTAGGGTCATCTGTGTCGGCATCAGGCATTTCGCAGACGTGGAGCAACGTTAGTTTGGCCTGGAAGTGCTGGGCTAAGCGCAGCAGCGTTTGCCAAGCCCCGTGTAGGAGGTCTTCGGGCTAAGGATACGGTTAGAGGTGAGGAGCTAAGACGATGAACTTCGCAGTAATCAACCAACAAGATTTTACGACGGCTTTACAGGCCGACAGGTACGGTCACCCGAAGAAAGCCGAGGCGCGCAGACTACAGGTACTGCCGGCACACGAGTGGGTCTGGACCCCGAAGGCTGACAGATTTGGTCATGTCAAAGAGCTCATTCCGCGCCAATCGGCAGCGTCGTTTCAATATCCAAAACCGTGATTTGGCCGCCCGCGTGGTCCTCTTTCTCAGAACACATGTAGTCAAAGATGGCGTTAACGGCTTTTCGGGCGAGTTTGTCAGAGACAATCACCTCGACTTTAATGCTTCGGACTAGGTCCTTATTGGAGTCGCGGCCGGGAGCCGACCATATGGATGGGCGTTGGAGGCCGCAGACTGAGGTGACGACCAGGTCACCGACAATCCCTGCGGCTCTTAGTCCTTCCCGCACCGCCTCGAACTTGGTCGGGGAAACAATCGCCTCAATCTTTTTCATTTGGAGGGAGTCTAAGCAGATCCGACCGGGTTGCCTGCACGTGGGCTGGCCGGTTTGCAACTTCTTTTGGCTAGCTCCTTTCGGTTTGCGTTGGGTTGATGGAATTCCTTTCACGCTTACAGCGCTTCGCGCATTTTCTATCTATTACCGGGCGGTGCAGTTCAGGCTGTAATCTGGCGGCGCCTTCCGCGCCAGTTGCAACCAGAGGTGAGCAGTCGCCAACGCGCGTCTTCATCCAACTTCCCCTCGATAAGCCAGGTGTTTGAATCTTCATCAGGCTCCGATAATCGGATCTTCCTTTCTGGTTCCTTCGATTTTCGCTTGAACACTTTTCATATGTCTTAATGCTCGTGCACAAACTAGGACCGCACAGAGTGGCATGGTGCAGCGCCAATGCCAGCTTGACGCTCGGCGTCGGCTTCCAGACGAGCGGGCGCCCACCAGCAACGGTTGTCCGGGGAAGCAGTTTTTTGCATGTAAACTTTTGAAGCAAAAGTCGCTAGTCATCAATTCCCCTTGCGATAGCGGTATCTGTAAAAGAACATCCTCGGCGTCATGTGGGTCAGCAAAAGTATTCATCGACTTGTACGGTTTCGTCGCCGCACGCTGCTCTTCCTTGCGGCATTGGGGCCCGGCATCATTACGATGATTGCAGACAACGACGCAGGCGGCATTTCGACTTATGCTCAGACCGGTGCGAAGACCGGATTCAATCTGCTCTGGGCTTTTATCATCCTGGTGCCCATGGCCTACTATGTTCAAGAGATGACGGTGCGGTTGGGCGCGGTGACCAAGCGCGGTCATGCAGAGGCCATCTTTGATGGGTTCGGAAAGTTCTGGGGCTGGTTTTCGATCTTTGATTTGGCGCTCATCAATTGGCTCACCCTCGTAACGGAATACATCGGCATGACTCAGGCCATGCGCCTGTTCAACATTCCGGAATGGTTCACGTTTTTAGCGGTCACACTGCTACTGCTCGGCATTGTGATTTCTGGCCGATACTGGACATTTGAGAAGATCACATTTTTCTTCTGCCTCTTTAATCTTGTTTATATTCCGGCAGCAATCTGGGCGATGAATACCGGAAACGTCGCCAAGGGCTGGTCCGCCGTCGGACAGGGTTTCTTCAGCCCGCGCTTCACCTTCAGCAGTACCTTTACACCGGTCGCGCTGTTGACACTGATCATGGCAAACATCGGCACCACCATCACGCCCTGGCAGATCTTCTTTCAGCAGTCGGCAGTGGTGGACAAGGGAATGGATTTGGGCGACATCAAGGCGGGAAAAATTGATACCTTCGTCGGCTCGTTGATGACCTGCATCGTGGCCTCTTTCATCATCATCGCTACAGCCGGGGTCTTCCACTTCAATCCCGATCCGGATCCGAAATGGCGAACGATCGAGTCGGCTGCGCAGACCGCAGCCGCGATGCCTGAGGTGATGCCAAACGGGCATTGGGGCCAATGGGCCAAGACTCTCTTTGCCATTGGGCTTTTCGATGCCGGTCTGCTCGGAGCACTCTGCATCTCGCTCGCAACCAGCTGGGCCTTAGGAGAAGTTTTTGGCTGGGCCCATTCGCTCAACATAAGCGTCCGCGAAGCACCTTGGTTTTACATCGCATATGTGTTGATGCTGATGTCCGCCGGCGTCGTATCGCTCATCGCTTCGATAGACGTCCAAAACATCATTACCATCTTTGTCCAAGTCGTCGCCGTAACTCTGCTGCCGGCCGCCTTGACCTTTTTGATTTTGCTTTTGAACGATAAACCGCTGATGGGCAATCAGGTCAACACGCTCTGGCAAAACATTGCTAATTGGAGTATCACCGTCTTCGTAATTGTTGTCTCCACCGCTTACGGTCTTTCCATACTGTTCCCGGAATTATTCGGTTCCTCTCAATAAAGCGTAAATTGAAATGGATACGCCAAAATCGCCTCCGGAGTTGAAGAGCGGACCTCCGTCACAAGGGCAGGAGGATTACAAGCTTTTCTTCTTTTCGCAGCTGCTCAAGCGGCGAATTTGCGCCGAGAAGTTTAATCGGAAAATCGGGAGAGTCAGTGACTTGGTTTTTCAGCTAGCAGAGCCGTTTTCCGATGCTGTCGGAATCTACGTCGAGCATAGCATGGGCCGCCCGAACGAGTTCATCCCCTGGCAAAGAGTGATCAAGATTGATAACGACGCGATCTTCGCCACGCCAGCGGACAACGGAAAACCGTATCCATCTTTCGTTGATCAAAAGGGCTGGATTCTGCTGGGCGAACATTTCATAGGTCGGACTATTCTGGATATGGATGGTCGTCAGACAGAGGTAGTAAATGACGTTCAGCTACTCTATTCCAAAGGCCGGATGATCATCGTCCATGTGGATACTTCATTTAACGGTTTTCTCCGTAAATGGGGTCTGGAGCGGTTCAAGTGGTCCGATGATCAACTTATCTCCTGGCGCTATGTCCAACCGCTCTCATTGGAGGATATTGGTGCGACTGACGCTGTCTCCCTTTCGATCACGCGCGACCAGATCAGGGAACTGCCTGGGGAGGATCTTGCTGATGCGATCGAGACGCTTCCCGGCGAAGTGCAGCACGCTGTCTTCTCCGTCCTCGATTCGGAAAAAGCCGCCGAGGTACTTGTCGAAGCCGAGCCCCGCGCACAACGGCAACTCATCGCAAATATCCGGCGAGAACGCGCCCGAACCATTTTATCGGAAATGTCGGTTCCACAACTGGCGGATCTGTTCTCAGTCTTGCCGCACGATCAAATGATCAAGATGATGGAGCTTCTGCCGCAGGATCAAGCTACGCGAATTAAAGCCATCATCTCGGATCTGGAATCAACCGCCGCTGCGCTGCGGTCCTCCGATTTTGTCACGGCGAAGAAGACGACTTCGGTCATGGAAATTTTGAGAGATTTACATGACTCCGGTCACGAAGCGCACGGCCTTTCCTATATCTATCTACTCGACGACGAAGAGACGCTGCTCGGCGTCGTGGACCTCCGGGAAATTGTCGTCGCGGCTGATACCGTCTTGCTAGGGGATATGATGGTAGCGCCGGTCGTTTCTGCTCTGCAGGACGACACGCGAGAGGACTTGGCGGAGCTGTTCGGCCGTTATCAATTTCACATGATCCCGGTAGTCGATGAACACGAGCGCCTTCTGGGAGTTGTTCATTATCGCGATATTATGAAAGGGCTCGTTACGCGTACGAGAAGCTGAGGTATGCCTCGCATCAAGATGACGCCGACGGTTAGAGTAGCCCTTTGGACGCTGCGCATCTATCTGCTGGTGCTTCTCACACTGATTGCGATCAAATTTATCCGAGTGTTTTCTTCTGGGACGGATCAATCTCCTTCGCCACCGGTCCAGTCTGCTACGCCGGGGACAGGCAAGAATGTCGGAGCTGCGCGAGGCATCTCGCCAAGAAATGCTTGGAAATGAGCAAAACCGGTACAGCGCAATTCTTAGTAAGATGATTTGCTCAGAGTGGGGAGATTGAAGATGCAGCACCCATTGCCTCGCTCGCTATGAAAAAAAATTTACTCGATAGTTTCAGGCGCTACATGGAAGCGCAGCACGCGTTCGCAAAGACACCCCAAAGGTCTCAGCTACCCGCGATCACGATTTCCCGCGAAACCGGTGCGGGAGCGATTACTATCGGTCACCTGGCAGCAAAAATACTCAATGACCGATGCCCTGGAAACCCTGAAGTTCCTTGGGCTGTGTTCGAGCGCAATCTCGCCGAAAAGGTTCTTCAAGATCATAAGCTCCCGGCCACGCTCGAGCGCTTCATGTCTGAAGACACGCCTTTCCCACTCAACGACGCCGTCGACGAATTGCTCGGGCTGCATCCCTCATCGTGGACGCTGGTGGAACACACCACTCAGACGATTCGGCGTCTGGCATTCATGGGGAACGTGATTCTGGTTGGGCGCGGCTCGAATATTATCGCTGCCCGCATGCCTCACGTTTTCCACGTTCGTCTCATTGCGCCGCTCAAGGAACGGCTCCGCCACATTGAAGAGTACTACAAGGTGAAACCGGCGGAAGCGGCGCAGATGGTTCGCGACTTGGATGAAGCAAGGAGGCGGTATGTGCGGCGCTACTTCCGCAGCGATGTCGCGGATCCGTTACACTATCACCTAACAATCAACAGTGCTCATACCGGTTTTAAGAAGGCTGCGCAGATCATTGCAGATCTAGTGATCGAAAAATAAGCGAAGGATCTTCTTTCGATAGTCGTTTTTCCGTAGTTGGTAACGGCGGCTACATGAAGTTCGCCCGACCGATTTTACTGCAATACTCCATTACGCCGCTAATCCTCTTCTTCGGTCGGCGCCTCATTCGGCGGCACAGCTATTTACACAGCGCTGAAGGGCTTCGGCTGGGCTGGGGTGGACAAAGCGGCACCGGTTAAGTTGGTCAGGGCGCGTATCTAGTCTGAACATCATGGAACAAAGATTAACCACATCGACGGCTCGGTCACCGATGGCCAAACAACCCAGGATTTTCTTCGTTCGAGCGTCGAGCACAACCTTGATTTTCGTGGGATAAGGGTCGAGCACCTTGAGCTCTTCGTCGGCAAGCAGCTCGGTGGTCTCCGAACGAACGAGAATATCGAGACCGGCGTCGGTCGCCTCCTGTTCCATCCAGCCAACGGCAGCCAATTGCGGGCTGGTGTATAGGCAGCGAGGTGTCCAGGGCGGGACAAAATAGGTTTGCTTTCCTTCAATCGCGCCGATCGCGGTCTGAGCTTGGACGAGCGCGGTACTGTCAAGCATGCTTAAGCCATTGACGTCACCGATCGCGTAGATGTTGGGACGGGCGGTACGCATGTTTTGGTCCACCTCGAGAAACGGGCCAGCCTTTATCTCCAGCGCCTCGAACCCCAAATCCTCAACGTTCGGGTTCCGCCCGGTTGCGATCAGAAGCAGATCCGGTTTGATGGTGCGCTCTCCAACTTCCACTTGCAAAGCGATGCCTGGCTCGCGAGGAACTCGCTCCAGGTCTACTTCTTTGCCTAAGACGACGTTAACGCCGGCCTCACGCAGGCTTTGCAAAAGATACGCCGAAGCGCTTTCATCCCAGTCAGGCAAGAGCCGCGCCCGCTTCTCCACGAGTGTCACAAATGATCCCAAAGCCCGGAAGATGGAGGCAAACTCGCAACCTATATAGCCACCACCGATGATCAAAAGATGGCCAGGAATCTCTGTGATCTGCAGGAGTTGATCGCTGTTTAACAGGTTGGTTTCCGCCGGGGCGAAAAAGCGCGGACGTGAACCCGTCGCGATCACGATCTGTTCGGCAGTCAATTCCGTCCAACGGCCGTAGGCGTCGAAGAGTCTCAAGCTCTTATCGTCCAGAAATGTCGCCCTACCGAAGCGGATACTGACGTTCGCCCGTTTAAACTGCTCATTCAACTGCTCGGTCAACTGCGAGCTGACTCGCTGGCGAACCTTGGCCCAGCCGGTTGTTTTGACTTGAGTCTGGTCGAGATCAATCCCGTAGCGACTGGCGAGCAATCGACTGTGAAACGCGTCGGCGCAGGCCC
>JBAUZZ010000166.1:0-1986 GCA_049585495.1 Chthoniobacterales bacterium | reverse complement strand
CAAAACACTTTGATCACCGTATTTACTGATGGTCACTGCTTTCATTTCTAATGCTACTCTCATTCACGCAGCTCGAAATCCAGAACCTATCCTCTGCGCGCTATCGGTTTCTATCGCACTGTACTTTTCCCTTTTTAACCTCTCTCGAAATCTTTTACAAAAATGCGTGCAAGAGGACAAAGCTAAAGCCGGCTTAGCGAATTCGCTGGACTTCTCAGAGAGCTTGAGGAGTTTCGTGGAGGCAACTGATATCAGGTTACCGGCCGCAGTAAATCAAGCCGAGAATATCGTGCCAAATTGTCCTTCAGGCCTGACGTTGTAACACCAAGCGAACGACTGTCGCTGATCTGTTCTGCGCGAGGCTACAGCGGCCAATGGGAAGCTGTTAGATTATAGTGATCGCAGCGTTCCGCGTGCGCTCGGCATCGAGCGCGGGCACTGGTCGTCGGTTACGATTGGGGCGGGCGCGGCGCGTGCGTGGCCGCGGCTTTGTGGCCGGAGCACGTGCGCGCCCTCGTGTCGATCACCGGCTATAACATCCAGCACCTTTCCGCGGCGGGCAGGCCGGCCTCGGCGGCGCAGGAACATCGCCACTGGTACCAGTGGTATTTCAACACCGAGCGCGGGCGTGCCGGGTTGCAGCAGAACCGCCGGGACATCTGCCGATTGCTGTGGCAACTCTGGTCACCGAACTGGCGCTTTGACAATGCAATGTTCGAAGCGACGGCGGCGAGTTTCGACAATCCGGATTTTGTCGCGGTCACGATACGGTTCTATCGGCATCGCTATGGCAACGCGCCGGGTGATCCGGCGCTGGAGCCGCCGGAGCAGCTTCTGGCCGAGCGTCCGACGATCACGGTACCGACCATTGCGTTGCACGGTGCGTGCGACGGTGTCGAACCTGCCGAGGCGTCCGCGAGAATCACGCGCGGCAGTTGGTCTCGGTGGCAGCAGCGAGTACGATCTGAAGTTCGGTCTTGGTCATATCTAGCCGCTCCTTATGGCAGCGCAATTGCACCATTTCAAGACAATCAGGCCGGCGCTAGGTGCTTGCCCGCAGAGCTCAAAGAAACGGAATGAGAACAGGGGCCGTGATTGCCATCAGCCACACGGTGGTCTGCGGAATGGGCGCCTGTTCTGCCGCTCTGCGAGTGGTTCAGTTCCTGCCTTGGGCATATCCGTTCCGTCATTCTGAGCCTTGAGTTTTGAGCGTCATACCGCACTGAAGCGTAGCTTTTAAATGCGCTCACGCATAACTCAAAACCGCGAACACAATTGTTAGGCGTGGCTTGGCGACTCATTGTGGAAACCGTAAGCGAGCTTTGCGAGTTCGATAAGTTGCGTCGGTTGCTTTCGACGCCTTCAAGAAGGGCGGCCGTGTTGTTAAGATCGCCATCAGCTCTGAGTCGAATGAAGATGCCAAGGTGAAACCTTTTTATCGTCGAGTTTGCTCAAGACTTGGGCGCGAGCGAAATTATCAGCTACCGAAAAGCAAAGTTCGAAGAGGTCGTGAATGACGCCGACCTCACTCTAGACCTGATCGGTGGCGACACATTGAACGTTCGTTCAGACTTTTGTAATAACGTGTAAAATCCAAATTACCTTTCGCGAGCATTCCCATGGAAATGATAAAAATCCCTCACACTGATCTGGAAGTATCCCGCTTGGCCATGGGGTGTATGGGCTTAGGGGGCGGCTGGGGCTCCGGCACCCAATTGACAACGGATCACGAACGGCAAGCTCGGGAATTCCTCGATGCAGCCGAGGAAATCGGCGCGAATCTCTTCGATCATGCCAACATCTACGGGCGGGGACGGTCCGAAGAGGTCTTTGGTAGGGTGCTGAAGGAAAGACCCTCTCTCAGGGACAAAATCGTGATTCAGTCGAAATGCGGGATTCGCTGGGCCGACGATCCGCCCGGAGCACCGCAACGCTTCGATTTCAGCCGCAACCACATCTTGGAAAGCGTCGATGCGATCCTGGCGC
>JBAUZZ010000165.1:0-14907 GCA_049585495.1 Chthoniobacterales bacterium | reverse complement strand
AAGAAGGAGCAATTCATGTTGCCGCTCTGAATCAGCAAAGTTTACCGGCGCCTCGGAAAATCCGGTTAGGTAGAGGTCAAGTTCCTGCTTGATCTGCTCCGCGGAAAGCTTCACGGATTGATCTACCTTTCCGATTTCACCGCCAATACCCAATTCAAAGAGCCCGCGCAATTGGAATGTCAGCGCGCAACACACGACTGCTATCAAAAGCCAAGGAAGAATCAATGTGCTTCGTAAGGATCTGAACATGTACTGTGCCTTATCGAAGTCTGGAGCTAACAAGGCTTTCGGGGCAACCTATGTTCCCCGTCAAAATCAGAGGTATCATGGCCCAGTTCGGTGCGTTGGTTTAAGGCCAGGGTCTAGCGCGATGGTTTCCAGCTCACTCATGGATGGCCCAATCGCCGTTGCTTCAAAACTGCGTCCGTATTGGTTGCTGGTCCCGGTACCAGTCGCGGCCAGAGCGGTACCTTCGCGCAACAGGGCCGCAAATTGCGTCCCGACAGACGGCGGAAAGTGGATAACCGTGCCATCGGAGAGTACTACGCCGTTGACTTCGCCATGCTTACCATGAGTGAGTACCCGAATCGTGCCGCTAGCGCTTAGCGGCTGCCGAGCCGCACTGCCGGGGCGAGGGGGGCGCGGATACTGGGCCGAAGGAGGGGTGTCAACAACCGAGCGCTGGCTTTGCAGATCAATAATAGACGAGGCGTGGAGGATTCCCGGACTTTCGAAGAAACCTTCCACTCGAACAACGTCCTGCGGACTAACGGTCTGCGTCAGGACCTGGCCAAGATGCGGTGGGAAACGAATGATGGTGTTATTAGACAAGAGCAATCCATCAACGAATCCATCCGGATTCATGAGATACTGTGCAACGCTGCCCTGCACGGCCGTCATCTGAAAGGAACCAGAGAGAGCACCTGGACCTCGAGGCTCTTGCGCGGGAGCGTCGGGAGACGTCAGATCGGCTAGGGCAACTAAGGAAAGAAAGACGCTAGAAAGTCGGGCTATCACCATTTCTCCAGGATCTCGGCTCGTTTGCGGGTGTATTCCTCCTCGGTGATCAACTTTTCATCTTTGAGGCGAAGCAACTGTCGTAGCTTCGCCTCCATGCCCTCAGAAGGTGACCGATCCATCCTGGAGCCTTCATCATCTACCTTCGATTCTCCCTCGCTTCGCCACCGGACATCGACCCCTTGGTGACACCGATTAAACCAAGAACCAGGCAAACGATCGCTATGACCGGCCAAAAACCGACGGCTGCTGGACCGGCTAGGGGAGGCAACCCCGCCGGTGTTCCAAAGGCCAGTAACCCGACGCCAACAGACACTCCCACAATGGCCAAAATTTTTGAATTCATAGCGTTTGTAAATCATGATTCGTGCCAATGGCGTAGCGTCCCTCCTTAGAGGACGGCATACAAAAGTCCTACCTGAATGTGACCGCAATTCGGACGGAAGGACGTCTGAAATCGAGACACCAGTGGGATTCGGCCTGGAAAAATTCAGAGTGATTCGGTGTTTAGGCGGTCGCCATTGCTTGCTGCGCTTTTGTCTCCGGCATGGCAATCCAGAAAACGGTGAGGGCTACCGCTGCGATCCCGGCCATGGTAACGAATCCAGCCTGATAGCCCATCCACTCGACTACATTGCCACCCAAAAGATTACTCGAGGACGCGCCGATACCCACCGCCATTCCAATCGCCCCCTGGGCCAGATTAAATCGACCGGTCGCTTTGGTTAAGTCCGCAATGACCAGCGTTTGCATGATCCCGAATACCCCTGCACCAACGCCATCGAGAATCTGCACAGCAACGAGCCAGATTGGATTGTCACTTAGCGTATAGAGCAGACATCGAACCGGCAAAGCGCCGAACGCGATCAGATAAACCGGTTTGCGCGGAAATTTTTGCGCGAAACGACCGATCATGAGCCCTATCGGGATAATTGTAAGTTGGGTGACGGTCACGCACGAGGACATCACCAGAGGAGCGACCTTTACAGTCTGTCCCTTGGCAACAAATTCAGCCACCAGTGGTAAGACTGCAGCATTGGCAAAGTGGAACAGGACAGCGCAAAGCGCAAAGATCGCGAGTCGCCTATCCCGAAACAACTGGCGAACATGCACGATTCTTGGGCCGCTGCCATGGTCATCGGCGCCGCGAGCAAGCGCATGATCGATGTCATCCTCCCGAATCGACATCACCGAAGCGATCGTGGCGGCCGACATAATGGCCACAAAGAAGAAGATGGCAGAGGTACCCGTCAGGTAGCCGATTAAACCGGCGGCAACAGCCATGGCTACGTTTCCGGCGGAGCTGACAGACGCGTTCCGGCCAACCTGAAGGTTTATCCCATTACGGCCAACCAAACCGATGGAAATCGCAGCGATAGCAGGGCCGAAACATGCACCGGCTAGCGCGATGAAGGATTGGCCGGCCAGAATCATCGGAAAGCTTGGCACCTGAACAATCGCGATGCAGGCCAGCGCAATCAATGCGGCAGAGACGGCAACAATCAGCCGCTTCGGTTTCAGTTGGTCTACCAGTGCACCGCTCGGAGCTTGGGCACAGAGACCGACGATTCCAGAAGCGAACATCACTAGGCCGATCCGGTCCGGCGTCCAGTGTAGACTGGTTGCTAGAAAGGTAACCAGAAAAGGACCTACGCCGCCATGTACGTCAGCCTGGAAGAAATTTAGCGCGTCCAACGCAACCAGGCTACGCGAATGCCGCTTGATGCCCGATGGGACAAGCGGATTGAGAAACCGCACAGGAACTTCTCGGTCTTTCAGCGATTCAATAGGAGCACCTTGTTCCATTTTGTTGTTGCGCGGGCTCAAGCTGCTTTTCCAAATCTCTTTTTCCTCGCCGGGGATCGCCAGTAGCTCGGCACGCCGCAGAACACGGTAACGTGCCGGCTCGCTGATTCAGACAGATTAGGAATCAGTCTCATCATTCGGCTTTGCCACCTGCGCCAACTCTGTCCCCCAATAGGGTGGGAACTTGATGAAAGTGCCATCTTCCAGCAGCAGTCCGTCAACTTCGCCGCGTGGATTTAACAAGCACTGTAAAACCGTTCCATGCATTTCCTTCACTTCACGGTCTTCGTGCTTACGGCCTTCTAGCTGATGATCCTTTTGTTGGTCTTCCTTCATATGCTTGTTTCTATTTGGTGAGGCCGAACGATCGGCCAATTCGGGTAGTTACATGTTTCATGCCAAGCCCTGACTTCTTCATTCCGGGAGGTGCCAGCAGGCTGACCGCTTCAGCCAGGCACTTACAGATTGTCAAAAAAACAGACGCCATTTGTCCTGATTGCGGACATATAAGGTAGAAACTTTCTGACCGGATTTGCAGCTCCCTCGGCTGATTCCCTAAGGACGAGACACGCATCGTGCGAGACGTCGGCACGGTTCCTGCCACTGGATTTCTCCGGCATGAAACGACTCACCGAGCTGGATATCCTGCGTGGCGTGTTGCTGTTGATGATGGTGATCAACCATTCACCATCGTCACTCCGTCGCTTCACAGACCAGCCGATCGGATTTTTCACAACCGCAGAGGCCTTCGTATTCGTCTCCGCATTTTTAGCGGGAATGCTCTTTCGCAAGCGCATGGAGAAGCACGGATTCGATGCAGCCAGATCATCCATTATTCAACGCGCCGAACGGACATACTGCGCACACTTGCTGACCCTCGCGTTCGCCTTCACGATTGGCGGCTGTCTTATAACCTATTTCCCTGGCCCAAAGACCTTGTTCGACCAGTATCTGAAAAATCCTCGCGCAGCAATTGCCGCATCGATGCTACCCGTCTTTCAGCCTCCGTTAATGGATATCCTTCCAATGTACGTCCTCTTTTCTTGCGTTACTCCCTTGGCATTTTGGGCCGCTCGAAGATGGGGATGGAGAAGGGTGATTGGGACAAGCTTTTCTATCTGGTTGATATCGGATGACACACGCTGTCCGGTCAAGGGACAGGCCTCCCTGTAGCGGCTGGCCGGTCGAGCACAAACTTCTCTCCGCAAAAGGGACTAACTGCGGTTGGCACGGAATATGATCATAGAGTTGGAATTAAAAAAAACTGGTAAGAAGTTATGAAATCTGCTCGACCAAAAGAACTCACTCTGTCTCACAAAATGCTACCTGCTGCCGTCGCCGCCATGGCGATGGCTAGTTTAGGTATCACACGCTCAGTGGTCGCTCAGCAAACGCCCGTTTTGCCACAACCACCCGCCCCTAACCAGCAGCCTGCTCCACCTCCACCGCCGCTTCCAGCGCCACAGCAACCTCTGCCGCCGCCGCCTCTTCCTGGAAATGCTTTCCAGCCAACCAACATTCGCGGCACGGTTGCTCAATACATGATGAATCCGGACGGTCTGGTCGACGGATTGCTTCTCAGCGATAACACTATCGTGCGGTTTCCACCCCACCTGAGTCAACAATTAGTCCAGGTGGTTAAGCCTCACGACCCGGTCCGTGTGGACGGATTCTTTGAGTTTCAGGGCATTATCCACGCCACCACGATCACTGATGTGAACAACCAACAAACGGTGGTCGATACTCCTCCTTCGCCGCAAAATCCGCCACCGGCGCCGAATCCCTACGCGAGGCAGCCGATGAGTGTTAGTGGCATCATCAAAGCTCTGACGTACGCGCCAAGGGGCGAGGTAGATGGCGCCGTGCTAGACAATGGCACAATTGTGCACGTTCCACCACCTGTGGGGATGCAGTACACTAACCTCTTCCGCGTTGGCGCTTCGCTTTCAGCCAGCGGATTTGGGACAGCAAACGTCTACGGACGTAGCATGGAGGCGACCGCCATCGGACCTTCTGCTAGTCAAATGCAGACCGTTGCCGCCGCTGACTTTCGTCCGCGCGGCCGCCCCGGTAAGCGGGGCCGTCGCCCGCCGAAACCAGTGCCGGCGGTGTACACCTATTACCGGCAGTAGTGTTCACCTTTGAAACAAGCATGGGGCGTTCGCTTGGTCCTGAACCGCTCGCACGCCTTTTCTCACCTAAATGACAAAAATCTCATTCTTATTTCATCACCGCTTAACCGAGTCCTGTTTTTTACATTCGATGCAGGATTCCAGCAGCACCGTCATGCGTGCCCATGCGGTGTTTCGAATCGGAGAAATGGAGGATTTCATGTTCGATTCTCTGGTTAAAGCCCCAGCGGAGAACCTACATACGAATCGGCCCTCTGAGATGGCTTTGAGCAAGGTTCCCGGAGTCACTCTGGCTTTTTGGACCATCAAGATAGCTGCGACTACCCTGGGTGAAACGGGCGGAGATGCCCTTTCAATGACGATGCATCTGGGCTACGCCCTCAGCACTGCCATCTTCTTCTCCCTCTTTGTCGCCACGGTCGCAGCCCAGGTTGCTTCGAAATCCTTTCATCCGTTCCTGTATTGGGCCGTTATCGTCGCAACGACCACTGCCGGAACTACCATGGCGGACTATGCGGATCGCTCGCTCGGGATCGGCTACGTGGGAGGCTCACTCATGCTCTTCACGATATTGATGATCGTTCTCGGACTGTGGCGGGTTTCCGTGGGCTCGGTGTCGGTCGACAATATCACCTCGCCTAAGGCGGAAGGATTCTATTGGATGACGATCCTCTTTTCGAACACGCTTGGGACTGCTCTTGGCGATTTCCTTGCCGATAATTCGGGGCTGGGATACGAAGGCGCAGCCATCGTCTTTGCCTGCGCCTTGGCGCTTGTCGCGGCCGTCTACTTCTACACGAAGGTTTCCCGTACATTGCTGTTCTGGTTGGCGTTCATCCTTACCCGACCGCTTGGCGCGACGGTGGGTGATTTGCTTACCAAGCCAATGGCAAACGGCGGACTGAATCTCAGCCGAATCAGTTCCTCCTTGATCATCGCGGTTTTCATGATCGGCTGTATTCTGTTCAAGTCCCAGAGGGCAAAGCTCACTTCCAAAGGAGTCGTGAATACTAAGGAAGCGCCGACAGCGGAGGGGCCTGACGCAGGAGTCTTGTGACCTCCTCCTGGGATTCTGTTGGGAACCGAACCTGAAATTTCTCGGCTCCATGCCTTGTGTGAACCTCTAGCTCAAGCACGCGAAAGCGACGGCGCTTCTGGACCCGGAAACCGGAAATCCGCGAACGTGGGAAGTAAGTGACAATCACTCCATATCTGGTTCGATCTTTTTTTTGGAACCATGATCGTGATCTTTCCTCCGCGATAACCACCAGGTGACGATCGGTCAGAAGAAGAGCTCCAGCGGCGGCGAATTCCCGGCCGAATCGGCCAAAGACAGTCGGCCAGTGGAGTGCGTTCAAAAGTTTGCTTCCGTAAGGTAAACATTGCCAACCGTAGTTGCGAAATTTTAATGGCCAGCTGGCAAGGTCCTGCAAAATCTTCTTATCTCTTTCCCCAGAAGGGGGCCATATCCCGTCGATAGAATTCAATACACGCTCGATTGCATCGGTGTAGAGGCCTTCCATTACCGTATTGAAATAGCAGGCGCACGATCCGCTATGATCATTGCGAACGTAATCGATCTTCAATTTGCCGTAGAGCAGGACAACGGTGAGTTCAACGGACAACGTATCGGCAAATACGGCTTGTTCCACGCCAACGCCACGCCCGCCGTCCTCATGCACTATGACCCATTGACGGTTGGTCACGCACAGCACAGATCCAGGCAGCGAAGCCTTGCCGCTGACAAAGGCTGGACTGTAAATTATCTCGGAGATGTTGTCGGTGGAAGTGACAGCCTGTCGAAGCGAATCCCGGAAGCGATCCGGGCAATGATCGACGTCCGCCACTTTAAAAGGGAAGCGTTCTACGGAGCTCACAAGTTTCTTCCTTCTCGGTTGCAGGGATTTGCGAGAAGGAGTTATCAGCCCGGAAAAGGCAGTTTGCCGGCAGATCTCCCGGCTGGGCTAACTCCATAGCCGATACGAAATTACCGCGAAGCCCCCCACGGAGCAACTTGACCGCACGATTGAAGCAAACAGTTGCCGGGTAGGACACCGTGAACGTCGACGCTTGAGAACGGGTGAAAGCTGTACTACTGTTTCTCTGGCAATGGAGTTTGCCTTCCGCACCGCGGAGAATTGCCTCACCACCGGTGCAGCATACGCAGTTTGGCAAAACGGAGAAGTGGCGCTACGGCGTGCGCCCTACGATATCGAGGAAACGGTCCGCGCACTGGCGGGTACCCCGCTGGATTCAACGGATGTCGCGGCGCTCGCTCATGTGCTGCGCACGGGGGGAGAACTGCCGTTAAAAAAAGCACGTGGCGACAGGTTTGTGAATGCCGTAAAACCAGAAGTCGATTCGAGCCTCTCTTACCGAGCATTGACGGGCTCTAAATCCGCACCTCTGCGCTCCTATAACCGAGTTAAATCGGCTATCGCAGCGCGTTTGCGAGATGTGCTGGAAGTTCTTAAGAAGGGCGGGAGCGAGTCAAGCTCCATCCGTTGTGAGGCGTTGATGAAGAAGCTGGCTGAGGATCGTTTCACACTCGGGGTAGTCGGCCAATTCGGGCGTGGTAAAAGCTCGCTCATGAATGCCATCATCGGCCGAGAGCTGCTGCCCGTGGGATCCAAGCCCTTGACTTCGGCAATCACCATTCTCAAATTCGGCCCGAAAGAACGCCTGATTGTTCGCTACAAGGGGCGGCGGCTTCCCGAAATCCTTCCTGTCTCTGCCCTGGCAAATTACATAACCGAGCCCGGCAACCCGGGAAATCACCGAAAGGTCGCCACCGCCACGGTCGAAGTACCTTTACCATTTCTAAGGCCAGGACTTGAGTTTGTTGATACGCCGGGAATCGGTTCGGAAATCGAAGCGAACACCGCCACGCCACGATCCTGGACACTTTCTAGCTTCATCCCTGATCTTTTGTGGCCTGACATGAGCTGATGGCACGGATCATAAAATAGCTTTCGAAGCTTGTCTACGAGCCGTTTGACGGATCAAAACCATTCATATCGGCTCATGGCGATCAGCTTCAGCCAGTAATTTGTAATCAGCAGGTCGTCGGTTCGAATCCGTCTGCCGGCTTAGTCTGTAATCGGTTGATTTCGAATCGCATACGCGTAAAAGCTCTGGCCGATTCTTTTCTCGAAATAGCCTATGCTTAGCCGTTTCTTAGCCACTTCCGGTGCTTAAGTACGATACCGCTAACGCCCAAAAGTGCTATCCAGAAACTCAAATGTCGGCGCCATCCGAGTCTCCATGAACACGGGGTCCTCGTGGCCAGCCCCATGCAGAATCATCAGCGTCGATTTTGCGCCGGCCTTGAGCAGGGCATCCTGAAGCCGCTGCGCTTGGCTCACAGTTATGAGCGTGTCCTTATCACCGTTGACGATTCTGAAAGCGGGCAGCATCTTGGCCGTAGGCAGGTAGGTGGCTATGTTCCGCTCCGGAGGCAGCCGATCTTCCGCGCCGAACCACACCACGCACGCTTGAACTGCGCTGGAAATCCCGGCGTTACCGAGCGTGGGGTCGTCGAATAGAGTGGGCTGGTCCCCGGTAACGCCGAGTATTGCAGCCATATAGCCTCCGGCGGAATTGCCCCAAACGGCGAACCGATTGGAGTCGAGCCCGTACTTGCTGGCATTGGCCCGGAGGAAACGCACGGCAGCCTTTCCGTCCTGAGTTGCGGGCAGAGCGCCGTTCACAAACGAAGTTCCGAGCCGATAGTTAAGGCTAACCACGGCATATCCCTTCGCTACGAGTGCGGCCACGTTAGGAACTTGGATCTGAGAGATTCCGTTGGTGCCGCTCGGCGGAGGCGGAAGCGCGGAATTATCTCGACGCGGCATGGAACTCTTGTCACCCACGGTGAAACCTCCGCCGTGAATCCAGATTACCACGGGTGCTGGTCCGCTTACCTTCGCGGGCAGGTACAGGTCGAGCTTTTCGTCAGGCGACTTCTCAGCGTAGGCCAAATCCTTGATGGTTGGCTCAATCACCGGCCATGGTTTCTCCGCTGGCGTCTCTGGGCCGGCAGACCCTGACTTCTCCTGAGCCATCGTTGGCAAAAGCGCAAAAGGCAGCAGTCGGGTGATAACTGAAGTGGGCTTGGTCCGCGCCGCGAAAGATGAACCTGGAACGGGCGTCAGGGCCCCATTTGGATCGATGCTATAGGCCGAGATATCGTTGCTATCAATGTTTGCCACGTAGGCGAATTTGTCTACGGGTTCAATGCCACCGAAAATGGCCCGACTCCGGTTGCGAAGGGCGAACCTGGAACTGGCGTCAGGGCCCCATTGGAACCAATGCTGTAGGCCGAAACGTCGTTGCTACCCCGGTTTGCCACGTAGGCGAACTTGGCCGCAATGGTGCCGCTTGCTTGCACTCCAGCAAGACAAAACTGAGCCTTAGCGCTGACAAAACCGTAAGCCAACTTCTGCTCATGGCGCATGTTCACTAGTCCTTCCGAGTGGTCAGGTTCCTATTGAGTAGTCCAGGGTCAAGGCGAGTTGCGAGTCCATTAGATGTAACATGGCTCGCAGGGGTCTAATGTCCACCAGCCTCGAACCATTTAAGCCTTTTTTGTTTCCAATCCTTTCCATTTATTTCCAGTGCGTCGGCAGGCGGTAGCTACCAACAGGCGAATAATGCACAGATGCAGCGTGTCTACGGCCTCCCTTAACGAGAGGATAAAGACGAAACGAGATTCTTTCGGGTGACGCCCAACGCGAAGAGCGATTTAAATAGAAGATCTAAGGAGACCGAAGGATCGCCCGCTTCCATTTTAGCCAGTCTTGATTGACTGGTACGCAGTGCTGCCGCTACGGCGGCTTGTGTTAGCTTCTTTTGTTGACGTGTAGCTTTCAGCAGCCGGCTCGCGGCAAGCCGGGTTTCAATGAGTTCCATATCAGCATCAGAAAGCGCGAGAAATTCCTGAACAGTTCCCTCAACCCATTTGCCTTTTGCCTTTGGTTTTGTTCCCTTCGCTCTTTTCTCTTTTGGCTTCCTCGTTCGTTAATTGTTCCAAGAGAATACAAGATGCGCATATGACGTCGGATAAGAGCCACGCAGACTATCTCCTTGGCAGCACTGACGCAGAACACGAGCGTCTGATCCGGCAAGCTATTCGACTCGCCCCGGTCACCGAGAGATTTTTCCGAGAAGCCGGAATTGGATCTGGGCAACGCGTCTTAGAGCTTGGTTCTGGGGTCGGGGATGTGGCTATGCTCGTGGCAAGGATCGTAGGTCCGTCCGGAGAGGTGGTAGCGATTGAACGTGATGCCAGAACGATCAGTCGTGCGCGGGCTCGCGCAGCCGAAGCAGGACTTCATAACATCGACTTTGTGCAGACCGATATTGCTGAGTATTCGACAGACTCCTCGTTTGATGCGGGAGTTGGCCGCTACATTCTACAGTTTCTTCCTGATCCTGTAGCCACGTTGCGTTCTGTGGCTGAGCAAATTCGGCCTGACGGCATTGTTGCGTTTCAAGAAGGGTCCTGGGCTCCGTTTGTTTTACTTTCGGCACACCTGCCGCTCTGGTCCGCGGCCGTTGCGTTGCTCCACGAGGCTGGTGCCCGTTCCGGTGTGAATATGGAGATGGGCCCTGCTTTGCACAAAGCCTTCCAAGAAGCTGGGCTGCCCGCGCCGCGTATGCGTTTGGAAATGGAGTTGGGGCATGATCCAGACTTTACACGTTGGGTTTCCGATTCTTTAAGAAGCGTCCTTCCCCAAATTCAAAAGCTCAACCTCTCGCATGAGGCGCTCGGCGATCTTGATACGCTCCAGGAACGGCTGCAAAACGAAGTTGCGATGTCAAACACGGTTGTACCCTGGATTGGGCTAGTGGCAGCCTGGTGTCGCAAGCCCGTAGACTAAGTACTCGCGCCCGGCGACAGCGCCGCTCTCCAACGCAATTTCGGATTTTTAGGTCGAAGCGTTTGGTGTTCCAAGGCAATTTCGGAATTAGGTCTAGACAAATCCGTGCTGGCGTCTGAGCGCCATAATGCCAGCGTTAATGATGACTTGTCGAGTCTGGCTCTTTTTGCGATAGCGGGCCGGATAGTTCAGAGCAGGATCCCATTGATGATTTTCGCGATTTGAGTAACGACCGGAAGGGAAACAGATGCCGACCAGATCGCCGGTGCTCAGGGCGTTGCGCGTCAATAAGGGGTTGGCTGGGGGCATCTTATTTGGACTAGACCTTCTATCGGTGCCTTGGACGAGGTCTTTAGCCAAACGGCCGCGGGCCAGCTCGCAAATCTCACGCGCCATATCACGAGGATTTTTGCCGCTGAAAGGCGGTACAAGGGCGAATTCGTCCCGCGAAGCGTCGCTTCGCGGGACAAATGAGCCTCAAGGGGCTGGCGGTATTTGAGGTTTAGGCTCAGCAAGCTTCGCCCTACCGGCATCCCTAATTACGCCGGCCCCAATCACCCCCCACCTCTCACTTCTCACGAATCACTTTTGCTTGCGGCTCCGCCGCGCTGTGAGCGATGCAGGCTGGGCGATCATTCATTCCGAATTATGCGATCCGCTGGCGGGACTTGGCGAAGGTATCGAAGGCGACCGCAAGTACGATGATGATTCCGATAATGATCTGCTGGATGTAGGAGGAGACGTTCATGAGCACGAGGCCATTGAGCAGGACCCCAATGAGGATCGTCCCGATCACCGTGCCGAAGATCGTGCCGACTCCGCCAAACAGGCTAGTGCCGCCGATTACCACCGAGGCGATGACGGTGAGCTCGTAGCCGGTTCCGGCGACCGCTTCGGCCGAGTTCAGCCGGGCCGCCAGCACAAAGGCGCCGAGACCGGCGAAGAAGCCCATGATCACGTACACGCTGGTGGTCACAACGCGCACGTTCAACCCCGACAGCCGCGCAGCTTCCGGGTTGCCACCGACGGCATAGACCTGGCGGCCGTAACGAGTGTAGCGGAGCACGATATGGGCAAGCACCGCAAAGGCGAGAAAGATGACCACCGGCACCGGCACTTGACCGAGGATGCGCCCCTGGCCCATCCAGACGAAGCCCGGTTCGAAGCCACTGATCGGTCCGCCAGCAGCAAATAGAAGCGCCGCGCCCCGGAACGCAGACATGCCGCCGAGCGTGACCACAAACGGTGGGACCTTCATTCGGGTAATCGCAATGCCCTGCAGAAACCCTCCAACGACCCCGACCGCAATCGCGGCAAGGGCAGCGAGATACCAGCCATGGCTTGCTGCCTCCTGGCCGGCGCCGACCGTAAAGCGATTGGAAAGCCCACCCTTCGACACCGCCGCCGCGACCAGGCCGGCGAAGGCGACCAGCGAGCCGATCGAGAGGTCGATTCCCGCGGTCAGGATGACGAATGTCATGCCAACCGCGAGCAAACCGTAGATCGAGACTTGGCGGAGGATGTTGAACAGGTTGAGCGGCGTGAGGAAACGCGGCTCGCCGATGGCGAAACCGGCCATGAGCAGGATCAGGAAAATGAGGGGCGCGAAGCGAGCCAGGAAACCGATAATGTCGGTTTTGAGAGAGGCCCTTATGTCCGGGTGCGATTCCTGGGTCATCGTCTACTTCCGCTGCTCCTTTGAGATAAGAGTTTGAAACAGTTTGCTTAGATTCATTTATTTTCGAACAGGCTCTTAAAAAGACGTGCAGCGTCTATTTAAGAGCTTCCTAGCCCGCAATAAGCTCGTGGCTGCATATGGCGTGTGAGATTGCGGGCTAGCCCGCTTTCGCGCTCAAAGTCATCATCGACATCAGGATCTCTTCGTTGGCATCCTCACTCTTGATCTCGCCGGTGACATGGCCTTCGCGCATCGTGACGATGCGATCGCTGATCGCCAGCACCTCGGGCAGTTCCGAAGAGATGGCGATCACCGCAATACCCGACCGCGCCATTTCGAAGAGGAGTTGATGGACCTCGACCTTGGCGCCTATATCGATGCCGCGCGTCGGCTCATCAACGATCAGCACCTTCGGCCGCAGCGCCAGCCAGCGGGCGAGCGTGACCTTCTGCTGGTTGCCGCCGGAAAGACTGGCGATCAATTGCTCCGGGCTCGCCATGCGGATGTTGAGCTTCTTGCGGTATTCCTCGACCATGGCGCGCTCCGCGGCTTCGTCGATGAACACACCCCATCGCTTGATCCGTTTGTGCGCGGCCATGCTGAGATTGATGCGCACAGCGAGCGCCAGGAACAGCGCCTGTTGCTTGCGATCCTCCGGCACCAGGCCGATCCCGTGGCGGATGGCATCCCGGGGCGAACGGATATGAACCTCGCGGCCCTCGACGATGACGCGACCGGAATCGAACGGGTCCGCGCCGAAGACCGCCCGCGACATTTCGGTGCGGCCGGCGCCGACCAATCCGGCGATGCCGAGGATCTCGCCCCGGCGCACTTCGAAACCGACATCTGCCAGCACGGTCGCATTCTGATCCTGGGTATTGCCCCGCCGGGTCAGGCCCTCGACGCTGAGCGCGACATTGCCGACGACCGTCCTCTCCCGGCGGGCAAAAAGCGCGTTTACCTGGCGACCAACCATGAGCCGGATGATGCCATCAACGGTAGTGGCGGCGACGGCGCCGCTCCCGACCAGGCGCCCGTCGCGGAGAACGGTGTAGCGGTCGCAGATCTGCATGACCTCTTCGAGACGGTGGGTGACGAAAATGATACTGAGGCCTTGCGCCTTGAGGTCGCGGACGATACGAAAGAGCTTCTCAACCTCGCTCGACGACAGTGCCGATGTTGGCTCGTCCATGACGATGAGCCGCGATTTCATTGACAGCGCCCGTGCGATCTCGACCATCTGCTGCTCGGCGACGCTCAAGTTCCGAACAATGGACATTGGCCGCAGCTGGAGGCCGAGCCGAGCGGTGATCACGCGCGTCTCCGTCGCCATTTTCCGCCAGTTCACGAAAACGGCAGGCCCGGGCTCGCGCCCGATAAAGACGTTTTCGGCGATCGTCATGTTCGGTGCCAGGGTGAACTCCTGATAGATGGTGACGACGCCACGGCGCTGTGCATCATGCGGCGAGGCCATCGTCACCTTCTCTCCGCCGAACTCAATGGTGCCGCTGTCCGGCTGCTGCGCGCCGGAGAGGATATTGATGAGCGTCGACTTGCCGGCACCGTTTTCGCCGAGGAGTGCGTGAATCTCGCCGGGCAGCACCTCCAGGCCGGCATCGTCGAGCGCCTGGACGCCAGGAAATCGCTTGCCGATCAAGGTCATGCGTAGCAGCGGTTCTGTCATGGAATTGCCGCAGGCAGGCTCAGGCACCAGAATCCCTACTTGTAGAAAAACGCGGCGTAGCTCTGAAGGAGCGGAAGAATCTATCCATCACGAAGGCCATAAACGCTCGCTCGCTATTTCGATGACGGGGGCTGTAGTCTGCGATTCAGGGGTTCGACTCTCATGCTCCTTCAGAGCGGTGCGCCTATTTATTCAAATACCCAGGGTTCCGCTATGCTCCACCCTGGGCTAAGTTCTCTTACGCCTTCGGCGTGCAACCACTAAACAGACGCGCAATGTCTGTCTAAGAGCTATCTAGCCCGCGATAAGCGTGTAGATACATAAGGCGTGTGAGATTTGCGCCTAGGAATCGCGACCAGGCGTTGCCGCTCCGCGGGCGAAAACCGGAAGCCTACTTCACCTCGCTCAGCCGCTCGGACTGATTGAGGTTGTCGCTGGTGATCGCGATCGGAGTCAGCAGCGTCACCTGGTTGTCCGGCTTCTTGCCCTGACGAAGAAACGCTACCAAGGTCTCGAGCGCTCCGCGTACCTGGCCACCGGGCAACTGCTCGATCGTGGCGGTGAGGTTGCCGGCCTTAATCTGGCCCAGCGCTTCGGGCAAAGCGTCGAACCCGATCAGCTTCACTTTGCCGAGGAGGTTGCGCGCCTTCAGGGCTTCAAGCGCGCCGAGCGCCATGTCGTCGTTCGCCGCGACAATGACGTCCGGTG
>JBAUZZ010000164.1:0-8545 GCA_049585495.1 Chthoniobacterales bacterium | reverse complement strand
ACAGGTAAGGTCCTGGAGCTGGTGGAGGCGGGGTGATGCTCCGCTGGATTTGAGTCATGCGGTCATCGAGGTTAAATCTCTGGATGTTCGACCCCGAAAAACTGATTTCAAACAAGGCTGTCAATTGTTCAACCGTCGGATCGAGAAGTTGTACTACGTCCTCTTCGGGAATCGGTGCTTCTGGATTAACCGGTGGAAGGGGCTCAGGAGTCTCATCTATGATGGGCGGCGTTGGCGGAATAGTCGGTGGCGGAATAGTCGGTGGTCGTTTCAGGTAAACTAGGAGTACTCCATTTGGAGCCACGACCTCGACGGGTATCAGTTGGAGCTGACCTGTGATGCTGGTGGGAGGGGTATTAAATTGAGAATCGTCCAGACGGCTGAAGTTGCCGCTCACTTTGCCACCGGTGCTAAGGACTTCAAAGGCGTCCCCGGCGGAAGGGTGGAAAGGGCCCGGAGAACTCACATCACTCAGAGAACTCACCACTAGGTTTCCGCTCAAGAATGCATTACCTTTAACCGCCACGTGATCGAACTGCTCAGGCTGTAGTCCGCCGATCCCAAGCGCAAGCGTTCCAGCAGGACTTTGCGTATAATTGCCACCGACGTTGATTGTCAGCGGCCTGCCGGTCTCCAAACTCGTCGTGCGCAGGGTTCCCGGGTCCAAAAAGACGTTTCCGGTACCTAAGGCGAAAGATGTTTCTTGAGCGGCGTTTGGTGTTCCTACGACGAGAGTACCGTCTTCGATGGTGGTACCGCCGCTGAAGTCGTTGTTCGCGGTCACGATGGTCGTGCCGGTGCCAATCTGCGCCAAGCCCCCCAGGCCGCTGATTACACCTGGAAAGGTCACCGTATTGCTATGGTCGAAGCTGAAGGTGCCGCCATCGTCGACGTTGACGTCGATGCTGCCGCCGGTTCCGTCATTGCCGAGCTGCAGGATGCCGCCGCCCAAGATTCTCGCGCCGCCGCTGAAGGTGTTTTCGCCGGTCAGGATGAGCGTGCCGCTTCCGACCTTGGTCAGGCCACCGTCTCCGGAGATGATGCCCGCGAATGTCGTGCTGGTATTGTCGTTCCCGGTGGTAAGCGTAGCGCTGCCGAGGGTGACGTTGCCGGCGCCGGCCAGTGAGCCGATGCTCTGGTTGAAGTTGTTGAGGTCGAGTTTGGCGCCCGCGGCGACCGTGAAAGCACTGCTCATCGGAAATGTGCCGGTTGCTCCGGCCTGCAGCGTGCCGGCCGCGATCGTCGTCGGGCCGGTGTAGGTGTTCGCGCCGGTAAGGATGACGGTTCCCGCGCCGGGAACAAGGAGGCTTCCTCTGGAACCCGGAGCATTGGCCAGGTCGGCCGCGAGAGTGAAGGTGTCGTCGGGAGCGACAGCCTGGACCGTGAGTTGTCCCTCGAGGCCGACGCCCCCTGTGGCCGACAGATCCAGCCTGGAAGTGATGCCGCCGGAAAGCGGGACGTGGATGAGGCTGCCGTCGGCGGCGGTGCCACCCCGCATCGTGGCGCCAGGCGCCAGCAGGACGTCGCCAGCGACGCTGATGCTGTTGGCACCTGCGGCCACCAGGGTGGCGCCGGCGCCGAGGGTGAAGCTGGAGCCGCTAGCGTTGAGCGCGATCGACCCAGCCGCTACCTGCCCGGCGCCATCTGGTACCTCGCCGGTAGCGTAGAGGTACAGAGTGCCGCTGTTCACGCTGAACATGGTGGGCCTGCTGCCGCCGGGAGGTGTGGAGCTGGTGCTGAACACGTTGGCTCCGCCTAACGCCCACACGCCCTGCCCCATCTCGGACACGCTGTCGGGCGCGCCGCTCATCGGATCACGCATGTCGAGGAGGCCGCCCGCCGCCACGTTAACCTTGAGGCCGCCAGCGGCAACATCGAAAAAGATCGACGACGCCCGGCCCTCCGCGGTGTTACCGGAGAATGTGCTGGTCTTACTTGCACTTACAACCAGGTTTATTTCACCGATAACGCCTCTTCCGAAGCTATTGGCAATCGCACCACCGAGGGCAGTGTTTGTGTTGTTATGGGCTATATTGCCGATGAAGTTGCCATCGATAATCGTCATCGGGCCATCATTGGTAATGGCGCCGCCAAAGCCGGATGTATTGCCACTGAAGCTGCTGCCGATGATCATCGCAGTGCCGTCATTGGTAATGGCGGCACCGAAGGGGGCCGTATTGCCGCTGAAGCTGCTGCCGATGATCGTAACGGTGTTACCGGCAGCAGTGTTGTTAATCGCGGGATCAAAATTTTTGCTGAAAAAGCTGTTGGTGATCGTCGCGGTCCCGGAATTGCCAATCGCCCTAGGAAAACCGCTGCTTTCAAATTTAAACGCGTCGGCCGGGGCTACAGCGCTGGCGCCAAGGTAAAACAATCCGTTATTGGTGACGGGCTGACCGGAGAATATGAGCGTGCCGCCCGGGGTCGCGAAAATCGCCGAGGCTTGGCCAGAAGCGACAGGCCATGAGCTCCCGAGTACTGTGCTGGGGCTCATAACCGTGGTGGTAGCGGCGGCGAGAACCGCCGCGTTGTAGTTGTTTTGGGCCGTTGCGAGCGCCGCGGCATTGGCCGCGCTGGGATTCGCGGCGAAGGCCTGGATGGCCACCTGCAAAGCGGTGTTGGCGGTGGTTATGGTTACAATCCCAACCTGAGTGTCGGGTACGGTGACTGGGGTCACTTGGGCACAGACCGGAAGCGGCCATGCCGGGAACAGCGCAGCCAGGATGACGGCCGCCAGCCGCCGCGGCGTCGCCACTACCCTGGCTTTTCTGGGGCTTTTAATCCGGGGATTACTGCGACCGGGAGCAAAAATGACAGCCCGAAGGCTGAGCACGATGGGAAGAGAGAGGAAAAACCCCGCCAGCGAATATAGCCGGCAGGGTGCATATCTGTGCACATTGACCTCCTTGTTGACCTTGTTGGAATACTGCCTCGACAAAAGCGTACCGATGATAAAAAAAAACACTACAGCGTCAATAATTATTATAATTCCCGTAGCCGAATGAGACGTGACCGCCCTACGGCTGAAGTCCGTGGGCTTCCTTGCCTTGCGCCTTTGTGACGGTGGTCCCTTTGGGAGTATGCTAAGGGGCCGATTCTTGCAATTTTTGGGGAGTTTTGTGCTCCCGAGACGAAGCTGGGGAAGGCCGCCTGCCTTCCCCAACTCCTCGAGCCTACGCACACCTTGTTCTTGAGATCGTCTTCTAGAGTTTCTTACCAAGGAGGCTCATGAAGAGGCGTCGGCCTCAAGAAGATTTACGTGGCAAGGTAACTTGTAGCACGGGGGCGTTCAGTGGGTCAACGAAATAGTAGGCCTCTGTCCCCTCAGGAAGCTGCCGTCCTGGCAAGCGTCAAAAGATTCCGTCGACAACTAGAATACAAAACCCAATGGAATTATCGCCGGCTGGTAATACCGACCGGTTCTTTCCTAGTTCGAAACGCTGCAATGATTGTCTAACAATCAATGATGACCTCAAATTGGCGGATCGAGTGTGGCGCTGCGTTTGCGGCAGCGTTCATCATAGTGATCGTAATGCGGCGTCGAACTCTAGAAGATGAAGGGATGCGATTGGTGGCCGTCGGGCGGCGGACACCTTAAACGCTCGTGGAGTTGCGGTAAGACCTGCTATGGCGGGCACGCGGTGAAGAAGCCAGAATCCCCCGGCTTCAGCCGTGGGGAGTGTCAATGGACACATGCGGCTGCAAGCCCATGGCCCAAACTGGAGCCAGCATAAGTGGATCTGGATAATGCCGTACCAGACCTATGGGCCTGAGATAACGGATATACCTAAACAATTTCAGACTTAACGCGTGATGACACCTGATCCAGCTCAACCGCTCCGTCTGCAGGCTGACTTCAGCTACACGATGACGATGGATCTCATCAAAATCGTTGATCTGAACCTGGGCAATAAGTCCGTCACCAACGACATCGAGAATGTCTTGCGCAAGATTGAGCTCTGGCATCAAGGCTGCATCGCCGGCTTTAAGATCATGTATCGAGACCCTGATGAATTCTTCGGCTGTGGCGTAGCGAGTTACCCTCCCGGTTTTCGCCTCTTCCAATGCCTCGAATAAGCGCTTGGCATTGGCCGGGGAGCGGAACAGGTGGAGTGTTCCCATCATCTCAATTCTTTTTTCCTGGGCAATCCTTTCAGCCCCCGAATTTGATCTTCACTAGACGCAGCTTTTCTTTCACCGCTACCAGCACGGCCAAGCCCAGGATGCACATTCGACCGGCGTAGGCGCTCAGGTGCTCTCGGACGGTAATTCCGCGCCCACGGTAGCTGGCGGAGTCCAGTTTCGCCACGATGGCGCAGTACTCGCCGAAGAAACCGGGAATGTGGTTCGTGGTCATTTAGCCTATCGACCTTGGATCCTTTCCCGATCGCAAAAAATCCGCCGCCGCGTTGATCGCCTTCTCCTCAGTGTCATAATCGAACCGAAAGGCAGTCATCGCGCCGGAATCTTTTGAGTATGCACCGAAGCCGAACTCACCGCGGCTCTCTCGCGCAACCTGCGCCCAATGATTTCCGAATTCCGTTACTGCTGAGCCGGTTGGCGTGCGGGTCCAAACAATCTGGTTGGGGTTAGTTTGTAGAGAGGTGCGTTGCCGCCGATGCTCCGCTAAGGTATCGAGCTGCCACTGGGGAAGATCCGGCGATTGCTGCCCGAATGAATAGTCCTTCTTTTCTTGGACTTTCTTAGGAGCCTCTTTGGCCGCGCCCGGTGCGCCTTCCCAGGCTTTACGACCCTTGTGCTTTACCCACGAACGCCATAGCAACACTGCCACCGAAACGGTACCCAGCCAAAGTAGGAGCCAATCGGGCTCGAAGCCTGTCCAACTCTTCGTTAGCCAAATGATCGCTTCCAATAAAGCCGTCAGGATCGAGCCGCTAATCGCGCCGGACCCGAGGGCCACAGCAAACAGTCCGACATCGACAGGGAGAAAGAATTTGAACTCATTTGCGCGCAAAATGCGCGGAGAGTTAATTACAAAGTGCAGCGTGCTCAGCCCCCACCAGACTTCGAGCCAGCTTAGCGGCGCTACAGCAGCTCGTGCTGCTGCCCAGATGACATTAGCCTGCAATGCCGCGTAGAGAAGATTCCTTACGAAGATCCAAGTTATGAATAGCAATGCCATTAAGGTTCCGTCTCTTCGTTTAGTGCCGGTCCGAACTAATGGCTAGTCAAATAGCGGACGGCGTGCATATAACGACCAACCTGTTATGCGTTTTGAATGAGTCTAACTCGTCTCAGCATGCGGGGCCGGTCGTGGGCGCTCGCTGAGGGTCAACAAGCGGATCTTCCAAACATCACCCTCACGAACATAAATCGCTGACCAGTAGCCTCTCACAAAGACGGTACCAGTCTGGCTTTGAAGAGTACTCGACCATTCTCCCGCCGACCAAACCGCGTTGTCGATTGCTCTCAGTGGATATTCGCGCGGGTCGCTAAAGAGGGTTGAAGGCGACCGCTAGAACGTGTCTTCGTACTTTTTCTCGATCGCCTGCCGACGGCTAAACATGCCGTCCGGTGCTACGAAAAGCGCGTCCTCCGTGAACAGCGCGGCGACTGCGGTGGCATCGTCGTTGTTCTCTGCATCGCTATATTTTTGAAAGACCGTGAGAAGCCGTTGGCGTAGTTGGGGATCTGGCGTGTTTCGCGGATCGTCAGCCGGATTAATGAAGGTAACACCTCCCGGGCCAGTGAAGTTAACCTGGACAATTACTTCCTCGTCAGTTGTCCAGGTATGATGAGTGTGATTTGCAGGAAGCACGAAAACTGATCCCGGCTTTAGCGCCACGCCATTCTCCATGTCGTCACCCATCGCATTCCAATAAGTGCCGCTAAGCACAGTGACGACTTCCCAATAAGGATGAGTGTGCGGCGGAACTTTGGAAATGGGGGGGTAACTTGACGCGCTGAACGATTGTCTCGGCTTTTGTAGGATCTCCGACCAGGATGACGGTTTGCGCACCCTTGAACACTGGGTGCGGTTTCCAAACCAACTCATCAGCCGGTACGACCTTCATGGCATCTTGCGCCATTAAGGTCGGCAAGGCTAAGCTAATTGCGAACCCTGCTAGGGCAAATAGGAAGCGGATTTTCATTGTCTCCTCCCGGTGCCTTAAAGATTGCTGTCGCCTATCGACTTACTTCGGGATTTCTCAGAGTCGCCAGTAACGTCCATGTCGCCGGGGACAGAAAGAAGGCCGTTGATCAAAGGCCGCTGGGCGACAATACGAATGGACGCCTCGCCCTATTTGGTGTCAACGGGCAACCGTGTTTCGTAACTCCACCGTCATTTTTTGCCGGAAAAGCCGCTCCGGGAAAAAGATAAATCAAATTCGCATTGCAATAACTGCCAGAATTATGATACAAACCATAATTATGAAATCCTCCATGAACAGCGTGAGAGAGCCCATTTAGCAGCGTTAAAGCCGTTAATCCAAAGAAGATTAAGTTCCTTCCTCGCAGCGCTGTGGTGAGCCGGGAACTACAATTTCGTTTTGCGGACCCAGTCGATAATGGACGGATTCGTGAAATTGACGCTCGACGGTGCTAACGAGGGATCCCGTCCAAATAAACCTATCGCCTGTAGCTACTTCCGCAGAATAGCACATCATCAGAATCTATAGCGATCTGCAATAGTTCGACGTCAATACGTATCTACTTGATCTTATTCCAGAAGCGATTCGTAGAGGAACTAAGCCGCGTTTAGCTGGAGTATTTACGGATTAAGGCGCTGCTGGAGAAGGGAGAGAAATGAAAACTATCTTATCTGTACTTCTTCCATTCTTCGTATCTGTGTTCGCACACGCAACCACAGCAGCACAGATCGCGTGGCAAAATAAACTAGTGGCTTACGTCAAGGCTCTCCCATCTCCACCACTAGCAGTCGCAACTTGGGTCCAGCAGCATCCAATTACGAGCTACCCCAATCCGAATAGCTGGCATTCGCTATTGGAGTCCTATATTACAGGGTATCCTACGGGCTTTCCGGTAGCCCGCGTATGCTCGTATGTAGCAACTCATCCGTTTCCAGGACGCGACGTACCTACTCCTTTTGCTGGGAATGCACAGGTCTATCTTAACCCAAGTCAAAACTTTGATGCTGCGCTGGCGGCATATCCCAATGGTCACGCCACATTCCACTTGTCTCCTGGCACCTATTTAACCGACGGGAACATTGATATCGAAAACAATGTCCAGTTCGTCGGTTCGGGTCCGGGGAACACCACAATCGAACGACGGGCGGGTAGTGGCAGGTACGTCTTTATTGGTTATGCGGTGAATAATTGGGAGGTGTGGAACCTCACGGTTCAAGTGAATGCCACCAACGAATACGCCGTCGCCTGTAACATGATGGGGAACAACATCCTCTTCAAAAACTGCAATGTGAGTGGTTGGGGAAGTGACGGGAGCAATGGCGAGTGTTTCCCCATGTTGTTTAATATCGACGGCAACTCCTATCCCAAAGGCACACACTTCTCAGGGGTCCATGTCGAGAACTGTGTGTTCAACTCCTACGGGTCCCTTGGTGGTGATGGACTCTCCATTTTGTCGATGGACTCCGACCACCAGAACGGGTGTTACCTTACTGATGCAGCAATCTGGGGTTGCACGTTCTACTTCAACAACCCGAACGGGGCATATTACAATGCCATCGGGGCATATGACTGTGAGAACAACACGATCTACGGTTCTGGTCTTGTCCCCCAGAACCAAGTAGGTTGGGGCCTGGAACCGGGCTCAAATAATGGACTCCTCAATTCCCCCCAAGTGTGTCACCAGGGCAATCTCATCCAAAACAACAACTTCGTCCATGTGGCGACGGCACTCTCCATGAACTGCCTTCCGAATGGCGTCACTGGCCCGATTGAAATTGTGGGGAACAGATTTTGGTTCACCAATTCCCCCGATTACTACCAAGCGGCATTTCAAATCTTCGTGAACACTTCACCCGCACCGAGTCTCTTCTGCGGGGAAATCTATTTCGTTGGCAACTACATCTATGGAAACAAACAATCACCTAACTATCTGGCACTGGATGCCTCCGACACATCCCTCCCCATCCAAGGAATCGGGGGGATCGTTATATCGGGTAACATATCAGACACACCCGGAGTGGAAAATGTTGTCCATGCGGGTTGTACAACGTTGCCTTGGGTGCCTGGGCCTAATACTAACATCCAGACAATCGTTACCCCATGATGTCTTGGTTCCGCCTGAAATGGAAAATTGGCGCTTCGCCGTTAGCTAGTCGAAGGATCAACGCCTTTGGTCAAAGATCGCTGGACGACAACCCCATTTGGCCGCCTCGCCCTATTCGGTGTCAAAGGAAATAAGTGCCCACACCCCTGGCTGATCTGGAAGCCAAGCAACGAAGAGAAGCTGTTGGATCGTCTAATCGCGGAGAAAGAACGTGCGCAAGCCGACGTTTTATGGAGCTCCGATCCAGTAGCCGCGGTAATCTTGAAATCCGAGGGACTGTCTGCGCCCTACGAATCGCCGAACGCAAAAACCCTGCCGGGACTTTACA